>CAZZDI010000066.1:0-6158 GCA_964653155.1 uncultured Flavobacteriaceae bacterium | reverse complement strand
TATTCCTTAAGTTCTTCAAGTTTGTCTTCAGAAATGGCCGAGCCTTTAAGGTTTCTTAATGTGCCCACGCCTTCCATATTGTTTACCACCGGAAAAGCGGCATCTTCAATAGCATCAAATAATACCACTTGGCGCTCAATGTATTGGATGAACCTAAAAAGTAAATTTATTTGACTTTCTTTTGATCGTCGCGCTTGGTATTTTTCAAAAAAGGTATTGACTATGGTTGTTGGATCGTCGCCTTTTTTAAATCCTTTTTCGCAAGTTTCATGGAATAACGGCAACAAGACCCCGGTTTTTGTGACGGAATCAAAGGGCAGGGTCATAAATATGCTATTGTATATTTGATATTTTGACAAAACGCTTTGGTTGAATCGTTTTAATTTTGGTTCTACTGACATATATATTCTGTTCAAAAATTAAGCATAAAAGTACTAAAGCTGGAGCTAATGCGCACGGTCTGTTTAAAGATTTATCAAATTTCTTCCATTACAGAATAGTTGTTAAGGATAATGGAACAAAAGGGCAAGTATCTTTTAATGTTTACAATGCGTTTTTGATGAAAAATAAAGGCTTTTTAAATGTTGGTTTAAATAAAATCAGCGATCTGTTACATGACATTTGTCATGTGCGCTCCGTTTTTTACACGATACTTTTGTGGGTTAAAAATGAACATATGACAAAAGCACACACATTTCACATACCGGTAATGGGTATTGGTTTTACCGTTGATACACCATTTAAGGTGGCGCATTTGGGAATAGATTCTGTGATTTCTTTGGTTGACGATATTTTGCTCGAGAAATTGAGAAAAATGTACAGTGAAAAATTTGAATTGCCGTACAGTGAAATTACCGACAAAGTTGAAGATTTTAGGGCCAAAAGAATAACCTTATACTTAAATTTAATTAGCGATTTGGCCGATAAAAATTTCCAGGCGCTTAAAAATATGGCTTCAAAAGCCAATAACGATGTGGCGTCATACGTCAATATGTTGCCCAATGGTGCGCAACTTAAAGAAGATTTTAAAAAATTGACGACCAACGGAATTGACTTTTCAGAAATAAAACAGTGGGTTTCTAAAAACCTCACCATGGGCGCTATAGATGTTAATATAATGACGAAGGTGGACAAAGACAACTACAAAAACAAGGAGAAGTTGCCTGTTGAGTTTAATGATGCCCATGCGGCTTTACGCGGATTTGCCCAGAGCAAGTTGCAATCTTCGGTAGTCTTGTCGGCAGGAATGAACCCACGGCTGTATAGTTACATGGCCACGTTTGAAGATTTTTTTCCAGATGAAAACGGGCACCTTAAAAAACGGATCATCTTAAAAGTAAGCGATTACCGTTCGGCATTAATTCAGGGGCGGTTTTTGGCGAAAAAAGGACTTTGGGTTTCAGAGTACCGAATTGAGTCTGGGCTTAACTGTGGCGGTCATGCTTTTGCGACCGACGGTTTTCTTTTAGGGCCGGTTTTGGCAGAGTTTAAAGAAAATAGAGCGCAGTTGCGCGCCACGGTTTTCGACGTTCTAAAAAAAGAATTGTTAAACCAAAATAGGCCAGCCCCCGAAAGCCTGTCGTTTAAAGTTACGGCGCAGGGCGGTGTGGGAACCCACGAAGAACATGATTTTTTGCTTAAACACTACGATTTGGATTCGGTAGGCTGGGGCAGTCCATTTTTATTGGTTCCCGAGGCTACCACCGTTGATGCCGAAACATTGGGTAAATTGGCCAAGGCTAAAGAAGACGATTTGTATTTAAGCGATATTTCGCCATTGGGGGTGCCGTTCAATAATTTAAAGGGCAACACCAAAGATATTGAAAAACAGCGCTTAATAGAAAAAAATAGGCCAGGTAGCTCCTGCCCCAAAAAGTTCGTGGCGCTTAACAAGGAATTCAAAGAAACGGGAATTTGTACGGCTTCCCGCGAATATCAACACCTTAAAATTAAAGAGCTGGATGGCATGCAGTTGCCTGCAAACGAATACAAAACGAGGCACAGCAAAATAATAGAAAAATCGTGCACCTGTGTAGGTTTAGGGACTTCGGCACTATTGGCCTATAATTTGGATACGAAAACGGAAGGCACCGGGGTTTCGGTTTGTCCGGGGCCAAACATGGCTTACTATTCAAAAGTAATGAGCTTGGCGAGCATAACCAATCATATTTACGGACGTGAGAATGTAATTTCAAGAACCGATCGTCCCAATTTGTTTATTAAAGAATTGAACATTTATATCGATTACTTAACTAAAAAAGTTGATGAATTTAAAATGAACGTCAATTCAAAAGAAGAAAAATATTTAACAACCTTCACCCATAATTTAAAACAAGGCATAGGGTATTACCAAAACCTGTTTGCCCATTTAAAAGATGTGTTTTCTGAAGGCCGAGATACTGTGTTAAGAGAATTAAACCGCGGCGATAATGAGCTCGCCGAGCTTTTAATATCTATAGAAAGCCGGCCTGTAGCCGTTTAAAACAAGATGGGAAAATAAGCTTTTTTTTGTTTTTGGAAATTTTTAAGCGTTTGGTTGGCAATTATTGAAATATTCGGTTGAATTATTGTGGGGGTTTTAGATGTTCGCATTTTTTAGCTAAATTACAATCCTAATAAGCAGATAAATTAAGATATTTGCAATAAAATGGGTAGGTAGCGTTTTACCGGCTTGTTTTATAATTACACTAGTATTTAAAATGGATTTAGTAAAAGAGATAAAGAGGCTAAAAGAGGAAAAGAATGCTGTAATTTTGGCGCACTACTACCAAGTTGGCGAAATACAGGATATTGCAGATTATGTAGGCGATAGTTTGGGCTTGTCGCAAAAAGCAGCCGAAACCGATGCCGATATCATTGTTTTTGCGGGCGTCCATTTTATGGCAGAAACCGCTAAAATTCTAAACCCAAGTAAAACCGTGGTGCTGCCCGATTTGAACGCCGGTTGTTCATTGGCCGATTCTTGTCCGCCAGAGGCATTCGAAAAATTCACAAAAGCGCACCCCGACCATGTGGTGATTACCTATGTAAATTGTTCCGCAGAAATAAAGGCCTTGAGCGATATTGTTTGTACATCGTCAAACGCATTAAAAATAGTGAACTCCATTCCAAAAGAGACCCCTATTATTTTTGCTCCCGATAGAAACCTTGGCCGTTACATTATTAATGAAACGGGGCGCGATATGTTGCTTTGGGACGGCAGTTGTGTAGTGCACGAAGCTTTTTCAATGGATAAATTGATTGAGCTTCATAAAAAATACCCCGATTATAAAATTATAGCACATCCAGAGTCTGAAACCCACATTTTGAATACCGCAACCTACATTGGTTCTACTTCGGGTATGATAAATTATGTGAAGCAGCACCAGGACCAAAAGTTTATTGTAGCCACCGAAGCGGGTATTTTGCACAAAATGCAACAGGAAATGCCCAATACCGAAATGATTCCGGCTCCGGCAAAAGAAGATAATACCTGCGCGTGCAGCGAGTGCCATTTCATGAAGATGAATACGCTTCAAAAACTATATGATTGTTTACTTAACGAATCGCCACAAATTGAAGTGGATCCCAAAATTATAGACCGCGCGTTGTTGCCCATTGAGCGCATGTTGGAGTTGTCAAAACAATTAAAATGACCTCAGATTATCTTGTTATTGGCTCTGGTATTGCGGGATTGACCTTTTCGGTTAAAATTGCTGAAAAATTCCCCGAAAGGAAAGTGGTTATTGTTACCAAAGCCAGTGAAGACGAATCGAATACCAAATATGCCCAAGGCGGCGTAGCCATTGTTTTAAATAAAGAAGACGATTCCTTTAAAAAACATATTAAGGATACCTTAATTGCCGGTGACGGACTCTGCAAGGAAGATGTTGTGAAAATGGTGGTAAAGGAAGGCCCCGACCGATTGGAGGAGCTTTTGCTTTGGGGAGCTAATTTTGATGTTAACGATGCCGGAAAGTTCGATTTGGGAAAAGAAGGCGGGCATTCTGAATATCGCATTGTGCACCATAAAGATATTACGGGCTACGAAATTGAAAGGGCACTCCTGAAACGAGCCCATCAGTTACCCAATATTTCCATCATGCCGCATCATTTTGCTATCGATTTGGTGACCAATCACCATGTAAAAGATCCCAACGCTGAAGAGCTGACTTGTTACGGAGCTTATATTCTCAACCAAAAAACAGGCGATATTTTTACAATAAAATCGGGGGTAACTTTGTTGGCTTCCGGGGGCATTGGCCGGGTTTACGGCCATACTACCAACCCAGCCATTGCAACAGGCGATGGCATAGCTATGGCCTACCGAGCCAAGGCCAAAATTAAGGACATGGAATTTGTTCAGTTTCACCCTACGGCCCTTTACGATACTAAGGGCGAATCGTCTTTTTTGATTTCTGAAGCGGTTAGAGGATTTGGAGCGTTTCTTAGAAACCAAAACGGACATCGATTTATGCCCGATTACGACGAGCGTGCCGAGTTGGCATCCAGAGATATCGTGTCGCAATGTATCGATAACGAATTAAAAAAGTCTGGAGACCAGTATGTTTATTTGGATTGTACGCATCTTGATATTGAGGCGTTCAAAAACCACTTCCCCAATATTTATAACAAATGTAAAAGTCGCCATATTAACATTGAGACCGACTGGATTCCGGTGGTGCCGGCGTCCCACTATCTTTGTGGTGGAATAAAGGTGAATAAAAAAGGGAAAACATCCATAAAAAACCTGTTCGCTTGTGGCGAGTGTACTAGAACTGGGCTTCATGGCGCCAATAGGTTGGCGTCAAACTCGTTGCTTGAAGCTTTGGTGTATGCCCACAACATTTTTAAATACCACTCTAAAAGGGACGTTGTGAAGCTGAATGTGGATATTCCGAAGTGGAATGATGACGGGACCACTATTAGTAAAGAGCATGTTTTAATTCAGCATAACCAAAAAGAATTACAGGCCTTAATGCGCGATTATGTGGGGATTGTACGGAGTAATAGGCGATTGAAACGGGCAATAAAACGCATTGATTTGATTTATAGCGAGGTAGAAGATTTGTACAAAGAACATAAAATTACTACATCGCTTTGCGAACTGCGAAACATGATAAATGTAGGCCATTTAATTATTGAACAGTCTTTGGAACGAACCGAAAATAAGGGCGGGTACTTTAATGTTGATAATGTAAAAAAATAAAGCCGGCACGAAACCGACTTTATGATATCAAGGGCAAAAAAAGATAAAGGCTATTTGCTTAGCATTAGCAGTTCGTTGCAAACAATTTCGGTGATGTAGCGTTTGTTGCCTTCCTTGTCGTCGTAGCTTCGTGAGGTCAATTTGCCTTCAATGGCTATTTCTTTGCCTTTCGAAACGTATTTTTCAATAATCTGTGCCGTTTTCCCCCAGGCTACAATATTGTGCCATTGGGTGTCGGTTACTTTTTCTCCTTTGTTGTTGGTGTAGCTTTCGTTGGTGGCTAAGTTGAATTTGGCCAATGTTTTTCCAGATTCCAAATTGATGATTTCTGGGTCGTTTCCTAAATTTCCAATCAACTGTACTTTGTTTCTTAGCGTGCTCATAATTTAAATTTTTTAAATCCTGAATTTATTTCAGGAACGTTAAACAGTTAATACTTTGTTTTGTTGTTGCTGAAAATGAATTCAGTATAAATTCAGCACTGCAAATATGGGCTGGTTTTCAAAAGGTATTCGGTTATTACTTGTTTAATATCGTTTGTAAACGTTTGTTGTCGGATATTGTTTTTTTTTGTACTTTTCATTCATGCAAAAACAATGTTTGGAATGTGGCGATAAAATTGTGGGCAGGATTGATAAAAAATTCTGTAACGATGCATGCAGAAATGCCTATAACAATCGGGTTAACAAGGATGGTAAAAATCTAGTTCGGAATATTAACAATAGGCTGAGGAAGAACTACCGCATTTTGGAAGCGCTAAATCCCGACCAAAAAACAACGGCTTCGCGCGGAAAACTAATTGAAGCCGGTTTCGATTTTAATTATTTTACCAGTATTTACACCACCAAGGCCGGGAAGGTATATTATTTTGTGTACAACCAAGGTTATTTGCCCATTGAGGGCGATTATTATGCTTTGGTGAGGCGCGAAAGTTAAATGGAATAAAAAAACTCTGACCGAAAATTTTCAG
>CAZZDI010000065.1:8776-14121 GCA_964653155.1 uncultured Flavobacteriaceae bacterium | reverse complement strand
ATAAATGAGATGCTTCCTTCGTCAGCATGACATTTTATGTAGATTTAGCTATAGATTGTCAGTCAATCCCGATAGACGGGAAATCTACTGATTAACAGATGCCGCTAATGCGTTCATCACGACAAAACTATAAAAAGTTAACCACACTCATTTTCACATCAAAGTGTTTCAAGACTATGTTACAAAACATAAAACATCAAACCAATTTTAATGGCACTCATATCGATAGCGCTCCCATTAAGCTGCGCATCACTATTAAAAATAGGGTTTAGGGCATAATACAGATGAAGATTCCAAGTGTTATAACCGGCACTTAATGTTAACCCATACTGAAAATTGTTAAAATTAGGGTTATCGTTGTATTTAAAATCACCCAAATTACCTTTGTGCTTATTGGTGTTCACAAAAGCATATCCTAGTTTAAAACCGGTATAAATGCGCCAAAAGTTATAATTGGTTGGTGTGGATGTTCTCCAACGGAATTCAATAGGCAACTCCACCAAATGGGAGGCAAACTTGTTTTTATTATAGGTTCCTTTATCCTCAATAACACTATAATTGAATTCATCTGAATTTGATTTACTGACCAACATATTTTCGTTAAATGAATTGGCCGAATAGCCCAAACCCACGCCAATGGCCCAAGTACGGCTTTTATTAATGGGCATGTCTTTAATAAAACCTAAATGAAAGCCCAACGAAAAACCGCTTTGCTTGACATTGGAAGGTTTATTGACCAAAACGTTATACGTTACCCCGGCATAAAAATGGTCTTCTTTGTAAAGGGAATCGACTTCCTTAACCAATTGATCTTGGCCATGCATGATACCAAAAACAAAAAAAAGTATGAGTACAACAAATCGTTTCATTTAGAATAGGCATTGTTGAACCAAAGATAAAAAAACAAAAAGGCGTTTTGAATATTCAAAACGCCTTTTTCTATAAAATTAAGAGTGCAAAGTTATTGGTTTTGCAGTACATCACCTTTTTTGGTGGTGTAATTAATTTTTAACGCATTAACTTTACGTAGTTCGTATTTAATATCTCCAATCAATCCCATGTTGGCATCACTGTCAACTTTTAATGCAGTGGTTAAAAATGGAACCAATTCCTCTCGTTTTGAAGCGCGCTCTTCAGCAATGAATGAGGCAATATCACTTACATTGGCAAAATCGTCATTTAACTGGATTCTGGCTTCGGTGCCGAATTGTTTGTAATTTGCACTGGGCTTACCCGCATAAATGTACATTACCAAATCTTTCTTATCAAGCTTTTCTACCTGATCGGCGTATGGCAGGTTATTTTCAATTTTAAGCGTGTTCTGCCTCATTACTGTGGCCACCATAAAAAAGAATAATAACATGAATACGATATCTGGTAGCGACGCCGTAGATATTGCTGGCAAAGCACCTGATTTTTTCTTCTTAAATTTAGACATATTCTTGAATGTTAAATTTTATCTATTGTACTTCAGAAAGCTTTTGCGGATAATCAAGCTTAATCTGCTCGATTTGATCTTTTAGCTTTGCTTTGTTTCCCGGCCAGTTTACGTCGTTATAATTTGCTTCCATTTCAGCAAATGTTTGTCCGTAAAGCTCTTCGGCCCTTCTGTTTCTCAGTTCGTTGTATGCAGCTACAAGTTCGTTTTGAACGGCGATATACGTTTTATAAGTGGTTTCTCGTTCGTTCTTTAACGAAATAATAGCTTTGTCTGGGTTATCAGAAGACTCTGAGTCTTTTTTGCCCTTGCAATAGTCACATGAACCATCGCCTCCGTTATCCAAAAATTCTCTGGCAGCTTCCCTTAAATCCTTCAACTCCATAATTTCGTCTTCAACCAACAATTGGTCTTTACCGTTTAACAAAACCGTAAAGATATTTTTTTGTTTGATGACAGGAGGTTCGGTTTCTTCAATGGGAGGCAATTTTCTATTAAGACCAGAATCGGTTTCAATAGTTGTGGTTACCAAAAAGAATATCAATAACAAGAAAGCAATATCGGCCATGGAGCCTGCATTTACTTCTGGTGCTGCTCTTTTCGCCATAGTTTATTATTTATTAAATATTTTTTTTGCTCCGCCGTACAGCATCGACCCTATTGCCAATATGGCTAGGATATAGAATGCGTACAATCCTGCACCTACAGTTTTAGAGGTTGACTCGGTTACATCTGCACCCTTGTTAATAAAAGGTTGTAAGTCTAAGTCTGTACCCGAGGAAATTCCATAGGAAACAAATATAACGGCCAAAAAGGCACCTACTGTAAGCAAGGTCTTTTTAAGATTACCTGCAAAAAGGCCTTTTATCACGAACAGTACAACCAGTAAAAGTACAATACCTAAAACTGCATAGGCCACATACAGCATATTCCCGCTCATACTTTGTGCGCTTTCTTCGTCTCCGGCCATAATCATTAGTGCAAAAACGGCACCAATAATAGCTAGAGCGAAGGCTACTATTTTTAATATTTTATGTAAACCCATAATTTTTTAGTTTTCAATTATTATTACTTTTTGTTTCTGATCAATAGATCCATTAACGTGATAGAAGCATCTTCCATATCGTTAACAATGCTATCAATTTTAGCAATAATGTAATTGTAAAAAATTTGAAGGATAATCGCCACTACAAGACCAAATACAGTTGTTAAAAGTGCTACTTTAATACCACCTGCAACAAGTGATGGCTGCATATCTCCAGCAGCTTCAATTTTATCGAATGCCTGAATCATACCAATTACCGTACCCATGAAACCAAGCATTGGTGCCAAGGCGATAAATAATGAAATCCAAGATACGTTTTTCTCCAATTGTCCCATTTGAACACCGCCGTAGGCTACAACCGCTTTTTCGGCAGCTTCTATACCTTCATCGGTTCTATCCAATCCTTGGTAGAAAATAGAAGCGATAGGGCCTTTTGTGTTTCTGCATACTTCTTTGGCAGCTTCAACACCACCCGATGCCAATGCATCTTCCACTTGCTGCGTTAACTTTTTAGTGTTTGTAGTTGACAGGTTTAAAAAGATAATTCTTTCTATGGCAATGGCTAATCCTAAAATTAAACATAACAATACGATTCCCATAAAACCAGGGCCTCCTTCAATAAAACGTTTCTTTAATTCTTGGTGAAAACCTAACGATTCTTCGGCCGGTGCCGCAGCATCATCTTCTTGAGCCACAGTTACTGTAGTTGTAACAGCGGTACTCGTGTTTGCAATGGTTGTTGCATTAGCCGTTCCAAATGCCATTATTCCTGTTATGGCAAGGATTGAAAATAATCTTTTCATGTTCTAAAATCTTAATTTTATTAGTTAAAGTGTTAAAGATATAAAAAAAAAGCAATTAAAAATAAAATAACAGCAGAGAGGAAGGGATTCGAACCCTCGATACGCTTTTGGCGTATACACACTTTCCAGGCGTGCGCCTTCGACCACTCGGCCACCTCTCTGTATATTAATCATCATTAATTAACGGGGGTCAAATAACGAAAAAATCTTTGATTGCTAAAATTTTGAAAGTTAATTTTGCGTCATCTCCCCTCTTAAATCGTTTTCGAACGTGGTTTTGAAGCTGTTACCCTCAAATTTATTTTGACCCAATAAACACATCAATTTAGCCAATGCGGCCTCTGTGGTGATATCCTTACCCGAAATAACCCCAATTTGCTTCAATGCACTACTGGTTTCGTAATGCCCCATTATTACACTTCCGCCTGGGCATTGGGTAACATTAATAATAGGTATGCCTTTTGAAATTTGTTCCTTTAAAATATCGACAAACCATTTTTGGGTCGTTGCATTGCCTGCGCCATAGGTCTCCATAATGGCGCCTTTTAAATTTGGCGTACTAAAAATAGTTTTAACCACTGCCTCCGAAATTCCGGGATACAACTTTATTAAGGCAATATTGTTATCAAACGATTTATTAATTTTTAACGCTTTGTCCGTTTTCGGCTGAAACAAATATTCCTTGTTTATTTTTAAATGCACACCCGATTCTGCCAGTTCGGGATAATTCATAGAGGCAAATGCTTGAAAATGTTCCGCATTTAATTTTGTGGTGCGGTTGCCACGATATAGTTTATATTCAAAATACAAACACACTTCCTTTACAACCGGTTGACTGTTTTCCTGTAACGATGCTAATTGAATGGATGTGATTAAATTCTCTTTGGCATCGGTACGCAAATCGCCAATGGGCAGTTGCGAACCCGTAAAAATGACAGGTTTTGCTAAGTTTTCCAGCATAAAACTTAATGCCGAAGCCGAATAACTCATGGTATCACTGCCGTGGAGCACCACAAACCCATCGAACGCATCATAATTATTTTCAATAATTTCAGCTATTTGCACCCAGTATTCGGGATTCATATTGCTCGAATCAATCGGATTTTCAAAAGACACGGTATCAATATGGCAATCCAATAGCTGGATTTCTGGAATGCGCGTTAACAGATTTTTAAAATTAAAAGCTTTTAATGCACCTGTCTTGGCATCTTTCACCATACCAATGGTGCCGCCCGTATATATAAGGAGTATATTTGGTTTTTTGTTTTCCATAAAATTATACGCCAAAAACGTCTTTTGAATTCTTGGTGGTAATTTCGGCAATTTCTTCCACAGACCTATTATATATGGTCGCCAATTTTTCTAACACCTTTATTATATAAGCACTTTCATTTCGCTTTCCGCGGAAAGGCGTTGGTGCCAAATAGGGCGCATCGGTTTCCAACACAATGTGTTTTAAATCGATTTCATTGAGGAATTTATCAATTTTCCCGTTTTTGAAAGTCGCTACACCGCCAATACCCAGTTTCATATTATAGGACAGCGCTTGGTGTGCCTGTTCTAAAGTTCCGGAGAAACAGTGAAAGATTCCGAATAAATCATCGCTTTTCTCCTCTTCCAGCACTTCAAAAATGGCATCGAAAGCCTCGCGACAATGAATCACGACGGGCAATTCGTATTGCTTTGCCAATTGAATTTGATGTTTGAATGCTTGCTTTTGAATTTCCAAAGTCGATGTATCCCAATACAAATCAATACCCGTTTCGCCAACGGCGTAAAATTTTCGTTGCGCCAAAAGCGCTTCAACATGCTTCAATTCCTCTTCCCAACTTTCGGGTTTTACGTGCGTGGGATGCAAACCAGTCATTAAAAAAATGTTTTCTGGAAAGTCCTTTTCCAACTGAAGCATGGCCTCGGTATATTCAGAATCGATGGCAGGAATAAAAAACCGCGACACGCCTTGGTCTATGGCACGGTGTATCATTTCACTTCGGTCGTCATCAAAAGCTTCGCTATATAAATGGGTGTGGGTGTCTGTAATTATCATGGTGCAAAAATA
>CAZZDI010000065.1:0-8676 GCA_964653155.1 uncultured Flavobacteriaceae bacterium | reverse complement strand
AGTTTCAATCCAACTTATCCATTAATTTTTGGGCACGGTTGTAATCATCGGCACCTTCGGGCAAGGTTTTTAGAATCTCCAAACAGGCTTCGGTTTCGTTTTGTTTGAGTTTGCTCAGCGCTAAATACCAAATTGCTTTGTTTTTGTAAGCTGAATTACCGTTGCGCAATTCGTTCAACAAGGCATCGGCAGTTTCAAAATCATTCAATTCAATGTTCGAAATGGCGCGATAAAGTTTTAATTCCGTATTATCGGTATCTGAATTTAAAAGCTCGGCAAAAGCTGCTTCCGCTTTAGCGAAATCTTTATTATTGAAAGCTGTTTCGGCCGTTTTTAAAAGTTCATCTTGATTGCCCCGCACACTTAAACTGATGGCCCCAAAATCATTATAATCGGAATACGAAGGGGTTGAAAACTGATTGAACACAAAAATCCCAAAAAGCAAAACAACACAGGCCGCAATGGCGTATTTATAAAAGTTGAGCTTTCTCACTTTTGGCGTTACCACTTCTTCGGCCACAGTATTTTTACTGAAATGTTCTGTTGAAATTTTCTTTAAATTCTGCTGAAAAGCCGCCGAAGCCTCTTCGTTTCCTATTTGATGTTCTAAAAAAGAAGACAATTCCTTAAAGGTTTGGAATGATTGATTGAATTCAGCATCCATTTTTAGTCGATTTTCGAAATTGTGCTTTTCTTCCGCAGACAGTTCGTTGGCGAGGTAGGCTTCAAATAGTATATAATTTTGGTCGTCCATAACTTTAATTTTTAAGTTGGTTAAACTTTGGCGACCCTTGAACCAGTTCGGTAAGTTTGCCAATGCACAACGATTTTTTCTTTCGGGCGTAGGCATAAGTTACTCCTAAACTTTTGGCCACTTCCTCCATCGATTTTATTTTAAAAGTAGCTTTTAGCAAATCTTTGCAGGCATCGCCTAATTGGGCAAACATTTCGGCAAACAGTTTTTGCTTTTCTCCAAATACCGAAGTTTCAAAGGCCAATTCTTGGGCGTCGTCATCTTTAGATAACACTTCCTCGTTAATTGTTACCTCTTTGTTTGAAGATTTTTTTAGCTCGTTTAACCACTTGCGCTTGCACAACAGAAAAAAATAGGCATCAAACGGACAGGTTAACTGCAATTTTTTCTGGCTGGCTTGATTATAGATAGTAATTAAAGTGTCCTGCACCACATCTTGGGCTTTATCGGCATCGCCACTATTCTGTTTTATGTAATTCACCGCTTTGGGTACAAACTTATCATATATCGCTTGTATGATAAAGGAGTTGTTTTCCAGCAATCCGTCGATGTATTTCTGGTCTTCATGAATTTTCTTTTCGCCCATTAGCCCTTGTATTTTCTACTAATGTAAAAAAACTTTCAAAAAAAGGGTAACAAATTTAAAAGGGTTTTGATATAAGGGTGTAACAGTCAAAAAATAAATGACGAAACAAAAATTAATTAACCCATAAAAACTTAGAAATTATGAAAACTTCAATTTTAACTATCGCCATCGTAGCTCTTTCTTTTTTTAATGTAAATGCTACAAACAAAAACGAAACTTTTAACAGTAACGAAACTGTTGAAATTAACAGAGATGCCATTGCCCAGGTTTTTGAGTGGAAAGTGGAAACCACCAAAAGCACCTATTCGGGCACTGCTCTATCACTAAAGGAAGCCCAAAATATGATGGCACTTTCAAGCTCTGACGAAGTGGTAAGAGGAAAAGAAATAAAAAGCTTTTTGGTTTTAAAATCTGAACTGAACAATAACGCCAAAAGAAACTATTTCTGGGAAGTGGAAACCAAGACCGGCAAAGCCAAAGGTTATGCTTCTAATAAAGCTTATGCCGACAAAATGATTCAGCTAGTGGCCTCGGGCGATGCTATTGTATCAAAAATCATCATTAGCCAACCTCAACAATAAAATCTGAAAAAAATCCCAAAACAGGGTAACAAAAAAGTTGCCCTGTTGATATAAACACGAATAACAATTTAAAACCAATTTATCATGAAGAATTTTAAGCACATTTTAGGAACACTATTATTAACAGCCTTAGTATTTACAAGCTGTAGCAAGAACAACGACGATGCCGATATTATCTTTTATCCTTCTGCTGAAGATTACACCAATCTGCAAAACGAAGCTTTGGAGGGCATTACTCAAAATTTCCAATTTAATGCTGAAGATGGCTGGACAAGCCTAACCTCAGAAAACGGTGTAAGCATCGGCATTAACGGCTCTTGTTTAACTGCCAACGGCGCCCCCGTAACAGGAGAAGTTAATTTAGAATTTGTTGAAATTTTCAGCAAAGGCACCATGCTCGTTACCAACAAACCCACAATGGGCATTATGCCCAACGGCGACAAAGCCCTATTGCTAACAGGCGGCGAGTTTTTCATTGAAGCCACACAAAATGGTATCGCCTTAGAAACTAATTGCAACATACAATTGGGTATTCCAACCGAATTAACCGGTGGCCCAGACCCCGAAATGATTATGTGGACAGGGATTATTGACGAAAATGGCAATCTGGCCTGGGAAGAAAACAAACGCGAAGATGGTACCGGACCACAAGGCGACGGTGGAGGTGTGTTTACCGAAGGCAACCAATATTACGCTTTCATCGGTGATTTTGGATGGAGCAACGTGGATCGTTTTTATAACGACCCTCGACCAAAAACCACCATTCTTGTTGATGTGCCAGAAGGTTACGACAACACCAACTGCTCGGTATTTTTATCTTACGATGGCGAAGATACCGGCTTGGCGAACCTCGACACCTACGACCCCATACAAGGCTTATTCAGTGAACATTACGGACAGATCCCTATCGGGTTGGAATGCCACGTGATTTTCGTTACCGAATCTGCTAATGATTGGAAATATGCCATAAAAAGCGTGACTATTGTTGAAAACGGTGTCATTACTATTACAGAAGGCGAAACATCCATCGTAACGCAATCGCAATTAGAAACCATTATCAACGGATTACCATAAACATCTGCCAGTTTAAAAACCTACTTTCTTATGGTGCCCTCACCTTAACCTGCTCACAAAAGCCAGAAACTTAAATTTCTGGCTTTTCCTTTTTAAGGGTAACAAAATCAACCCTCGGTTGATATAGTAATATGAAGCGTTTGGTTTTCATATTAATTATTATTTGCGCCGTTGCAGTCGTTACAGCCAATATTGTTGTTATTATTACCAATATCAACATGTAGTGCCTAAACCGCTCTTTTTGTATATTTAAAACCACTAAATTCGAATCTGCAATGAAAATTTACTTACTCACCACGTTTTATTTGGCAAGTTTCTTATGTGCTTCTGCCCAAGAAATCCTCAACGATACTTTAGCCAGAGCAGCCACCATAAAAACGGAAACCAACGGTAATGTGGTAATGTTTACTCCAGAAACGCCCGAGCTGCAACAAATTGCTGGCGCTCCAAAAGCATTTTACACCCATTACTGGGAATTTGGCGATGGCCACTACAGCACCGAAGAAAACCCCAAACATATTTATAAGGAAATAGGCGAATACGAAGTAAAACTTTGGGCCACCAACAACTACGACACCGGAAAACCACCCACTACCCGCCCCAAAAAAGTGAACGTCAATTCGGTTTCAACAGAGTATGGTGAAACAGCATCAATGGATGAAGATTTTATTTTAAAACGCAACCGCGAACCCGTTCCCGATCAAGATATGGTGCTTATTGTGCGGTACAAAAACAAAAAACACTACAAGACCAATGGCAAAATCTATCTGTTTTACAACGAACAGAAATTTAAAGCCGATAATTTTGAAATTCTGGATACCCGAACTTATCACGGTGAAAAATCGGTAGCCACCGAAGGTTTTGCTTTTACCCGAAAAACAGATAATGACAACACGCTTTTGGCTTCAACCAATACATTCAAAATTGAAAGGCCACAAATCGCACAAGATTCCACCGAAAAAACCAATTTGCCGCTTACCATTTCTGAAGCCCAATCGCTATACCGCAACTGGCAAGTTTTAGAATTTAACGGTATGCAGCCCGAAGAAGAACGCAATATGTTTTTCACTTTAAAAACCACGCCCGAAATGGTCAAGGATACCAGCGCCATAATTTCGGTTCGTGGGGTTTACGTGCCCGATGCCAATTACGACAACCACAAGGTGAAAGACATGGAAATGGAAATCGTGACCTCGCACGACCCCAACAAAATGTCGTCCAACGGCACTTTGATGAATTACCGATTGGTGCGCTTTAAAACCTTAAAATACAAGATTAAATTCCAAAACAACGGCGAAGGCCCCGCACGTACCATTCGGTTGGAAACCGATATTCCAGAAATGCTGGACAAATCGACCATTGAAGTTACCGACATGTACCCCAAGTGCAAGATTTGCCCCAAACGCGAAGTGCTGTACAGTTGCCTGGACACCACTTTTACCAATACCCAAGCCATTTTTACTTTTAAAAATATTTACCTGCCTGGCAGCGAACAAAAAAACGTGAAGGAATACGACAGCACCAAAGGTTTCGTTAAATACAAGATCAAGTTTGCCAAAGATTTCCACAAGAAAAAAACCAAAAGCCGTACGGCCATTATTTTCGATAAAAACGAGCCCATTATCACCAATTATTCTACTACACGCTTTATGCCCGGTATTTCCATTGGCGCCAAGGTGGGCTACAATTCGTTTTCCGATTTAAGAAATTCTGAGAGCTACTTTTTTGGGGCGACCATTTCCCCGTATAAATCATACCGCTGGCACTGGCAAGTGGAATTGATGAACAATTTCCACAATTACAACTTGGGCACAACCGTTGAAGAAGACTTTATTCAGGATGCCGCTGGATTTCGGTTTAGGCAGCGTACCACCACCGGCACTTCTTATAAAAATATCGATTGGGATGTGCCTATTTTGTTACGATACAACCTCAATAACTATATTGGTTTAGGTGCTGGATTACAAAACACCATTTCGATAAGTGAAAAACAAAAACAAGATATTTTAATTGAACGATTTGAAGGCGACCAGCCCGATGCCCCCGTGTGGGAAACCAGTGAAGAATCTAACACCGAAAGCAATTCCTTTACCAATTTAAGAACAGGGTTGCTACTTGAAGCCACCGCAGGTTTTGCGCGCATTGGCCCTAGTCTTGGCGCCCGTTACATTTTAAATTTTGAAAACCATTTTAACTATTGGCAATTTTACGCCATTTGGAAATTCTAAGACTAAAGCTTTTTTGGCAACCCGCCCAGCATGAACAAACTTTGCGCTTTCTTTCTATTTTTCTGCACTTTCAGTTTTTCCCAAAATCTGGAAGAGCAAATTTATGTGGCTGCCGAAACTTTTATGGCCGATAAAAATGAAAAATCATTCGAAATTTTAATCCAAAAGGAAAACCAATTTAAAAATCAAGCCACAACCAAAAACGAGCATTTGGCCTTAGTGTTTTTGCTATGCCACAAAGGGTTTTATCTGGATTTGGAATCGAAACTCAAAGCGGCCATCACCACCTTCGAAGACGCTTTTAAACGCTTTAATCAACATCAACTTTCAAGCATTTCAGATTTTGATATTATTGAAAGCTGCATGAAACCGCTAGGCAACCTGTACACCAAAATCGGCGATTTTACCAATGCCGAAAGCACTATAAAACAGTACATTTTTTTAGCCGAAAAAAACAAAAACACCAAACACCAAATCAGTGGCGCTATTAACCTGGCGAAACTATACCAAACCTTAGGGCGGCACGAAACGGTTTTAAAATTAACTTCGGAATATGCCGAACACCCAAACGCTACAACACTTCAAAAGCAAAAATTGATTGAAATAAACGCAGACAGCCAAATGGCACTTGGTCTCATTTCAAGCCATACCGACTTCCCGAAATTTCTCGACAGCGAACAGAAATACAAAATGGCACTGCAAAATGGAAATTACAAAGAAGCGCTTTTGGAATTCAAAAAGGCAAAAAACAAAACACTTTCGGAAGGCAACCTATCGAATCGGAGTTTAGCAAAACTCTATGTTGAAGAAGCCCAATTGCATGTGCTGTTAAACCAAAACGATAAAGCGACTGAAAGCTTAAACACCGCCACAACTATATTAATTCCGAATTTTAAGAAAGATTCATCACCCAAAAAATCAGATTTATACGCCGAAAACACCTTTATGGATATTTTCGATTTGTATGCAGAAATTGCCCCGAATACCGAAACGGCACTTTATTATTTTGACCTTAGTTTTTACGTTTCAGAGTTACTGCGCAGCAGCTGGACGGCACAGGAAACCAAAATATTAAACCAGTCGGCCACCAGAATCCGCAGCGAAAAATGCATCGATTTGCTTTTCAGTGCTTATAAAAAAACGAAAAATGATTCCATTATTTTTAAAGCCCTTCAATATGCCGAAAACAGCAAAGCATCAACTTTAATAGATATGTTTTTGAAAAAGCAACGTTTAAAAAAATTTCCGAACGACACGCTTTTACAGAACGAATACCGACTACTTAAAAATCAAGAACACATAACGAGCTTATTGGTAAAAGAACAACTGGGCGACAACCGCATTTCAAAAATCAATGAATACAATAAAACGTTAAGCCAAATTAGTTTGGATTTAAAAACGCTGAAACAGGCTATTTATAAAGTCCATCCTTCGTCCCAAGACCCGTTTTCGCTATTGGAATTGCAACAAAAATTGCAAAAAGACAAAGCTGTTTTAATTGAGTATTTCTACGGAAAAAATCATATTTATCAATTTGTGGTTTCAAAAAACAATATTGACATAATCCGCATCCAAAAAACCCAAAAAGCTGAAAAAGACATTATTAACTTTATCAATCTTTTCAATAAGCCAAGCACCATTAATAATGATATACAAAATTTTACAAATCGGGCTTTTGGAATATTCAAACTTCTGAACTTACAAAAGATTATTAATCATAAAAATGTACTATTGATTACTGACGGACTACTAAATTTTATTCCGTTTGACGCTTTGCTCACCAACAAAACCACAACCACAGTTTTTGAAAACATGCCGTTTGTAGCCCGCTCAAACCGTTTAGCTTTTGCTGCAAGCATAACGATGTACTTAAATACCGAAGCCACAACAAACAACAAAAGTGTTTTGGGTATTTTCCCGATTTTTGAAGGTAGTAGCCAAGCTTTGAGCTTTTCAAAAGCAGAAGCCGAAGTGCTTAGAGATGAAATGGAGGCCAAAATTTTGATGCATACCGAAGCCAGCAAACACCATTTCATTGAAAAAGGTAGCCATTACGATATTTTACACCTTTCCACCCACGCCCAAAGTGGCGATTTTGTTAATCCTGCCAGTATTTCATTTTATGACGAACCTCTTACTTTAAACGCACTGTATGCCCTCGACCTGAACAGTAATTTAGTCGTTTTAAGCGCCTGCGAAACGGGCATTGGCAAACTTTACAAATCGGAAGGCGCTATGAGCATTGCCCGTGGCTTTCAGTATGCCGGAGCGCAAAGTTTATTGTTTTCGCTTTGGCAAATCAACGACCTTTCTACCTCTCAAATTATGCAGTCGTTTTATACAAATTTCGGCGAGCACCAATCGGCATTCACCGCCAATAGCCAATCGAAATTGGAATACCTCAAAAACGAATCCATCAGCAATATTAAAAAATCACCTTACTATTGGAGCGCTTTTGTTTATTACGGCCCAATGGAAACCAAAAAAACGAAAAACTTCAACTTTTATACCTTTTTTGGGATAATTATACTTTTAATTGCGCTATTTTTATTCTTTAAAAGAAAAAAACATGGTGGCAACACTTCAACAATTCCTTCTCGATAAAGGCTATACCAAAGTAAAGCTGCACCTTACCAAAACTAACCATTTTGAAATTAAGGCCAGTATTAATGGTAAAAAAGGACGTTTTATATTAGATACCGGAGCCTCAAGTTCGTGCGTTGATTTTGAAGGCATTAAAACCTTTAAACTAAAAGCAGAAGACTCACTCGTTAAGGCAGCTGGCGCTGGAGCCATAAACATGGAAACCAAAATGGCAAAAAAAAACAGGGTGAAGATTGGCAAATGGAGCAACAATAAAATTGTTTTGATACTATTTAACCTTACGCATGTAAATATGGCCCTTACCGATCATGATTCGAAACCTGTTGACGGCATTATAGGTGCCGACATTTTAAAAAAAGCCAAAGCCGTAATTGATTACGAAAAGAAATATTTATATTTAAAAATCTAACTAAGCAACAAATCTCTCTCTAAGTTTTAATGAATACCTCTATTATTATAGCAGACGACCATCCGCTTTTGCTTCGTGGCCTAACCGACTTTTTAACCTCGCAAGGTTATAACATTGTTGGCAGTGCAGAAGATGGCAATGCCGCCTACAGCCTTATTGTAAAGCTCAAACCAGAAATAGCCATTCTCGATATAAGGATGCCTTTTAAAACTGGATTGGAAATTGCCGAAGCTTGTCAAAAAAACCATTTGCCCACAAAAGTTATCCTCATTACTGTTGATAAGGAAGAAGAACTATACGACCAGGCCAAAGCCTTTAATGTATATGGCTATATTTTAAAAGAGTTTGCCATAGAGGAAATTGAAACCTGCATTAAACATGTTATAAACGGCACGCCCTACTTTAGTGAAGAAATTGCCGAATACCTGAACGTAAGCCAT
>CAZZDI010000064.1:0-14164 GCA_964653155.1 uncultured Flavobacteriaceae bacterium | reverse complement strand
TTTGTTGAAAAATACTTCCCATACACGGCTTCAAGAATTGAAGGTATTGGGCTTTACGAAATTGAAAAAGAAATCAATGAACGCTACAAACAAGCGTATCCAGATAATTTAATTGATAAAAAACTAGGTTTAAACATTGGTGGCGATTACCGATGGAGACGTAACGGCGAGCGCCATTTGTTCAACCCAACAACGGTTGCAAAATTACAACAGGCAGTACGCTTAAGCGACCAAAACAGCTACGATGTATATGCCAAAGCCATCAACGAACAGTCTGAAAACTTAATGACCATTCGTGGTTTATTCGAGTTCGACAACCTAGACCCTATTCCCATCGAGGAAGTAGAGCCTTGGACGGAGATTGTAAAACGTTTCAAAACGGGCGCGATGTCTTACGGATCCATTTCCCGTGAAGCACACGAAAACTTGGCCATTGCCATGAACCGTATTGGAGGAAAATCCAATTCAGGTGAAGGTGGAGAAGACAGAAAACGTTTCCAAAAAGACATGAACGGCGATAGCCGAAACTCTGCCATCAAGCAGGTAGCTTCAGGGCGTTTTGGTGTTACTTCACACTACTTGACCAATGCCAAGGAAATTCAAATCAAAATGGCACAGGGTGCAAAACCCGGTGAAGGTGGACAGCTACCGGGCGAAAAAGTATTGCCATGGATTGCAGCTGCACGTAACTCCACCCCGTTTGTAGGTTTGATTTCGCCACCGCCGCATCACGATATTTACTCTATCGAGGATTTGGCTCAATTGATATTCGATTTAAAAAATGCCAACCGCGATGCTCGTATTAATGTAAAATTAGTGTCGGAAGTTGGTGTAGGAACCATTGCTGCCGGCGTGGCTAAAGCAAAAGCCGACGTGGTTTTAATTTCTGGTTACGATGGCGGTACGGGAGCTTCTCCTTTAACCTCCTTGAAGCACGCTGGTTTACCATGGGAGCTTGGGCTTTCTGAAGCACAACAAACCTTAGTATTAAACAACCTGCGTAGCCGTATTGTTGTGGAGTGCGACGGTCAGTTAAAAACGGGGCGCGATGTTGCTATTGCTGCCTTATTAGGTGCTGAAGAGTTTGGTTTTGCTACTGCTCCGTTAGTTGCTTCTGGATGTATTATGATGCGTAAATGCCATTTAAATACTTGCCCAGTAGGTATCGCAACTCAGGACAAAGAATTGCGTAAAAACTTTAAAGGCACACCAGAGCACGTTATTAACTTCTTCTATTATGTAGCTGAAGAATTAAGAGCCATCATGGCGCAATTAGGATTTAGAACCTTAGCCGAAATGGTTGGGCAAACGCATAAAATCAATGCCAATAAAGCCATCAAGCATTACAAAGCAAAAGGACTGGATTTATCGAGCATCCTACACAGGCCACAAGCTTACAGCCAAATGCCGGTGAGAAATACTGAAACTCAAGACCACAACCTTGAAAACGTTTTCGATTTTACCATTTTAAAAGATTCGCACAGAGCTTTATATAGAAAGGAAAAAACGAACTTGGATTACAAAATCAAGAACATTAACCGTACCGTTGGTGCTATTGTGAGTAACGAAATTTCGAAAATATACGGGCACTTAGGTTTACCGGAAGATACATTGAACATCAATTTCACTGGTTCTGCCGGACAAAGTTTTGGTGCTTTTGGCGCCCACGGTTTAACCTTTACGGTTGATGGAAACACCAACGATTATTTAGGTAAAGGACTTTCAGGAGCCAAACTGATTGTTAAAAAACCTGCAACAGCCGACTTTATTGCTGAAAACAACATTATTGTTGGTAACGTTTGTTTATTTGGTGCCGTTCAAGGCCAAGCCTACATTAACGGTATCGCCGGAGAACGTTTCGCCGTAAGAAACTCTGGAGCCCATGCCGTTGTTGAGGGCGTTGGAGACCACTGTTGCGAATACATGACTGGTGGTAGAGTGGTTGTTCTTGGTAAAACTGGAAGAAACTTCGCCGCAGGTATGAGTGGCGGTATCGCTTACGTTTACGATCCTGAAAACAAATTTGTTAACGGTTTATGTAATACCGAAACTATTGAATTTGAAGATATTTCTACTGAAGATGCAGCAGAATTAAAAGAGCTTATTGAAAAGCACGTACTGTACACAGATAGCAACAAAGGAAAGTCTCTATTGGAAAATTGGGACAACAGCTTAGGCAACTTCGTAAAAGTAATGCCAATAGAATACAAACGTGCCCTTAAGCGTTTAGAGACAGAAGAACAAATGGTAGAAGAATTAACAACAGCATAGTGTCATGGGAAAAATAACCGGATTTAAAGAATTTGACAGACAAGATGAGCAATATACCCCAGTTCAAGACAGGGTAAAACATTATAAAGAATTTACAGTTCCATTACAAGAGGAAGAAATTACCAAGCAAGGCTCCCGATGTATGGATTGCGGTATTCCTTTTTGCCATAGTGGTTGCCCGCTAGGCAATTTAATACCCGATTTTAACCACATGGTACACCAAGGCGAATGGCAAAAAGCCTCTTGGTTATTGCACGCCACAAACAACTTCCCAGAGTTTACAGGGAGATTGTGCCCTGCACCTTGCGAAAAATCATGTGTATTGGGTATTATTGAAGACCCCGTTTCCATCGAAAATATCGAAAAGCAAATCGTTGAGCGCGCTTTCGCGGAAGGTTGGATAAAACCCCAACCACCAAAAACCAGAACAGGAAAAACCATCGCCATTGTAGGTTCAGGCCCTGCTGGATTGGCCGCCGCACAACAATTAAACCGCGCCGGACACACCGTGACCGTTTTTGAAAGAGACGACGAAATCGGGGGACTTTTGCGATACGGCATTCCGAATTTTAAACTGGAAAAAGAGATTATTGACCGTCGTTTGGCCATTTTGGAAGCCGAAGGTATCACGTTTAAAACCAATGTTAACGTTGGCGTTAATTATGACACCAAAGAGCTTAAAGCTTTTGATGCTGTAGTACTTTGTGGTGGCGCCACCGAAAGACGCAGTTTACCAACCCCAGGCATTGATGCCGATGGTGTGGTACAAGCCATGGATTTCTTAACACAGCAAACCAAAGTATTATTTGGCAAAAAAGTGGAAAACCAAGTGATGGCGACCGATAAAAACGTTATTGTTATTGGTGGTGGTGACACCGGATCTGACTGCGTTGGAACCTCGAACCGTCACGGAGCAAAATCGGTAGTAAATTTCGAAATTATGCCGAAACCTCCAGGGCACCGTTCGCCAACTACGCCTTGGCCATTTTGGCCATTGCAACTTAAAACATCCTCTTCGCACGAAGAAGGTGTTGAGCGTAACTGGTTAATAAACACCAAAGAATTTGTTACGGACGAAAACAACAAATTAACCGCACTTAAAACGGTTAACGTGGAGTGGAAAATGGTTCCGGGTGAGCGTCCTCAATTAATTGAAGTACCAGGTACCGAAAAAACTTGGCCATGCGATTTAGCACTATTGGCTTTAGGGTTTACAGGGCCTGAAAGCACTTTAGCTGACAAATTAGGTGTTGAAAAAGATGCCCGTTCAAACTATAAAGCGGAATACGGAAAGTACCAAACCAATATCCCGAACATCTTTACCGCTGGTGATATGCGCCGCGGGCAATCGTTAATTGTATGGGCTATTTCTGAAGGCCGTGAGGCTGCTCGCCAAGTTGATATTTTCTTGATGGGCAAATCAGACTTGCCTACAAAAGATATGGCAGGCGATTTGGTTGCTTTATAAAAAAACGAAACATATCATCATTCATAAAAAAAATGCGAGCTAAAAGCTCGCATTTTTTTATCCATACAAATTATTCAATCGTTTAAAAAAGCCTTCTTTGTTGCTTAAAGACACTTTTAGTTTGGTTCCATCAGTAAGCACCGCATAAGCCGGTTTTCCTTTGGTGTACTTTTTAACGTACTTTAAATTCACCAAAAACGATTGGTCAATTCTAAAAAAATCGGAATCCGTCAATAGCTTATCATAATATTTCAAGGTTTTGGTACTGGTAATTTTACCTTCGTTTACGGTTTGTATTTTAGTATAATTTACCCAGCTTTCGCAATACAAAATATCGGAAACCTGAATAATGTCCAGATTTTCATTGCTGTTGATGGTTATTCTTTTTTCAGAATCTTTGGCTGAAATATTGTGCATGAGCGCATCTATTTTTCTATCGAGTGCTTCGGCTGAAGAGGCTTCGGCTACCACTCTGCCTATAGCCTCATTAAAATCGTCTTCATCAATGGGTTTCAGCAAAAAATCCAAAGCACTAAACCTAAAAGCCTTAACCGCATATTTATCGTGCGCCGTGGTAAAAATAACTTTAAACGCTAAATGCTTAACGGCTTCCAGATAGTCGAACCCCGTTTTATCGTTTATCTCAACATCGAGAAATACCAAATCTGGTTTTAATGCTTTGGTGGCTACAACGGCCTCCTCAACATTGCTATACGTTCCTACAATATCGATGGTATTTTGAAATAATCCTGATAGTTTCAAAAGCGAGTCTATGCAGTGCTGCTCGTCGTCAACAATTATCGTTCTAATCATCTGTATATTGTGTTTGCAACGGTAGTTTAATTTCAACCCGGGTACCTTGTGCTTTATCAATTATCTTCAAGCTGGCTTGGGCATTTTTCCTTTTATTAATAATATCTATTCGGTTTTTGGTGATTTTTGTACCCAACGAAACTTTATTAAAACCGTTCATTTTTTCACTGCTTTTAGCCCTTCCCACACCGTTATCGTCAACCGAACACAACAACATACCACCTTCTTTTTTTATTTCAATTTGAATATGCCCCTGCCCTTCCATATTCGAAATGCCGTGCCAAATACTGTTTTCAACGAAAGGCTGCATCACCATAGGAGGCACTAATGTATTTTCAACATCAATATCTGGAGCTACCTCAATATTGTAATGGAAGCCTCCCGATATTCTTTTCTTTTCAATATCCATATACTCTATCAACAAATCGACATCTTCTTCAATGGGAATTTCGTCCTTTTCGGAATGCTCTAACGTTTGCCGCATCAGTTTCGAGAATTTTGTCAAGTAATTATTTGCCGTATCGGCATCGTTACTGTTTATGTATTTCCCGATGGAATTGAGCGAATTAAAAATGAAATGCGGATTCATCTGTGCCCGTAAAGCTTTCAGTTCGGTGTGCGCTACTTTGAGATTAAATTGATTTTCGCGCTTTCGTTTGAAGAACATAAACCCACCAACCATAAGTACCAAAATTAAAACGGCAACGACAAAGGAGACTTTTTGCATCAACTTTTGGCGCAAAACGGTTTGCTCTGAAACCAAAAGCTCTTTTTCGTGTTGGGTTTCGAGCATTAGTTTTTCTTTTTCGAACTTATATTTTTCTTCAATTTTAATAATCTCATCCTTATTGTTTATGGCCTTTAAGCTATCATTTAACTTTATAAAATTCTTGTAGGCTTGCAAGGCTTTTGCATGGTTGTTACGTTGTTCATAAATAGTGTAGAGCATATCCCAAGCGTTGGCCGCCCACTCTACATCGCCAATTTCTTCAGCCAATTTGAGGGCTTGGTTGCTATTAATCTCTGCCTTGTTCCAATTTTTGTTTTCAATATTCAATGTACCAATATTGGTAATGGCCAGCAACTGTATATACTTGTCGTTGGTTTGTTTTCCTAAGGCTATCGCTTTTTCATAATTAGCTAATGCATTTTTTAAATCGCCGTGCCTTTTATATGCCAAACCAAGATTTAAAGTGATATTAGATTTTTGATAAACCAAATTTTCCTGTTCGGCAATAGCCAATGCTTTTTTTAGGTTTTCAATGCCATGGATTACTTCTTCGCTGTACTCTGTTTGCAGAATGCCAATGTTGGTCAATGCTTCCATCATGGCTACCGGATTGCCCTGACTTTTTGCGACTGCCAAATACTTATTATAGTTGGCCATGGCATCATCAAAGTTTCCTATATCGGCATAAATGTTTCCCAAATTGGCATAGGCCATAGACTGGAACACTTCATTGTTCAGCGCATCGGCAATGGTCAAAGCTTTATAAATAGATTGCAAAGATTCTGAAAAGGCCTTTTTTTTATATTGGGCCATTCCAGTAATAAGGTACGATTTATACTTTCCTATTTCAAGATTTAATTTTAAAGCTATTTCTAAGGCTTCCGCTGCCAAATCCAGTGATTTGTCAGTTTCCGGATAAACCAATTGGTATGCTTTTTTAAGCAACAATCCTGCCCTTACGGAATCTTTTTCAGGATGATTCTGCAAAAGCCGACCTAACGAATCCAATTCACTTTGGTTTTGCGAAAAGCAAAAACACTGCACCAAAATAAAGCACAGCAATACCCCTTTTTTAATAAAATTTAATCTTTGAACCAACACTTAATTTTCAACCAGTTAACGAATAATAAATATACAAAAGTGAATAATAACTAAACATAGCAATTCAATGCATTTGAATATAGGTTTATGGAACTATTGATCCATAAACTCTTGAAAGATGAAAAATGTTGCCAAATTATTGTTATTTGTTTTAGGTTTAAATCTGATACTTTTTTCGTGCACCGCAGAACCCTTGGACGCTGACGGAATAAACAATACCGCATTGACCGATCCGCCGGTCCAAGATGCCGACCCACCAGCTGAACCCAATGGCTAAGTATTGTTTTTTAAACCCATTTGAAAACGTTTTTAAAGCCTCTTTAAATTGGTTTGATTTATTTAGAATTAGATGCCGCTTTCACGGTTTCCCTTTTTGTACTTAGTGAAGATCGATACTAAATTGGCGGTGTTTTTGGCATTCATTTTTGACGTTAAATTTTTGATGTGGGTTTCTACCGTCCGGTTACTAATATTTAATTGGTCTGCTATTTCCTTTTGCGTAAGCCCTAAAGCCAACAAGTTGATCACTTCTTTTTCCCGATTGGAAATATTGAGCCATTTGCCAATTTCGAGCATGGCTTTTATGTTTTCATCAATATATTTTTCCCCTTTCATCACTGCCCTGAGAGCGCCAAGGGTTTCTTCAACTCCCAACTGTTTGTCTAAATATCCATCTACACCAATATCATTAACCAAAACTTCATAATTATCTATTTTGGCCTGTTGCGTCAATATGATTATTTTAATGTTGGGATAGAATTCCTTTACCTTTTTGGCTATGACGAACCCGTTATAATCTTCCGATTCAAAATTCAAATCGAGTATTAGCGTTGAAATTTTATTGTTTGACAAAATATTTAAAGTCTGTTGGTAATTGCTCGCCACCTTTACATGCTGTACTTCGTCTGGATATTGCTCTAATAACAAAGCCAAGCCTTGCGAGAATATCACCGAATCGTCAACTATTAAAACATCTGCTTTGTTGCGTTTCATCCGTTTATGCTTTTAATTGGAAAACTAATGTGCACCAAGGTGCCCGACTCAATTTTTTTGATTTCGCAAGTGCCCTCTAAAATTTCAACACGCTGCTTTATATTCAAAAGCCCAATGCCTTCTTTGTGGTTATTTTCTATGCCCATGCCGTTGTCCTTAAAAATAAAATGCAAATGATTTTTACGCCCTAAATAATTGTCGATGCTAATTTTAGTGGCCATGGCATGCTTTTCCACGTTATTTAAAATTTCCAACAGTATGCCATAAAAATTATTCTGAACCACGAGATCAAGCTGGTTAAGCAATTCGGGCAACTGGTTTTCCAACTCAACAAAAATATTTCCGTAAAGCTGAAACTCGCTGAGCCTGGATTTTATAATATCGGTAAACTTTTGCTGCCCCATATACATTTCCAGAGGATATAATCGATGCGATACTACCCGAATTTGTTGGTTCATGCTTTTTAAATCAGTCGTTATGCCATCAACCATGTCGTTAAGTTTGTCGGTTCGTTTTAAGGCCAATACCCTTAGGCGTAATCCATCAAAATTGGTGGTGATAATATCGTGCAAATCTCGCGCTATACGTTTTTTTATAATTTCCTGCCCCTGGTAAATGGCTTCCAATTTTTCAATTTTCAGTTTTTGGGTCTTTACTTTTTGCTTTTGCATAAACAGGTAATGCCCTACAAGAGATAACACGATTACCAAGGCAAGGACTAAAAGTATTGCGTTTTTTTTGCTGATGGCCTTATTTTTTTCAATTAATTGCAACTGGCTATTTTTATTGGCCAGTGTAAGCCTGAGTATTTCGTTTTCATTTTTTTCAAAATCGAATTTAGCCTGTAACGACTGTACTATTTCTGCCTGTTCTGCATTGTATATCTCTTGGTACAATTTTGAATACTTTTCTTGGTACGACAAAGCCATCATGTAGTTACCGGTTTTTTTATTGTATTCGGACTGGTTTTCGTAAAAACTGAGTTCTACCCGTCTATCGGTCGCCGAAGGCAGCATACTATCTAGGCTCCCCAAATAATCCTTAACCTGCTTCAATTTGCCCTGCTGCAAATATAAACTGACTAAACCATTGTAATTATAAAGTAAAGCCGCTGTGTCCTTAAGCGTTTGGTTGACCTCTACAGATGCTTTATAATAAAGTTCTGCCAATTTTTCTTCTCTAGAGGTTTTATATATTTCGGCCAAATTATTGAGCGATACGGCATACTTCGAACTGTTTTTGTTAAAATACTCTAAAGCTTTTTTGTAATTGGAAATAGCAGAATCTGGCAACTTCAAACTTTTGTAAACATTGCCCAAGTTAATATGTGCCGTTCCTGTTCTGTAATCGCTCTTTATGCCTTGGCTCAATTTTAACGACTCTAAATGGTAAACCACTGCTTGGTTGTAGTTTTTTAACTGATTTTGAATATTACCAATTATAGTTGTGGCATCGGCCATTTTTTTTAGGTTGTTATATTCTTTAAAGCCATTGTATGCCTTGATAGCATAATCTAAGGCCACACGGTAAACTTGCCTGTCTTTGTAAACACCTGCTGCCGTTAAATAAGCACTATATGTAGAAGCATTAAGGTTAAATTTATCATATAGTTTTAAGCTTTTTTCTAAATAAAACAAAACACTATCCTGTTGATTCACCGCAGTTTTTATCAGCGATATGTTGTAATAAAGGTCGGCCGCATTATTTGATAGACTATCTAAAAGGATGCCTTTTCTATAGGCTTTTTCAGCTTTATCCAAATTTTTATTAATATGGTGCAACACACCTATTTTTTTATGTAGCGTGCTGGCTTGGGCATTTAAGTGGTTGTCCAATGCGATAGCTAATCCCTTTTGAAATGTTGACAACGCTGCATCAGCATCAGTAGATTTTACACTATCCCCTTGCCTTAACAAGAGTTCAACAGTTTCAATCTCTCTTTTTTTATTAGCATTTTGCCCCATTGCATATTCCATATACAACAAAGTTATTAGCAAAAAAAGAATGGTTCGCATTTCAAGGTCGGTTTACTCCTACCAAATTAAAAAATATTGGGCATAAAATAGCCTCGCTTTTAAAAATTACGGGAATTTACGGATTGCTCCGCACCACTAATTGTCTCTATCTTCGATGTATAAAGCTGCAACAAATGAGCTTGCAACTCAACCCTAAAATCCTACCTTTTATCCGCTTTCCCACACTTGGTTATTGTAATATAGTTGCTATTATCAAACATTAAATTTCACAATTATGAAAAAAATCATTCTACTTTCAACTTTTTTAGTCGCTCTATTATTTTGTAACTCGGGCCATGCACAACGCATGGCAGAAGCCGGTGTTTTAGGCGCTGGGTTGGCATGGACCTCTTTAAATTATGGAGTATCGGCAAAATACAATTTTACCGAAAACCATACCGGCCAAGTCATTATAGGTTCGGCTAATTACGGTTACAGTTTTTCGGGTCAAAGCAGTTTTTCGTTCACAGGCAGGTACAGCTACAATTTTGATGTTGGCGATGTTAGCTTTGCCAGCTACAAACCTTATGTGTACGGCCAAGCAGGATACTGGACCTATAAATATGACTTAGGACCATATGGTGAATATAACCAAAACGCAATAGCCTTTGGTGCCGGTGGTGGCGTTGAGTGGACCTTCAACGATTTTGTGGAAGGGCTCTCCTTTTCGTTTGAACTTGGTTTTACCAGCGTCTCATTTGATGGTGTTGGTTCTATTGGCGGTTTTAATGGGGGCGCAGGAATACATTACTATTTCAATTTGTAATTCTTCCTAAAAAAACTCATTGTTAAAATGGTGCAGGGCAACAAACTGGAGCCCTGAACCGCTTTTCATTTTCATTTTAAAAGCTAATAAAATGCCTAAAAACATATCCATTTACAAAACCATTTTGTGCTTCCTATTTATTTGTACTGCCGGATATGCGCAACAACTAAACGACCACATAGAAACTATTGCTAAGTCGCTCCAAACGGTAGAAGATTCAAAACTCGAGTACAGCCAAAACCTAAAATTATTATCCAGTAATTATGCAGATTATACCTTAACATCGGTTGACGACAAAGGAAAAACCGACGAACTGGTTTACAATTTCAGCTTTGCCGATGTGGACGTAAATACCGTAAGATCATTGACCAAAAAAGATGTGATCATCGTTCAGCTTTTAATCAACGGAAAGCAAAAGCTAATCAAAGCAACATCCAGCAACGGCGAAAAAGTTGATTATGTTGATAATGTATCGTTCTACGCCAAAAATATCGATAATGCACGCGACTTGGTCGAGGCCATAAAAAACATCATTCCCGTAAACGAAACCCTCGAAAAAAACAAGCTGGCACTAACCAGTTACCAAGACCACATAACATGGCTTGAAGAAAACATTCAGGATGTTGATTACACAAAAACGCAATTCATCCAAAAAATTGAAACTGGCAGTGCCAACAATGGGCACATCAAACTGAGCACCACCGAAAATTCAAAAAGCAAAACCAAGGCTTTTGATTATGAGTTTAACCTATCCACCTTAAACCCGAACAGTTTGACCTTCAAAATTAGTGGCGACGAATTTTATATCGAGGCCACAAACCGCCGCAATATTAAAGCCATTAAAGTATTTGAAGATGGCGCACAGCAAAACTACAGCAACGACATTCGCTTTTATTGCGGTTCTATTGAAAACGGAAAGGACCTCCTTAAAGTACTGACGCAAGCCATTCCTCTGGCCGAAAAAGCTTTTGAAAATGCCAAACCTAAAGTGGAATCGAACGCCAACGCCATGGCTTTTTTAAACCAGGCAATGGGTAATGTAACCAGTAGCGAAAGCACATACACCCAAAGTATTGAAGGCGATTGCGTGACCAAAGTGAAAATAAAGGAAACCAACCCCAAAGAAACCATCGACTACGAATACGGTTTCAATTTTAGTGATATCAACGTAGATAATATTGATTACAATTCCAATAAAACCCAACTTTACGTTGAAATAAACACCCGAAAAAAGGCCAAATTTATTCGCAGTACCGAAAACAACGCACTGCAAAACTATACCGATGCTTTCAAAATATATTTTGAAAATATTGAAGATGTTTTAGCAGCCAAAGAGGCCTTTAAAAATCTAACCAAAAACTGTGAAAGCTATAAAAGCGAAACTAATGTAAGCTCTGTGGACAGTGGATTGGAAGCCCTAAAAAACAATATTGGCATGGTTAAAATTGGAGATGATGCTTACGACCAAACTTTCGAAACTGTAAGCACATCGCCGTACACCGTTAAGTTAACCTCGGTATTTTCAAACCTTAAAAACAGTAAAGAAACCATTTATGAATTCGGTTTGGGCGACATCAACCCAAAAAACATAAGCATTGAAACCTCGGGCAAAGAAGTGATGGTTGAACTGAATACCAAACACCTCGAAAAAATTATAAAAACCTACCAAGACGGCGAAATAAAAAGCTACTCCTACAACATTGAAATACAAGCCACCGATATTGAAAATGCGCGTAGCATCGCCAGTCTTCTACAACAGATTACCGAAAAATTAGAATAAAATATTGCTGTTAATTAATCCTTTAAACTAAAAAAAATGAAAACAAAACAGTTACTCTCAAACATGGCCGTTTTATGTACTGCCTTATTATTGACCTCTATGGCTTACGCCCAAACCACCTGGCGTGTAAACAACCAATCCAATTATGATGGCACCACTAATTTTGGTGAAAATTATGGAGGCACGCCAAGTTTTCCTGTTTTTAAACAAATCAACCAAGCCGTGGCTTACCCCAATGTTGTAGCTGGCGATACTTTGCATATTGAAGGCTCTACTATTGTTTACACCGATGCTACGATAACAAAGCAACTGACCATTATTGGCCCGGGATATTTTTTAACAGAAAATGAGAAAGTTTCAAATAACACCTATGACGCCAAAATAGGCAGAATAACATTCGACAGCGGTTCAGAATCCTCACAACTTATAGGAATGAACATTTATTACAATGGAAGTAGCGTAGATGGAATTGTGTATGCAAACGTAAACGGAGTTACCATTAAAAGGTGTAGGATAGACCGCTACGTAAGGCCAAACACCCAACTGGTTGACATCTATATTCTTCAGAATTTTTTTCCAAACACATTTAACACTAGTGCCATAACCGATACCGGAAGCAGCTCCTATATCCCTCCGCAAGAAATCATTTTCAACAATAACATTTGTCAAAAAAAATTATTGTGGATAGATAGTGCTTGGGGGACTGGAACCATAATGGAATGCAACAACAACGTTTTTGATGGGCCAGCAAACGAATTAAACTTACAATTCAATACGGGTTCTTTCCAAAACAACATTTTAAAAGCAGCAGGCATTACTGCTAACATCAATAGTGGCACAAACAACAATGTACAGTATAACACAGTGTCAACTTCAGGGGTTTTCGATGGCTCCCCCGGCAACCTTTGGGTGCCCAGCATGGCTTTATTGTTTGTAGAAGAAGGCACAACTGATGGGCTTTACCAATTACAATCGGGCTCATCATACAACCAAACCGGCAGCGATGGTGCCGAGCGTGGCGCTTTTGGTGGTGTGGTGTTTACCAACCGCTACAATTTGTCTGGCTTAGGTGCCATTCCCGTAGCTTATGATGTTACTACCACAGGCGTATCCGAACCTGGCACTGGGCTTTCGGTAACCGTTAAGGCGCGAACCAATAACTAATTGGCCATGAAACGGATTATTTTAACAGCCATTGTATTGGCCATAACATTGGGTATCCGTGCCCAATCCAACGCTACCCAAATTGAATATTTTTTGGATGCCGACAATGGATTTGGACAGAACACGGTACTTGATATTGCATCGCCCGATATAGACATTACCGAAACCGTATTGGCAGATATTCCTCCTGGTACTTCGGTAGGTTACCACAAACTCTATATGCGGGTAAAGGATGCCGACGGAAACTGGAGCCAAACCATAAGGAAACATATTGAAATTGTAGCGCCCTTTGTTGAAAACAATATTGTTATGGGCGAGTATTTTATCGATGAAGACTATCAGTATGGCACAGGAACATCGTTCACCATTGACCCTGAAACGGATGATATTCAACAAGCCTTTTCCGCACAAATAGCAGCAAACACACCTTTAGGCTACCACAAATTGTATGGCAGGGTAAAGGATGCTTACGGAAATTGGAGCCACACCTTCAGAAAAAACATTGAGGTTTACCAAAACCCAAATACCAACCTTGTAGAAATTGAATACTTTTTTGGTGACGATTTGGAATTTGGCAATAATACTGTTGTTGAAATTACTGAGCCCGAAACAGATGGCACTTATACATTCAATGTGCCCTACCCAACGGGCAATTACAGTTTTGAAGACGTTCTTTATGTTCGGGTGAAGGATTCAAACCAAAATTGGTCCATCACCACAACACTTGACGAGATCGCTACCTTAGAAGTTAATGATTTCTTGATAAAATCTACTTTACTGTATCCTAACCCATTTAACGAACAGCTTAACATAAAACTGCCCAACAACGTAACCATTTTAAAAACCGAAATTCATAATAGTTTAGGACAAACAGTTTACTCAAGTACAGAAAACAAAACTACTTTAAAAGTTGAGCACCTAAAAAGTGGTTTGTATTTCTTAAATCTAAAAACAGATATGGGCGGCACAGCCTCTTTTAAAATTGTTAAACAATAAATTGCTATTCTCTGGGTTCTGCTATGTTGAGGGAAATAAAAATGCGAGCTAAAAAGCTCGCATTTTT
>CAZZDI010000063.1:0-14486 GCA_964653155.1 uncultured Flavobacteriaceae bacterium | reverse complement strand
CCCCAATTCTTTTTCTTAAACCTTCTTTCCGAAAAGCGCTTATACAACCTAAACTTCAAAGTAAAACAAAAAGTTTTCGTTGATGGGGCAAAAATCAAGTCTCAGCAGTAGCACCCCGTAATTACTGGGCTTGTGTACATTTTTCCTGTTTTATAAGTACAACTTTCCTTAAAATACAGAATCATAAAGGGTTTATTTGTTATCTATCTATTATCAATTTTTTAAACAATAAATATCTTATGAAGAACAATCTAAATTTAAAATCAACCAACAAGCTTATTTTATATCAACACAACTGCCCTGCTTTCCTATTTAGGTGCTAACCACATCTTAAAAAAATAAACCAACAAAATTAAGCTAAACAAAAAGGCATGAATATAAAATATAACATAAAGTACTACCTTTTAATATTAGTAGTATTAATTACACTTCCTGTTATTGGGCAAAGTAAAACCAATATAAAAGGGGTTGTAACAGATAAAGGCGGCGTTCCATTGCCCGGAGTTACCATTATTGTTAAAGGAAGTTCTATTGGAACAACTACAGACTTTGATGGAAAATACGATTTTTTAGTCCCCGAAGATGCAAAAGCCCTCATTTTTTCCTACGTTGGAATGTTAAGGCAAGAGATTCAAATTGAAGGCAAATCGGCTATTGATGTTGTTTTACTTGACGACACCGAGGCCCTTGAAGAAGTGGTTGTAGTTGCCTTTGGCGAACAGAAAAAAACCGATATGATCGGTGCCGTTTCAACCATTAACGCCAAAGATTTACAAAAAATATCCACCAGTAACTTAACCACTGCGCTTGCCGGGCAAGTGGCCGGGGTTATAGCCTACCAACGTAGTGGTGAACCTGGAGAGGACAATGCCGATTTCTTTGTTCGTGGTGTTACCACTTTTGGCACACAAGCCAACAGGAGCCCCTTAATTTTAATTGATGGTATTGAGCTAACCACCACTGATCTAGCCCGACTTCAAAAAGATAATATTGCCAGCTTCTCAGTTTTAAAGGATGCTACCGCAACATCTCTTTATGGAGCACGAGGTGCCAATGGGGTTATTTTGGTACAAACCAAACAAGGTGTTGAAGGGCCAGCAAAAATCTCTTTACGATTGGAACACTCTACCTCATCACCTACCCGAAATGTGGATTTTGCCGATCCGGTAACTTTTATGCGAATGCACAACGAAGCGGTAATTACAAGAGATCCTTTAGGCCAAACTCTATATTCCCCGCAAAAAATTGAGAATACACAAAACGGTACGAATCCTTACGTATTCCCAACTAACGACTGGAACGAACTACTATTTAAAGACCATGCAAACAACAAACGCATGAACCTTAACGTAAGTGGTGGTGGTAAAGTTGCCAGATATTACGTATCTGGTGGATACAATACCGACAATGGTATTTTAAGAACGCACAAGCGCAATAACTTTAACAGTAACATTAAGCTGAACACCTATTCACTGCGCTCTAATATTAACATTGATATTTCTCCTTCAACAGAATTGGTAGTTCGTTTAAACGGTGTGTTTGATGATTATACCGGTCCGCTAAATGGCGGTTCTGATGTTTACAAAATGGCCGTACGTTCCAACCCTGTGTTGTTTCCGGCGTATTTCCCAATAGACGAAGACCACAAGTATGTTAAACATATTTTGTTCGGAAACTATGGTGTTGACGCCAACTACCTGAACCCTTATGCCGAAATGGTTCGAGGCTACAAAGACTACTCAAGATCCAGAATGTTGGCTCAGTTTGAAATCAACCAAGATTTATCTTCCTTAACCGAAGGCTTAAAATTGAACGCCTTTGTTAACACCAATCGTAATTCATATTTTGATGTAAGCCGTTCCTACAATCCGTTTTATTATCAAGTAGCCAATTACAATGCGCTTGAAGACAACTACACCTTGCAACAATTAAACCCAGACACAGGAACCGAAACTTTAGGCGATCCACAAGGCGGAGGCAAAACAGTGAGTTCTACCTTTTTCTTGCAGAGTCAGTTGGTCTATAACCGAAAATTCAATGAAAAGCACCATGTTGGCGGTTTATTGGTATTCCGAATGAATGAAACCATAGACAGTGATTTCAGCAGCCTTCAAACGTCACTTCCTTTTAGAAATTTAGGACTTTCAGGACGTGGCACTTATGGCTATGACGACAGGTATTTTGTGGAGTTTAACTTTGGTTACAACGGTTCCGAAAGGTTTCACGAGTCGCAACGCTTCGGATTTTTCCCCTCGGCCGGTGCCGCATGGACCATTTCGAACGAAAAGTTTTGGGAACCGTTCAAAAATACCGTTAACAACTTTCGTTTAAGGGCTTCCTATGGTATTGTGGGCAACGACGGCATAGGCTCGGCTTCCGATCGTTTCTTTTATCTTTCAGAAGTGAACCTAAATTATGGCGGACGCTCTGCTACCTTTGGAAGAGACAATGGTTATTCCAGAAATGGCGTTCGCGTGAGTAGATACGCCAACCCAGATATTACATGGGAAATTGCCCATAAAACCAACATTGCTCTAGAATTGGGGCTGTTCGACAAATTTACATTACAAGCCGATTATTTTAGGGAGCGACGTACCAATATTTTAATGGAACGCGAGGCCATACCTAGCACTATGGGGCTACAAACATCCATTAAGGCCAACCTTGGCGAAGCTTCGGGCAGTGGTATTGATTTGGCGGCCGATTTCCGCCATAACTGGAACGACGGTACTTGGATTTCGGCACGAGGTAACTTCACCTATGCCACCAATAAATTTGAGGTTTATGAAGAGCCTGAATACGACGAATACTGGCGTTCGCGTGTGGGCAAATCCATTCAGCAAACCTACGGATACATTGCAGAGCGCTTATTCGTTGACGATGAAGAAGCACAAAACTCACCCACCCAAAATTTTGGAGGCAACCCTGTTGGCGGCGGCGATATTAAATACACCGATATTAACGGTGATGGCGAAATTACCGAAGCCGATAAAGTGGCCATTGGCAACCCAACACTACCCGAAATTGTTTATGGTTTTGGCTTTTCCTTTGGTTACAAAAACTTCGATATATCGGCCTTTTTCCAAGGTTTAACAAACGAATCTTTTTGGATTGACCCTAAAGCCATTGCGCCTTTTGTGAGGTCTGGCGGTGGCGAAAACCAAGTACTACAAGTTGTGGCAGACAGTTATTGGTCTGAAAGCAATAGAGATGTTTACGCCTTCTGGCCTCGTTTAGATACCGAGCTTAACGAAAACAATACGCAAACCAGTACTTGGTTTATGCGAGATGGTTCTTTTTTAAGATTAAAGCAAGTAGAAATTGGCTACAATATGCCAGATAAACTAAGAGAAACTTTGGGCATGACCACCTTTCGTATGTATTTAAACGCATCAAACCTTTTAACCTTCAGTAAGTTTAAAAAATGGGATGTTGAAATGGGAGGAAACGGCTTAGGATACCCTATCCAAAGAACTGTAAACGTTGGAATGAATATTAGTTTTAACTAATTGAAGGCATGAGCCTAAAACTTAAAAATGAAAAAAATGAAACGAAATAAAATTTGGAATTTACTGGTAGCAGCATGCCTTTTGTTAAGCTCCTGCGACAGCTATCTTGACGTAGTACCAGATAACCTCGCCACAATAGACGATGCGTTTAGCCTTCGGGTAAATGCAGAAAAGTACCTCTTTACATGTTATTCCTATATGCCAAAACAGGCCGATCCAGCCAGTAATTTTGGGTTATTGGGTGCCGATGAGATATGGGCATTCAACTCGGCTCCCGGAGCATCAAAGAATTTCGAGCACCGCATTTTCGATGTAGCCAAAGGCGGGCAAAATAAAATAGACCCCATAGGAAATGAAATTTGGGACAATATGTACAAAGCCATTCGCGACTGCAACATTTTCCTCGCTAACATCGAAATAGTTCCCGATATGGACGAACTGGAAAAAAGACAATGGATTGCCGAAGTGAAGTTTTTAAAAGCCTATTACCATTTTAATTTAGTAAAACATTACGGCCCAATTCCTATTATCGACGAAAGTTTACCTATTGATGCCAGTATTGACGAGGTGCGCGTATCTCGCCAACCGGTTGACGATTGCTTTAATTTCGCCATCGATTTGATAAACGATGCCGTTACCGATTTACCGGAAGAAATCACCGATCCGGTAAGCGCATTAGGCAGAGTAACCCAGCCCATAGCCCTATCGGTAAAAGCAAAAATACTAACCTATCACGCCAGTCCGTTGTTTAATGGCAATACCGATTTTGCAGCATTACAAAATAACGACGGTACACAACTGTTTAATCAAGTTTACGACGAAACGAGATGGCAAACGGCCGCAGACGCCTGTAAAGCTGCAATTGATGCCTGCGAAAGCTACGGTGCCAAACTGCACGAATACTTAAATGTTATCGGTAAACCGCTTTCAGATGCTACCATCACCCAGTTAAGTTTAAGAACAGCCATTACCGAAAAATGGAACACCGAAATTATTTGGGGCAACACCCAAAGCATGGTGAGTGGTTTGCAAAATTATGCGGCACCCTACGTAGACGATACCAATACCGAAAACCAAGGTACAAGGCACGAACTAGGTGTGCCCATTAAAATTCTAGACTTATACTATACCGAAAATGGTGTGCCCATTGAAGAGGATAATACTTGGGATTACAACGGAAGGTTCAGCACCCAAGTGGCCGAAGAAGCCGATTTCCCTAATATTGAAACAAATTATGAAACCACCAACTATCACTTCGATAGAGAAAACCGGTATTACGCCAATATAGGTTTTGATGGTGGCGTATGGTACGGACAGGGTAAATATGATGAAGACGATTTATTTTTCCTGCGCACAAAATACAAACAACCCAATAACAACAATGCTACGGGAAGCTACATTAAAAAGTACATTCATTACGAAAATGTACAAACACCGCCCATTACCTATTCGGTAAACGCTTATCCGTTTCCTGTAATCCGCTTGGCCGATTTATACTTGTTGTATGCCGAAACGTTAAACGAAGCTAGTGGCCCATCGCCAGAAGTAAAATTATATATCGACGCCATTAGAAACCGAGCGGGATTGCCAGGAGTGGATGAATCTTGGACCAATTTTTCAACAAACCCATCGAAACCACAAAGTAAAGAAGGTTTACGATCCATCATTCGTCAAGAACGCGGTATAGAATTAGCCTTTGAAGGCAGTCGCTATTGGGATTTACGCCGTTGGAAAACTGCTCCAATTCAACTGAACGATGATGTTTTAGGCTGGGACCAAACCAAAGAATCTTCTGAATTGTACAGCAAACCAAGAGTGCTTTTCACCCAAAAGTTCGGACTTAAAGATTATTTCCTGCCCATTAAAGACAGTTACATTATTCGCAACAGAAACTTGGTGCAGAACCTTGGATGGTAAATCAACTAAAAAAAACAAATCATGAAAAATAAATTTAAATACATAGCAGGACTTTTATTGTTTGCAGGCATTATAGCTTGCCAAGAAGAAGGACGTGAAGATTTAATAGATCAATCCGGAAGTTCGCCGGGTATAATTACCAATATTGAAATTACGCCAACACCGGGAGGCGCTATTGTCAATTACGATATTCCAAACGATGAAAACTACCTCTACGCCAAAGCGGTTTATGAAGCCCCAATTGGCGTTGCTAGAGAGGCTAAATCATCAAAATACGATAATGAATTGATTTTGGAAGGTTATGGAGACACCAATTCCCACAGTGTTAAGTTTTACAGTATTGGCAGAAACACCAAACAATCTGATGCTGTTGAAAAAAGTTTTAATCCGTTAACGCCTTCTATCTTCGAAGTAGCAGAAACCATTGATATCAACGCTGTTTTTGGAGGCATTGAAGTACTGTACGACAATCCCACTGAGGCCAACATTATCTTGGAGGTTTTGGTGGACACTTTAGGCACAAAAACAGAGTATATCCCTTACGACAAATTATACACTAAGCTTATAAATGGGCGTTGGGTATTACGAGGTTTTGATGCTGTTGAATCTAATTTTGCGGTTACGGTTAGCGATCCTTTTGGGAACAAAACCGAAATGATTGAAGCCACTGTAACACCGCTATTCGAAATCCCAATTCCTAAAGATGGTTTTGCCGATTTACGATTGCCAACCGATTCTAGGTCGCTACGATCCAAAAACCCGATTACCCATTTGTGGGACGATGTGATTAACTCCTTTAGTAATTTCTGGGCTTCCGATCAAAATCAAGATCCCATGCCTAAATGGATTTCATTGGACTTTGGTGATAAATATAAATTAAGCCGACTTAAACTTTGGTTTAGAGGTGACGAGGAATATAAAGATGGAAACTTCCCAACCGATTGGGACGTTTATGGATCTAATGACCCAAATCCTGATGGCTCTTGGGATAGCTGGACTTTTTTACATCATTTTGATGAGCCTTACAAACCCTCAGGGCAACCCCACAAACAAAACACACAAGAGGATATTGAATACGCCAGACAAGGTATTGATTACGAATTTATAAACATTCCCGATGGGTACCGTTTTTACCGATTCAAGTTTAACGAAACTACTGGAGGCGGCGCTTTTATAATCATTACCGAGATGTCGTTCTGGGGTAAAGTAGAAGAATAATTCAATTTAAGAAGCACTAAACATGAAAAATATATTCAAATATATGGCAGTATCGGCGCTTGTTGTAAGCACAATGGCCTGCCAAGACCAAACTGAGATTTACGAAGATTTTGTAAATCAATTTTCAGATAAAAACTATCCCGGAAAGGTACTCGAACCAGCTTCCTTTTCAGGAAAAAACAGAGTAAAAATAGAGGTATTAACCCCCGGAGACCCTGCCGTGAACGAAGCGCGGGTGTTTTGGAATTTTTATGCCGATTCCATTTCTGTTCCTGTAACGCAAACCAACGCCGTACAGGAAATTATGCTGGATAATTTGCCGGAAGACAGCTATTCGTTCATCATCAAAACTTATGACACTTCCGGAAATGTATCGGTGCCTGTTGAAGTTTTTGGAACATCTTACGGAGAAAATTATGAAAAGTTAATTTCCAATAGAAGCTTACTTTCCTCCAATATAGATCCCAATACTGGTGCTCTTACACTAAACTTCAGCGATGCCGATATTTCGAACGGTGCCGTTGAAACACAAATTAAATACATCAATACATCCGACGTTGAAGCAACCGCTTCCCTAATAGCTGATGAAAAGAACATAACCATTGAAGATTACAAATCAGGCGGTGAGTTTGCCACGTCTTTTTTACCAGACAGTTCGAGTATAGATACGTTTATAACCTCTTGGGAGAGCATTGAATAAACACATAGTTTAGTTTGCTATTGATAAAGTTTGGGTTGCAGTACAAAGGCGTTGAGAGACTTTGTGTTGCGCCCAAACTTTCAATCAATTGTGCAACAACCGTATCATAACCAAATATTCTAACCGTAAAAATATACCTAGAACACCTTAACACAAAACCATGAAATACAAATATTTAGCATGTATTTATTTTTTATTTCTCACAATTATTTCCATCGATGCCCAAACAAACACTGGTGATTTTGAAAAAATATTGCAAAAGAATAACAACGAAATAAAATTTAAAACCACCAAATCTACCGTTATAATTGAACTTTGTACACCATCAATTATAAGGGTGCGTACCAGTTGGAACGAAACTTTTTTAAGCAACCAACCTTGGATGGTTTCAAATTACAACTGGGACAATGTTCCGTATGAACTTACAGAAACAGATACCTCTATTGAAATTAATACCGAAAGCTTAAAAATGGAGATAAAAAAAGTTCCCTTTAGCATTCAGTTTTTCGATAAAAATAACGAGATATTATCATCTGAAACTTATAACAACCAAAACTACGGTGCGTTTAAAAACGAAAACAAAGTTGGTAGTACCAAGCATTTAAAACCCAACGAGCATTTTTTTGGATTTGGAGAACGCATGGATTTTTTAAACCAACGTGGCAAAAAAGTTCATCTTAACGTTGGACGCGGACTTGGAAGACCCCATATAACGGGAGCCTACAATGTATTAGAGGCCAACTATTGCCCCATACCATTTTTTATGAGCACTGCAGGCTATGGATTGTTCTTTCACAACGCCTACCCCACAACTTGGGATATGGGAGCCAATTCTAACAACTCATATACCTTTTATGCCGAAGGAGGCGAACTAGATTACTATTTTATTTACGGCCCAACGTTTGCCACGGTTTTAGACGGCTATACCTCCATAACCGGCAAATCGCCCTTATTGCCTAAATTTGCCTTAGGCTTGCATGTGGGCACTTATAGCGGCGGAACCTGGGGACAAGAAAAACATACCTCCACCAACTATGTTGTTAATTTAGCCAAAAAATTTAGAGAATTAGAAATTCCTTTAGATGTACTCCACCTAGACTCTACATGGCGAATTTTTGGAAAAAATGGCGGCAAAGGCGCCACTACTTTTGAATGGCGCGATACTTTCGATAATCCTGAAAAAATGTTTTCAGATTTATACGATTTGAATTTGAACATGGTCGGACTGCACTTACGTCCCAGATTCGACAATGGAAAAACCTTAAATTTACTAGATCAGGCCCGTGATGAAGGGCACGTATATCCAGAAGAAGGCAATTTGGGCGAATTCGTTAATTTTTTTGACGAAAAAGCCGTTGATTGGTGGTGGGAAAACGGCGTAAAAACAATAGCCGACCAAGGCGCCATGTTTCTAAAAACCGACGAAGGCAGCGCCTTTGGAAGGAAAGCAAACGAAAGCAACAAAATTGGCCCTCAAGGTGAAGATGTTAAAGCATTGCACAATTTATTTCCCATAGCCTATGCCAAAGCACCGTATGAGAAATTCCAAGAATACAATGGCATAAGGGGCATGAACCACACTAGGGAAGGTTATGCGGGCATACAGCGCTATCCTTTTATTTTTGCTGGCGATTGGCCTAGCGAATGGCAGTATTTTGAACCCGTTATAAAAGCCGGGCTTAATATTGGGCTTTCTGGTGTTGGCAACTGGGCCCATTGCATGGGCGGCTTTGAGCACATAGCAGACCCCGAACTTTATATCCGTTGGTGCCAATTTGGGTTAATGAGCCCTGTAGCCCATTTGTTCGGTATGGAGCACCCTAATTACAAAGAACCTTGGAACTACGGTGATGAAGCATTGCAAATTTTTAAGCAATACGACAGATTGCGCTATAGCTTGATACCGTATCTGTACAGTCACTCATACCAAATGTACACAACCGGCACTCCACTAATGCGCGCTTTGGTTATACCCTATCAAAACGACATTAATGTTTATAACATAACCGATCAATATATGTTAGGAGAAAGCTTAATGGTATGCCCCGTTACACAAAAAGGTGCAAAAACACGGGTAGTATATCTTCCTGAAGGTACATGGACCGATTACTGGACAGGAAAAGTTTATGAAGGCAAAAAACATTACAATGTGGTTTGCCCCATAACCCAAATGCCCATTTTTGTAAAAGAAGGCGCCATAATTCCAACGCAACCACCTGTTAATTACATTGGAGAAAAACAAATTAACCACCTAACCCTTAATGTTTACCCCAATGCTTCGAGTCATTTTAGCTTATATAACGATGACGGAAAAAGCTTGGATTATCAAAATGGAAATTTTAATACAACATCCATAACACTTCGAGTGACCGAAAACCATATTAGGTTAAATATTGAAAAGCCTAAAGGTGATTTTAAGGATGAAGAAAAAACTTATACGGTAAAATTTCACCTTAAAGAGCAGCCCGATTATGTTGAGATAAACAAAAAAAGATATGAGGTAAACAAAACAGAACACGTTGGTTTTAAAGATGGCCTACTAACCGTTTCGCCTCAAATTTCGAACAAAGAAAATATAGTGATTACTATAGTTTAGTTTGTTTTCTTTTTTACTTAGTTGTTAACAATGGTTTTATTCTATTTTATAAAACCATTGTTTTTTTATTGTGATTTTTTATGTTTTACTTGGTAAGATTTTGGTGTTTGCCCAAAATATTTTTTAAATATTTTAGAAAAATAATTGGCATCATTAAAACCACAAATACCACTAACTTCCGAAATGGTATAATTGGTACTTTTTAGCAACAAGGCCGCTTTCTTCATTTGTATGGCACTTATATATTCGTGCGGTGTTTCACCGGTTATTTCTTTCATTCTTTTGTAAAAAACGGTTCGGCTCAATCCTAATTTTTTCATTATAAAATTTATTCCAAAATCGGGTTCGCCCAGGCTTTCCTCTACAATTTTTTTTACTTGTTCAACAAAATCCTTGTCTTCATCGCTTTGGGTTAATATGGATGCCGACAACTCTGGGTTTTTGCTAAAACTCTTTACCATTTTATCGCGTTGCGCAATTACAGAATCTACCTTCAGTTTTAAATATTTAAAATTAAAGGGCTTGGTAATATAATCGTCGGCTCCAATTTTAATGCCTTCAATTTTTTTGTGTTCTGAGGCATTAGCGGTTAATAGAATGATAGGGATATGGCAAGTGTTAAAATTTTCGCGCAACAACGCTACGCTATGAATACCATCTAAAACCGGCATCATTAAGTCGCAAATAATGATATCGGGTAGTTTTTCTGTGGCTATCTCTACTCCTATTTTTCCGTTTTCGGCCGTAAAAACGTTAAAGTGCTTTTCAAATTTACTTTGAAGATACTCGCGCATGTCGTCATTATCATCAATAATCAATATGGATTTCGGTTTATCTGTACCGTTGCTACGTTCTTCATTATGGCGTATTTCAATTTCGGGCTCATAAAAATGACTTTCGTTAACAGCTACATTGTGGTTTGCAAAAGTTTCATTAGGGTAGTGCTTTTTATGAATGGGCAAGGTTACAATAAAAGACGTGCCTTTCTCCAACTCGCTTTTAACGCTAATGGCGCCTTTGTGGCAGTTAACCAACTCTTTGACATAAAACAGCCCGATACCAGAACTATTTTCACTTTTCCCGAAACGTTCAAAAAGGTGCTCTTGGTCTTCTTTTGATATGCCCTTACCTTGATCTTTTATTTTTATCTTAACAAACTCATCGTTTTTTATCAGCTTTACAGAGACCTTGATCACTTTGTTTTTGGGTGTAAACTTTATGGCATTCGATAAAAGATTATAAACCACTTTTTTTACCATATTTACATCGACGTAACCCGAAATATTTTTGCTATCGTAATTAAAAATCAGCTCGATATTTTCCTTTGTGGCCAACGGTAAAAATTGCGTGTAAATGCTTTTTACAACCTTAAATATATTTGTATCGATAAGCTTCAGCTTCATTTTTTCTTCCCTAATTTTTCTGAAATCGAGAATCTGCTCTACTAAATTTAACAGATATGAGGTGCTTTTCTGGATCTTTTTTGTGCTCTGTTTTGAGGATTCGGACAAATTGGCATCATCAATAATATCTTCTAAATGGCACGAAATAAGCGAAAGTGGGGTTTTAAACTCATGCGATATGTTGGTATAATAAATAAGTTTTTTTTCGTTCAGTTTATCAGTAAAAGCAACTTCTTGTTTTGCTGAAATCTGTTTTTTGTACAAGTATAAAAAGCTGCAAAATATTAAACCAAAAAGTGTTATTGTTATAAAATATCCTAAAGTCGATTTAAAAAAGGGCGGTTCTATATTAATCTTGAGTTTTTGTGCCCCTGCTAGCTCTACACCATCGCTATTGGTTGCCTTTAGCAAAAAAGTATAGTGGCCATGCGGCAGGTTTTGGTAAATGGCCGTGTTTTGCGTTAAAGGTACGCTCCATTCAGTATCAAAATTATCCAATTTATAAGTATATTGAACTTTTTCGGGCTTTTTATAATCCAATACCGAAAATTCTAACTGAATGGTATTTTGGTTGTGTGAAAGGTTGAGCTCGTTTTCATATTCAATATTTTTATTGATGATTTTGGATTGCCTTGGCTTTTGTTCATTGCCGTTGATAAAAAGCTTTGAAAAAACCAATGGAAAATGAGTGGCATCTTTGGTTATGTTTTTGGGGTTAAAGCTTAAAAAGCCTCGATGGTGGCCAAATAGAAAATCTCCGTTGCTTAATTTAGCCACGCAACCTTCTGAAAAATAATTGAGCCCATGATTTTTTTCAACAAAAAAATGCTCGAATTTGCCATTTTCCGGATAGTATTTATTTAAGCCCAAACTGGTACTGATCCATATGTTATGATCGGTATCTTCTTGAATGGCAAATATTTTATTGGACGATAAACCATTGGAGGTACTTAAATGCTCGAACTCAAAATTTTGTTGTGCAATGTTGCTGTGCGTAATAATATCTACACCGCCTCCCATGGTTGAAAGGTAAACGTTTTTATTTTGCGCTTGAAAAATATGATCTATAGAGTTAAAACTAAGAGATTTTATATCTTCTTTTTTATTCCGTATTACCAGAAATTCTTTTTCTTTTTGCCGTAATTGTTCTGATGTTAAAAGGTTAACCCCGTCAGATGTTGCCACCCAAAGGTTCTCATCGCCGTCAAAAAACAAATACCTAATGTAATTGCTTATAAGTTGCTTTTTTTCGGCCGTGAACGTCTCTATTTCGGGTTTGGCAAAAGGTGAAGTTAAATGGGCTAAGCCGTAACCATGGGAGCCAATCCAATAGCTATTGTTTTTGTCTTGCACGATAGAGTACACATCGTTTAATGCTTTGGTTTCGATGCTTTTATAATGGATAACCTCAAACTTGTTTTTTTCGCCGCCTATTATATTTTTTATAACAAACAACCCTTTGCCCTTGGTACCAATCCATAAATTATGTTCATGGTCTATGTACAAACAGTAAACGTTAACATTTTTAAAAAGCGGTTTGCTGCGCTGCGATAAATCGTCTGGAAAAGTATAGTACAATGAATCGTTTTTGTACCCAAAAACCTTTCCGCCTTTGCTGCCCAGCCAAACCGTTCTGTTTCGGTCCTCAACAGTTGCCCGAATTTCATTGGAGAAAATATTTTTAGGCTCTTTTACTGGGTAATACCAGGTAAAATAATCTTTTGTTAAATTAATTTTATTTACGCCGCCATACATGGTGCCTACCCAAAGATTTTTTGAGGCATCTTCATAAAGACTCAAAACAATATCGGATGACAGGCTTCCTTGTTTCTCTTCGCTATATGCGTAGTTCTCAAAATTGTTCTGTGCCCTGTTGTACAAAAAAAGGCCGCCGCCGTGCACCCCTATCCACAAATTTTTATTGCTGTCTTCAAGAATGGTAGCTTTATCCGACCCTCCTAAAAACTCTCGTTGCGACGCATTTAGGTCGTAATACGATACGGTATCGTTTAAAATATCATACTTAAAAATTCCGCGTTTTTGGGCAATTAACCAAGTATTATTGAACGAATCGTTGTAGAACCGCGATATCCCATTAAAATGTTCATGGTTTACTTTTGTTATTTTATAGTTTACCAAGTTGTATTTAACCAAAGAATTTTCAAATCCCAAAAGCAAGGTTTCCGAATCATATTGGTTTATAGATAATACCGGGGCCAAATCCAACTTAGAGTTTAGCTGCTTGGAAGGTAAAAACATATTGCTTTCTTTTGAAAACTTAAAAACACCTTTTTGTTTGGTTCCCAGCCAAATTTCATCGTTAAAAGTATGGTAGCTTATAAAATTAGTGTTTGGATAATAGCTTTTTAAGTATCCGGTGCCTGCAGCAGAACTTGATTTAATGAGCCCCGTTTCGGTGCCGATCCAAACATTTTTATTAAAATCTTCAAATACAAAATGTACCTTTATATTATTAAAGCCGTTTTTTTTATTGTATATCTCTGCTTTTAGGTTTTGCTCGTGGTACTGAATCCTTGCGCATCCGTTATCGCCCCAAACCCAAATATCGCCAGTAGAAACAATTTTAAAATCCTGAATGGCTATTTGCTTGTTTAAAACATAATTGTTTAAATCGACCACTTCATTGGTTATGGGGTTTACCCGCTGTAAATTATTGTCTCTGGACCAACACCAAATAAACCCTTTTTTATCTTCAAGAATTTTAATCATCCGGCTATTGGTTAAACTAGTAGTATCGCCCGGAATGGCGTTATAGTTTTTAAAACTATTTCCGTTATAGCGGCTTAAACCGTTTAAAGTGCCGAACCATAAATAACCGTGCTGATCTTGAATGATGTCTCTTACCGAATTATCCGGCAAACCATTTTTAATATCCAGTTTTTCTATTTGAATATTTTGTGATAAACTAATTTGGAATAAAAGGCAAAAAGGAAACAGCCAAATGGATTTCATAAAAAGATGGTTAGATTTCTAGCAGTCAACAAAACAAACTTAGTATAAATTTTTGCTTTTACTAAATATAAATATGGCCTAAAATTAAATTTCAGGCCATATTCAATCATGATAAATAATTTTATCCTAATTTAATTATTTACCATAACCAACCATAAATGGGAATTCTG
>CAZZDI010000062.1:0-14640 GCA_964653155.1 uncultured Flavobacteriaceae bacterium | reverse complement strand
AAATGAGATGCTTCCTTCGTCAGCATGACATTTTATGTAGATTTAGCTATATGTGATAAGATTTCGCTCTGCGTTCGAAATGACATGAAACTCATAAGATTTCACAAAAACCAAACTTTGCGACTCGGTGCCTTTGCGAGAGCCTAAAAACTTAAAAGAATTTATATTCCGATAGTGACTTGGGGAATTCCTCTGGGTTTTCGGCCAAGTGGTAACGTGGGTCGTCCACATCTTCAACAATCACTTCCCTAAATTTAGGACTGGCTTTATAGAGCAACACTTTACAATCTGCACTAAGGTGCTTTAATTTTATTTTTTTGCCTTCGGCTTCGTATTTGTTCACCAAATTAAAAATGGCTTCAAGTGCCGAATGGTCGCTCACACGAGATTCCACAAAATCGATGATGACATTATCGGGATCGTTCTTGACATCAAACTTTTCATTAAAAGCGAGTATCGAACCAAAAAACAGTGGCCCCCAAATTTCGTAGGTTTTGGTTTTTCCATCTTCTGAAAAACGTTTTCTAGCTCTAATTTTCTTGGCATTTTCCCAAGCGAAAACCAAAGCTGAAATAATGACCCCAACAAACACGGCAATGGCCAAATCGTAAATTACCGTAACGGCCGATACGATGACCAACACTACGGCATCGGCCAATGGAATTTTTCTAATAATCCGGAAGCTGGACCATGCGAAAGTTTCGATCACCATCATAAACATCACCCCAACAAGCGCAGCAATGGGCACTTGCTCGATGTATTTATCGGTAAATAAAATAAAGGTCAATAAGGTTACGGCCATCATAATCCCGGATAATCTACCGCGTCCGCCGGCATTAATATTAATTACGGTTTGCCCAATCATTCCGCAGCCACCGGTGCCACCAAACAAACCGCTCACCACATTTCCGGCACCTTGTGCAATACATTCGCGGTTTCCGTTACCACGGGTTTCGGTAAGTTCATCCACCAAATTCATGGTCATTAACGACTCAATCAACCCTACCGATGCCGCCAAAAAGGCATAAGGCAAAATAAACTTCAAAGTGTCTAAATTAAACGGCAAGTTTTGCCAAAGCTCGGTATTTGGTGTTGGAAATTCGCCTTTTAAGCCCGTTCCGCCGCCTTCAACAATATACGACCCCACGGTGCTAACATCCAATCCGCCAAAAACGACAACAGCAGTTGTAATTAAAATCGCCGTTAAAGCGGCAGGCAATTTAGTGGTGATTTTTGGCAATGCCCAGATAATACCCATTGTGAGCAACACCAACCCGAGCATCACGTAAAGTTCAGTACCCTGCATCGGGATGTTGATGTATTCCTTAACACCTTCGGCAGTAATATTCAATTCTTTATGTGAAAACATGCGTACTTGGGCCATAAAAATAACAATGGCCAGTCCATTAACGAAGCCCATCATTACAGGATGCGGAATTAAACGCACAAACCGCCCCAATTTAAAAACACCGGCCAAAATTTGAAAGCCGCCCATTAAAATCACAGCTGCCAAAAGATAAAAATACCCCATGTTTTCAATGGGCTGTTCGAACAGCATGCCTCGGGTATGTCCTTCAGAAATAAGGTGCACGAAAATAACAGCAACCGCACCGGCGGCTCCCGATATCAACCCTGGGCGACCACCAAAAACAGCGGTAATCAAACCGATAATAAAAGCCCCTGAAAGCGCTACTAAAGGGTCAATTTGAGCAACAAACGCAAAGGCAACCACCTCTGGAATCATAGCCAATGAAGTGGTAATTCCGGCTAATACATCATCTTTGGCATTAGGGGTGATCTTTCGTACAAAATCTGTCATTTTCTGTAATTTATGCGCAAATTTATAGCTTAAATACAGATAAGCAACAGGATTTACAGTAATTGAAAACCTATACTACTATAACGTTTGAGAAGATAAAAGGGAGTTTAACCAAGATAAGGCCGCATCTCTTTCTTGAAAAACCTGGGTGTTTGCGTATGCTTTTTTATTCATGTTAATAACTGTTTGTGTGGCCATAAAAGCAGCACTTGTATAAACCACCATGGCTTTTGCCCTAACACCGTCCAAACTTGCCAATGCCATTTGAGCATTAAAATTATAGGTATATGGTTTTTCTTTATTTATTAACAAATACATGGGCTTTTCGAGATGATCTAACAAAAAATCGTGGTACTCGGCAACACTAACTTCATCTAGCTCCACGCCTTCACCAACTATAATTTCGGCTAAATTATTCTTGAGGATTTTAATGGTCCCAAACGACAATTTATAACTCTTCATGTAATCTTTTTAGAGAGAGACTTAAAAAACTATAAACACTTACGCTTGTTGTAACAGCAATTACTAATCAAATTTTCGTAAAAAACTAAATCTTAAAAACCGCTATACCAAAAGTTTAATATTGGCATAAGAATTTTTTAGAGCGGTTTCAATTTGAGAATTACTTAGCCATTGTACTTTTGTGATGCCTTCGTCTTCTTGACCGCTTAATTTACCATTAAAATCGGTTTTCATTTCAAACCAATAGGTGATTTTTATTTTATAGCGCCCATTGCGCTTAAAAATATGATAAGTAGTTTCGAGCGGTTTTGTAATTTGCAGGCCATTAACTCCGGTTTCTTCAGCCACTTCACGTATGGCTGTTTCTTCAATGGTTTCTTTTTTCTCAGCTTTTCCTTTTGGCAAATCCCATTTATCGTTTCGGTAAATAAACAACACTTCCCCATTGTTGTTATAAACCTTACCTCCGCCAGCAACCACATTGGGCAGTTTTTTTAAAAACTTTTTTAATAGTTTATCTTCATTTTTGTGAATCAGTCGGGCTTCTTCAAGTTGCCCTTTATTTAACTTCCTAATTATCCTTTTTATGTTTGCCGTTTTAAGCAAATAGTTTTTAAAGTGCGTTTCTTTTTCAACTACCGTAGTTAAAATTATGGGCTTATCACCAACAAAAACTTTGTACATGTTCTCTGCCTGTTATCAAATTCAATAGGGTAAAAATATCATTTTTACTAGCAATCTGGGCATTGTTGAAAAAAATATTTTTTATTAGGCAGTAGCTCGTTCGGTTAAATTAAATTTATGCTTAATTTTGTTGTTATGATTTTTAACAAAGATACCGCCAAAAAAACAGCCGAGATTTTATTGCAGGTCAACGCCATAAAACTTAGCCCCAAAACACCGTTTACATGGGCTTCCGGCTGGAAATCTCCTATTTATTGCGACAACCGAATTGTGCTGTCTTTTCCTCCCATTCGCAATTATATACGCGAAACCATGGGCAAACACATAGAGCGCCAATATGGCAAGCCCGACGTAATTGCCGGTGTGGCCACAGGCGCCATTGGCATTGGCATGTTGGTGGCCGAATATTTGGGGCTCCCTTTTATTTACGTTAGGCCAGAAGCTAAAGGGCACGGCCGAAAAAACCAAATTGAAGGCTTTGTAGAAAGCGGCCAAAATGTAGTCGTGGTAGAGGATTTAATAAGCACCGGAAAAAGCAGTTTAAATGCCGTTAAAGCTCTAAAAGAAGCCGGTATTAACGTAAAAGGCATGGTGGCCATTTTTTCGTATGGTTTTGATGTAGCCAAGGAAAATTTTGAAAAAGAACACCTCATGTTACACACGCTCAGCAACTACGAAAGCCTGCTTCAACAAGCCTTAGAGACCAACTATATTTCGGAAAAAGAACTCAAAACACTATCGGAGTGGAATGCCAACCCCAGCGAATGGAACGCTAATTGATAGGCAATAACAAAAACTTAAAACTATTTTATGAATTTAGAATCACCAAAAGTTAGCGTTAAAAAATCTCCTGAAGAGCTTTTTGGCTTTTTGGAAAATGTTAAAAACTTCAAAACCCTTATGCCAGAAAACATCAGCAAATTTGAGGTGTTGAGTGACGACACCTTTATTTTTGCACTTTCGGGCATGCCAGAAATCACCTTAAAAAAGAAGGAAGTAGTGCCGCCCAACAAAATTGTATTTGGTGCTGCCGGCGGAAAAATAGACTTTTCGCTTATTGGCCACATCAACCAAAAAGATGAAGGCTCAAGCGAAGTACAATTGGAATTTTCGGGCGATTTTAACCCCATGATGGCCATGATGATAAAGAAGCCCATTAGCAAGTTTATCGAAACTTTGGCCACCAGTATCCCAAAAGCGGTTTAATACATTAGCGATATTTCCTTTAAGTCGAATTCCTTTAAAATACCATCTTCCATTAAAACCTGAAGGTGGCCAGATTCGGCAACACCCTTAATAAAACCAGAAAACATCAAACCTTCGGCATCCTTAAATGTTGAAGGTTTATTTTTTCTGAACAACAGGTTTTCATATTCAGTCTTAACCTCGCCATGCCTACCTGTTTCCAAAAGCAAAAAATAATGCTTCAGCCGCTGTAAAATGCCCAAAGCCAATTCATCGGCATTATAATGCCGTCCTGTAATACACTTTATTGACGAGGCGTGGGGCAAATTTTCGAACTTGGTTTGGTTTACATTTAGCCCAATGCCAACTACCGAGGCTTTAATGCGGTTTTGTTTTATGACATTTTCGATTAAAATGCCACAAATTTTTTTATTATCTGACAAAATGTCGTTTGGCCATTTAATACGCAATCGAGGCAAAAACAATGCAGACAATGCCTTTTCAACCGCCAGTGCAACAGCCATACTTGTATAAAACGATTGACTTAAAGGAATGACCGAAACATCTTTAAATACACTAAAGGTAAGGTTTTTTGAAGGTTCGCTCAACCAAACGCTCCCCATTTGGCCTTTTCCTTGGGTTTGGTTTTTGGCAATTACCATGGTAAAATCTTCCACTTGTTCTATGCTGCTCAAATGGCGCAAATAACTGTTGGTCGATTGGGTGGCATCAAGTTTGATTATACGCATTCGCGGGTTATTTTTCAAGTATATAATCTTATGATAATTTTAAAGTATAAAGAACCAAAAAAATAATAACTTTGCACAAATTTAAATAAATTTAATGGCGAAAGAAAAAACAAGCGCAGACCAACTCATATCGGTAATTTTAAACGGTATCGAGGACGTTAAAGGAAGAGAAATAAGCATTCTGGATCTAAGAGAAATTGAAAACACGGTTTGCGATTACTTTATTATATGCGAAGGCAACTCAAACACTCAAGTAAACGCCATTGTTAACTCCGTCCAAAGAAAAGTAAGCAAAGAATTAAAAGACAACCCTTGGCATACCGAAGGTTCGGATAATGCCGAATGGGTGCTTATCGACTATGTAAACGTTGTTGTGCACGTGTTCCAAAAACACATTAGGGAATATTACGACATTGAAAGCCTTTGGGGAGACGCAAAAACAACAATTATAGAAACAAGTTACTAAAAAATTGCAATGGCAAAAGATAAAAAAAATAACAAAGACAACAAACCTAAATTCAGTCCGTACTGGATTTACGGAATACTTATAGCTATATTTTTAGGATATTCATTATTAAACAGCGGCATTGAGGAAAACAGCAGCTCTATAACCACCGCCCAGTTTTTCGATTATTTGGAAGATGGCGATATTGAAAAAGTTGATATTATAAGAAACACAGGGGTTGCCAAAGTATATTTAACCCCAGAAGCCGAAGCTAAAGAAACCCACAGAAAATCTAAACCACAAACATTCATTCCAACTTCGGCGCCACTACCTAACTATACGCTTAAATATGGTACTCTGGAAAGCTTCGAGGAAGCTATATCCAATAAAATAGAAAACCTTTCCACGAAACCTACCGTAAAATTTGACGACGACAATAACGAATGGGGCAACTTCCTTATGGGCATCCTGCCATTTATTTTGCTTATTGCCGTTTGGATTTTTATCATGCGTCGTATGTCAGGTGCAGCTGGCGGTGGTGCTGGCGGGCAAATTTTCAACATCGGAAAATCGAAAGCCAAATTGTTCGACCAAAACACCGAAGTAAAAACCAGTTTTAAAGATGTTGCAGGGCTTGAAGGCGCTAAAGAAGAAGTACAGGAAATTGTAGATTTCTTAAAATTCCCTGAAAAATACACCACTCTTGGAGGAAAAATACCAAAAGGCGCTTTGCTTGTAGGCCCTCCGGGAACTGGTAAAACCCTTTTGGCCAAAGCCGTTGCCGGCGAAGCCAAAGTACCGTTCTTTTCACTTTCGGGATCAGATTTTGTGGAAATGTTCGTTGGGGTTGGCGCTTCACGTGTGCGCGATTTGTTCAAACAAGCTAAGGAAAAATCACCTTCCATCATTTTTATTGATGAAATTGACGCCATTGGCCGTGCCCGTGGAAAAAATGCCATGTCCGGAAGCAACGACGAACGCGAAAACACCCTAAACCAATTACTCACCGAAATGGACGGTTTTGGCAGCAATACCAACGTTATTGTAATGGCCGCAACCAACCGTGCCGATATTTTAGATAAAGCCTTGATGCGTGCCGGACGTTTCGACCGACAAATTTTTGTCGACCTTCCCGATGTTCGGGAACGCAAGGAAATTTTCGAGGTACATTTACGCCCCCTAAAAAAGACGAAGGATCTAGATTTGGATTTCCTTTCCAGGCAAACTCCTGGCTTTTCGGGTGCCGATATCGCCAATGTGTGTAACGAAGCGGCCTTGATCGCTGCCAGAAATGGTAAAAAAGCGGTAGATAAACAAGATTTCCTCGATGCGGTAGACCGAATTATTGGCGGACTGGAAAAGAAAAACAAAATCATCACCCCTAGCGAGAAAAAAGCTGTGGCTTACCATGAAGCCGGCCACGCTACCGTAAGCTGGATGTTGGAACATGCTGCTCCGTTGGTAAAAGTAACTATTGTACCCCGTGGACGCTCGTTGGGTGCCGCTTGGTACTTGCCCGAAGAACGATTAATTGTACACCCCGAGCAAATGCTGGACGAAATGTGTGCTGCCCTAGGTGGTCGTGCGGCCGAAAAAGTGATTTTCGATAAGATTTCAACAGGTGCTTTAAGCGACCTCGAAAAAGTAACCAAACAAGCCCGTGCCATGGTTACCGTTTACGGATTGAGCGACAAAATTGGAAACTTAACCTATTACGATTCCAGCGGACAAAGCGAATACGGTTTTACAAAACCATACAGTGAAGAAACCGCCGAGCTTATCGATAAGGAAATATCCAGAATTATTGAAGAACAGTACGAGCGTGCTGTTAAATTACTGGAGGAAAACAAAGACAAACTAACCGAACTGGCCGAAGTGCTTCTTGAAAAAGAAGTGATTTTTAAGGACAATTTAGAAAAAATATTTGGCAAACGGGCCTTTGAAAAAGAAGAACCTATTTTGGCCAAAACGGAAGCAACGGAAGAAAAAGTAGCAAAAGACGAAGAAGAATAAGTCTAAACCCATAATTTTCACAAGGAAATCTTAAATTAGCCGCAAGGTTAATTTAAGATTTTTTATATTTGATAAACCTCATGTAAATCACGGTTAATAGCAAATCATTAAATGAGTCTTTTTAGAAAACTTTTTGGTTCTAAATCAGAACGGTCTGAGGATGAAATAAAATCTGATGAGCGCAGCAAGTACATGCCCGAAATAAAACTTCCAATAGACGAAAGGTTCACCATAAATTTCAAAGCGAACGGCGGCAAGTTCCTCTATTGCGAAGACCTGAACGAAGTTTTTACCAATTTTGAGAATATCATTAAAGAAAACAAATGGGAAAGCAAAAATGCCCTTTTGCTCGATAAAAATTTACAAGACAAGTTTAAAAACACCTCATCAAATCCCACAAAAGCATTAATCGACGCAACCTATTTTTTAACCACTTGCGAAAACTTGATTGCCAACGATGGTTCGCTTTTAATTTCGTCGCAACAAATTTTTGAAAAAAAACTCATCGAGCTTCCAGAAAATTTTGTGGTTTTTGCTACAACAAGCCAAATTGTTGAAAACATTAGTGAAGGCCTTCGCGGTATAAAACTGAAAAACAAACAAAAAATACCCACTAATATTACAACCATAAAGCATTTTAAATCGAGCGAAGAAAAAGACTTTTTAAGTTATGGTAGCAGCGCGAAAAACCTCTACCTCCTCCTTTTGGAAGATTTATAGCCAATTGGGCCTTTCATCCGGCCTAACAAATCAAAACCACTAAATCCGCAAACTAGCTGTTAAAACTAAACTAAATGAAAGAAATTCTGGTAAGGTCACTTTCAGGCATTTTATATGTTTTACTCTTAATAACAAGCTTGTTTTTTGAAAATGCCCTTATCGCCCTCTTTTTTGTTTTTGGTTTAATCTGCCTTAGCGAGTTTAAGAAACTTATTCAATTAAAAGGGTACATAATCTATATTATTTTTATTGCCCTTTACGGCACTTTTGGGTTCTGGCAAGTAGTTCTAAATTCAGAATTGGGGCTAAACGAAGCCACGCAAATACTAATGGTACTTTCCATTTTTGTGGAATTATTTCTAATCAAAGATCTATTTTCCGAAAAAACCATTCCCCTATTCAGTTCAAAACGCTATTTGCTTACCACCTTTTACCTGTCGAGCGCCTTTGTTTTCTTAGTTCTAATCGCTAACTTTTATGAAACTTATAACCCAAATATTTTATTGGGAAGCTTTATTTTGGTTTGGGTAAACGATTCGTTTGCTTATTTAGTAGGAAAAAACTTTGGCAAGCAAAAGCTTTTTGAAAAAATTTCACCCAAAAAAACGGTCGAAGGCTTTTTAGGCGGTTTATTTTTCGCTTGTGTAGCAAGCTATTTTATTGCTACCTTTACAGGCACCTTAAGCTTTACCTGTTGGCTCGGTTTAAGTATCATTGTTAGTGTTTTTGGCACTTTGGGCGATTTAATTGAATCGAAGTTTAAGCGACAGGCCAAAGTAAAGGACAGTGGAATTATTATGCCGGGCCACGGCGGATTGCTCGATAGGCTGGACAGCATCATTTTTGCTGCCCCTTTTATTTATTTATTTTTAAGAATTATACACTATGTTTCATAAAGAAGGCCATAAAATTATATTTGTAACGCTTGTTATTGTTGTTGCCGGCGTGTTGTTGGCAGATAGTTACATAAGCATCGAGTGGCTGCGCACTATTGTTATGGTCGCTTTTGTTGGCCTTTTAATCGCTATTCTTCAATTTTTTAGAAACCCAAAACGAAACACCCTTCCGAACGATAAACAAGTGGTATCGCCCGTTGACGGTAAAGTGGTGGTGATTGAAGAAGTTTTTGAAAAAGAATATTTTAAGGAAAAACGCTTGCAGGTAAGCATATTTATGTCGCCCATTAATGTACACGTCACACGCTATCCTGTTGGCGGCAACGTAATTTTCAGCAAATACCACCCTGGAAAATACTTGGTAGCTTGGCACCCTAAAGCCAGCGAGGAAAACGAACGCACCACCGTTGTGGTTGAAAACCAAACCTTTGGCAAAGTATTGCACCGCCAAATTGCAGGTGCTTTGGCCAAGCGCATTGTAAACTACGCTAACTTTAACGATAAAGTGGCACAGGGCAGCGAATCCGGCTTTATAAAATTTGGTTCGCGTGTAGATGTGTTTTTACCCCTAAACACCAAGGTTAACGTCAGTTTAAACCAAAAAGTTCGAGGAGGAGAAACCATTATCGCCACAAAATAATGGGCAAAAGCAAACTAGATATCGCCTTTCAGGAAGCCGTAGATCGGGTAAACGACCATAAGGAACCCTTTCCTGCCGATACCCTTTTAAAGCTCTACGCCTACTACAAAAAAGCCACTAACGATTATGGCCGCCCACGAAGCAAAAAGCCCATAATTAACGCTTTTAAAACCAACGCCCTCTTCCAAGCCCGCGGCCTTACCGAAAAAGAAGCCAAAAAGAAATATATCGAATTGGTGAATAATTACTTTTTGTATAGGAAGTAAGCACAATATATTATTCCTAATGATTTGAAATTATGAATAAAATAACATTAATTCCCTTTTTGATATTGTTTTTTGCTTGTAAAAGCAAGCATCATTTAATTAATCCTGAAGTCATCCAATCTAAAGCAAAAAAGATTGTCTCCATTGGATACTTTCACAATGTAAATGACACAGCAGAAATCATTAAAAGCAAAAAAGATTCTGGAGCTCAGCTTATAGAACACTTCAATAAAAATGGAAAAATCATCAAGTCCGCTAGCTCAGGTCTTGGGTATTATTTTACTGATTATAAATATTCAAAAAAAGGCGACTTAATTGAAAAAACTTCATACAACGAAGACAGCGTTATTAATTATCGGCAAACTTTTCATTATGAAGAAAACAGAATTTTACAAAAAACACATCACTCAAAGAAAGAGCTGACTAATGAATTGCTTTTCGAATACAATAAAAAAACAAATAGCACCCTAATGACTCAAATTAAAAACGATTCTTCTATAGTTAAAACTGAGGTGTTTTACGATAAAAAAGGTAGGGAAGTAGAAAGAAATTATTATACACATTCTGGAGAAATGCATTCAAGAAAACTTACCTTTTATGACAACCACGGCAATACTTCCAAAACGTGCTTAATTAATATTCTGAAAAACATTACTTATTTTAAAATTTACAATTACGATAATTTTGGAAATCTAACCGTAGATAAAAGTTATAAAATTAAGAATGCAGACACTACCTTAAGGACCACCAACAATTATGTTAATCTTTACGACAAAAAGAATAGACTTATAAAATCTACAATGTATTCAACAGAAAATAAGACCACTCACATTAATGAATGGTCTTATTTTTATTAAGATTTTTTGTGTCTAAGCCAAACTAGCCAAACTAGCCTTTAGGGTTTCAATTTTAGCCAAGGCATCGGCTTCTTTTTTCTTTTCGGCGTTTACCACTTGCTCGGGTGCTCCGGCAACAAAACGCTCGTTTGAGAGTTTCTTTTGCACCGATTTTAAAAAGCCTTCGGTGTAATTGAGTTCTTCGGTAAGTTTTTTAATTTCGGCTTCCACGTCAATAGCTCCGGCCATCGGAATAAAATATTCGTTGGCTTTTACCCTAAAAGTCAAAGCGCCTTCAATGGCTTCATTAACATAGTCAACCGCTTCCAAATTACCCAATTTCGCAATCACCCCATCAAAGGTTTTGTTGGTGTTTTCGTTATTGATTACTGAAAAACCAATCGCTTCCTTAAAGGCGATATTTTTTTGCTTTCTGATGTTCCTAATCCCTGAAATCACTTCCGAAGCAAAATCGAACTCAGAAATTAACGTTTGGTTGATGCTTTTGCTTTCCGGCCATTGGGCAACAATCAAGGCTTCTTCTGGCGTTCGTTCTGCAATATACTGCCATATTTCTTCGGTAAGGAATGGCATAAACGGGTGCAATATTTTTAAGTTGTTTTCAAAAGCTTCGATAACCGCTTTATAGGTTTGGGCATCGATGGGCTTTTGGTACGCCGGTTTGATGATTTCTAACAACCACGACGAAAAATCGTCCATAATCAATTTGTAAGTGGCCATCAAGGCATCACTTAAACGGTATTTGCTAAAGTGGTCTTCAATTTCCGTTAAAGCCTTTTGGAACTTGGCTTCGTACCACTGTAACCCTACTTTTGCGGTTTCAGGTTGCTGAATATTTTCATCAACCTCCCAACCTTCAATCAGCCTAAAAGCGTTCCAAATTTTATTGGCAAAACCTTTTCCTTGTTGGCAAAGGGCCTCATCGAACAATAAATCGTTGCCCGCCGCACTACTCAACAATAAGCCCACGCGTACCCCATCGGCACCGTATTCTTCAATCAGTTTTAAAGCGTCTGGTGAATTCCCTAACGATTTACTCATTTTTCGGCGTTGCTTATCGCGCACCAAACCGGTTAAATACACATTGGTAAACGGTTTTTCGCCTTTGTATTCGTACCCGGCAATAATCATTCGGGCCACCCAGAAGAATAAAATATCCGGACCGGTAACCAAATCGTTGGTAGGGTAATAGTATTTTATATCGTCGTTTTCGGGGTTGTTAATGCCATCAAAAACACTCATGGGCCACAACCACGAAGAAAACCAAGTATCGAGTGCATCGGGGTCTTGGGTTAAATCGTCTTTCGTTACACTTCGACTACGCTCAGTGTCCGCTGCTAACTTTTCATTAGCGAGCACAACGGCATCATCAATATTTTCAGCTACTACAAAATCCTCTTTGCCATCGCCGTAATAATAGGCTGGTATTTGCTGACCCCACATCAACTGGCGGGAAATATTCCAATCGCGGATGTTTTCCATCCAGTGTTTATAAGTGTTTTCGAATTTTTTTGGAAACAACTTAATGTCTTCAGTTTTCAAAACCGCATCAATAGCCGGTTTTACCAATTCTTCCATTTTAAGGAACCATTGGTCGCTTAATCGGGGTTCGATGACGGCTTTGGTTCTTTCGGAAGTTCCCACTTTATTAACGTGAGTTTCGGTTTTTACCAACTGACCATTGGCTTCCAACTCGGCAACGATTTCCTTTCGCACCACAAAGCGGTCTTTACCTTGGTAATGCAGTCCGTAGCTGTTCAACGAAGCGTCGTCATTAAAAATATCGACCACTTCCAATTGGTGCCTATCGCCCAAAACCTTATCGTTTTCATCGTGGGCTGGAGTTACTTTTAAGCATCCCGTACCGAATTCCACATCTACATAATCGTCCTCAATAATCGGTATCACTCTTCCGCAAATGGGCACAATGGCTTTTTTACCCTTTAAATGAGTAAAGCGCTCATCGTTTGGGTTGATGCAAATGGCAGTATCTCCAAAAATGGTTTCAGGTCGTGTTGTCGCTATGGTTAGAGTATCGTCACTACCTTCAATCTTATATTTTAAATAATAAAGATTGCCTTGTTTTTCTTCATAAATCACCTCTTCGTCCGAAAGGGTAGTTTTAGCCTCCGGATCCCAGTTTACCATGCGGTAACCGCGGTAAATCAAGCCTTTGTTGAATAAATCGACAAACACCTTGATTACCGATTCGCTCATGGCATCGTCCATGGTGAATTTGGTTCGATCCCAATCGCAGGAGCAGCCCAGTTTTTTCAACTGTTCTAAAATAACGCCACCGTACTCGTGCGTCCAATCCCAGGCATGTTTTAAAAATTCATCGCGGGTCAAATCGTTTTTATTGATGCCTTGTTCCTTCAATTTGGCTACTACTTTTGCTTCGGTAGCAATCGAAGCATGGTCGGTACCCGGTACCCAACACGCATTTTTCCCCAATAAACGGGCGCGCCGTACCAAAACATCCTGAATGGTGTTGTTTAGCATGTGCCCCATGTGTAAAACCCCTGTTACGTTTGGCGGCGGAATTACAATGGTGTAAGGCTCTCTTTCATCGGGTACGGAGTGAAAATAATTATGGTTCATCCAATAGTTATACCACTTATTTTCTACCTGACTGGCATCATATTTTGATGGGATTTGCATGCTTTGGAATAGTTTTTGAACAATTAGTCTGCAAAAGTACTTATATTTCTTTTTTTACAAAAACAATATAAACTTTAACATCCCTTAATTTTCGGGATATTATAAAGGAAGTGAGATAAAATAAATAAAAAACTGAATCCTTTTAAACAAATTGAAACCTGTTAATTAACATGTATTTTATCCAATATTTTTGTTGATTGTAGAAAAAGTAAGTATGTTTGATTTAAAATTAAGAAGAATTTAAAGCGGCTTTAAGCACTAAAAAACACAATGCCAAAGCCAAAAATGAACCATAAATAACGAAATCATGAAACAATTAATTACCATTTTATTCGTCGGGTTAGTTAGTTTTGCCGTTAACGCGCAAGCTAAAATTGAATTTAAAACGGAAACCATCGATTACGGAACCATTGAAAAAGGCTCCAACGGTGTAAGAACGTTCGAGTTTACCAACACGGGTAACGAGCCTTTAATTATCTCGAAAGTATCTTCTAGCTGCGGATGTACCATTCCTAAAAAGCCGGAAGACCCTATTTTACCAGGAAAAACTGGTGAGATTGAGGTGAAATATGACACCAACCGTGTTAATCCCATTAGAAAAACCATTACCGTAATTTCTAATGCCGAAACACCAACCGTGGCTTTAAAAATTAAAGGAGAAGTGATTGACCCTAGCAAAGAAAGCGTATTGAATAAAAAAGGAAAAAGTGTTGTACAACAATAAAAACAACAAATAATTTATAAAAGAGGTCGTCTAAAAAGTAATTTTTAGGCGATTTTCTTTTTTGTGTTCACGTTATTTCTTTGAAGTTCATTTTTAAGTTACGGTCCTTTCTCCTGATCACAAAAAAAAGAGACCGCCTTTTCAGACAGCCTCTTTTTTAATAACTGAAAAGATGAGCCTTTTGTTTAAGCATCAATACAACATCAACTTAATAACAGATTTTGTTTCGGGCGTAATCAACTCGCAAAAATATAGTCCGGAGCCAACTTCGGCATGCCATTCAATTTCATGTAAACCAGTGCTTGTATGGCCATCTGAAAGCACTTTAACCACCCTTCCCATAATATCTACTATTTGAAGTTTAGCATCGGTACTTCTATTTAATTCCAGCACAATTTTAGTCGACCCCTGAAATGGGTTTGGAATGTTCCTAAATAAATTAAAAGGTTTTCCTAAATTCAAATCATTTACCCTTAAAGAGACTTTTTTTTGGACGGTTATAACATTGGCCGAATATGC
>CAZZDI010000061.1:0-15043 GCA_964653155.1 uncultured Flavobacteriaceae bacterium | reverse complement strand
TGTCGGAATGAACATTATGCTCTAAAATGAATTTCATTCATTAACTAAAGCTTTGGATTTCAAATCCACAGTGGAAATAAAGTTTGAAATTAAAAAGGATAAATCTCGTAGCAGTAATTTATTTGGTAATTACTTTTACAACGGTAAGCACAATAAGTTTTAAGTCGAAAAAAAAGCTTCTTCTTTTTATGTATTCCTTGTTGAATTTTAGTTTATCGGGAATTATGGTTTCAATAAAAAACGTTTCCGGGTCTTTGGCGGTTTTTAAAAGCTCTACTTCGTTTCGGTATTTTAAGGAGGCCAAGCCGGTAATGCCCGGACGGACCTGGAATATTTTCATGTCGTCTTCATTGTAAAAATTAACGTAGTAGCGTAATTCTGGACGCGGGCCCACAAAGCTCATGTCGCCCTTTAAAATGTTAATGAGTTGAGGGAATTCATCGATTTTATACCGTCTTAAAAAATAACCAATTTTAGTAATGCGTGAATCGTTGTTGCCCAAGGTTAACAGTCCGCCTTTTTCAGATTGCACTTGCATGGTACGGAACTTATAAATATTGAAGTCCCTATTGTTTTTACCCACGCGCCCTTGAATGAACAACACCGGGCCTTTGGAGTCTAGCTTTATTAAAAGCGCTATAAGCAACAGGATGGGGGCAAGCAAAATGAGGCCAGTGGCCGAAAAAACAATGTCGAAAATACGTTTAACGATCACCAGGTTTTATGTTTATGTGGGTAACGGTAGCGGTGCTATCGCAGTTTTCAACCGTTAATAGGATTTGTTCGTTTTTAAGTTCGCCTTCAATTACATATTTGGCACAAGGTTCTTTTCGCGGTTCGCTTTCAGAAAAGTTAATGTCGCCCTTCTTTAATATGGTTTGGATTGAAGTAGAATCTAAAGACTTGTTGTTTAGGTTGTTAAGTGCTTCTGACGAAAAAATAATCTTCTTGGTATTGATGTTTTTTAAAACACGAGCTTCTGGCCCGTAACTGCACGAGGTTTTTTTTCCGCTTAAAAAAAAGGCCAAAATAACCAATCCGATGGCAAAACCGCCTAAATAATAGCCAATACGTTGTATTAGTTTCATTTGTTATTTGAATGAGAAAATGATGGGTTCTTGTTTAAAAAATGAGCAAATTAATGTCGTTGTAGTCTAAGCTGAACCATTCTGCAACCGACCTGTTTGTTAAAATGCCGTGGTAAAAGTACAATCCATTTTTTAAACCTTTGTCAAATCTCAAAGAATTTTCGATGCCGCCATCTTCACCAATTTTCAATAAATAAGGTGTAAAGATGTTACTGATTGAAACCGAGGATGTTTTGGGGTATTTGGCAGGGATGTTGGGCACGCAATAGTGTACTACATCGTGCTTTACAAATGTTGGGTGCTTGTGTGTGGTTACCTCGCTCGATTCAAAACAACCGCCCATGTCGATACTAACATCTATAATTATAGCGCCCTTTTTCATGGTTTGCACCAAACTTTCGGTAACCAAAATAGGAGCCCTGTTAACACCGCGAACGGCACCAATAACCACATCGCATCGTCTTAATGCTTTTTTTAGATTTTTAGGCTGTATGGTAGAGGTAAAAATGGGTCTGCCCAAGTGCGATTGCAATTTTCGTAATTTGGTAATGGAATTATCGAAAACTTTAACGCCGGCGCCCAAACCAAGGGCGCCACGCGCAGCAAACTCTCCAACGGTTCCTGCCCCTAAAATAACCACCTCAACAGGAGGTACGCCACTAATGTTTCCAAACATGAGGCCGTTACCGCTTACTGGGCTCGACATCAATTCTGAAGCAATCAATATGGAGGCTGTACCCGCAATTTCACTCAACGATTTTACGGCAGGGTAATTGCCGTCCGAATCACGAATAAACTCAAAAGCCAAAGCCGTTATACGTTTTGCAGCCAAAGCTTCAAAGTATTTTTTAGATTGCGTTTTTAGCTGTAAAGCCGATATTAAAATAGTTTGTGGGTTTATTAGTTTAATTTGGTCGAGCGTTGGTGGTTCAACCTTTAAAACCATAGGGCAGGAAAATACCTTGGCAGTATCTTTGGTGATTTCGGCACCTGCTTCGCTGTAATCCCTGTCGGTAAAACTGGCTCCTTCGCCCGCGCCCGATTCCATTAAAACCCTGTGTCCGTTGCTGGTAAGTGCATAAACGGCATCTGGGGTTAGGCATACCCGTTTTTCCTGAAATGCGGTTTCTTTGGGAATACCTATAAACAGTTCACCTTTCTTTTTAAAAATTTCCAGTGTTTCTTCTTGGGGAAGCAATTGCTGCTTTGTGAAAGGAGAAAGGGATTTTGCCATAATTGGGTTGTAATTTATTTATAAAGGTAAATCAAAAAAACAATATTTTAAATATTTTCTTTTGCGTAGGAAAATAAGTGTGATTTAATTACGGATTTACCTCATTACTGTTTCATATAATTATTATAAATTTGTTGTTTAAATTGCTTTATGTTCAAAAACCTACCATTTATTTTTGTGGTGCTTTTTTCTGCTTTTGGTTTCTCTCAAAAATTTAGTGCCATAGGCCATGTTAACGATTCGAGCAACCATCCTGTTGCTTATGCGAATGTGGTTTTAATGGCCAGTGACGGCGAAGAAACTGTTATAGGCACCACAACCAATGATTTTGGTGATTTTGAAGCACAGCTCACTTCTGGAAAATACCTTTTAAAAATAAGTTTTCTTGGGTTTGCTGAACATACGCAAGAAATACTTGTAGAAGATAACCTCGATTTAAAAACCATAACCCTAAAAGAAAGTTTGCAGCAACTTGAAGGGGTAACTGTTGTAGCTAAGCGGCCCACGGTAACTAGGTTAATTGATCGCTTGGTGTTTAATGTAGAAAATTCAACACTTTCAAACAGCAATGCACTTGATGTTTTAAAACATACACCGGGAGTTATTGTTGGCGATAATTCCATTTCTGTAAAAATGTCGGTTCCCGTAATTTATATTAACGATAGGAGGGTACATTTATCAATTAGCGAGATACAACAATTGTTGGAAGGCACTTCGGCAACCAACATTAAATCTGTTGAAGTGATTACAAACCCACCAGCGCGCTACGAGGCCGAAGGCGGGGCGGTATTAAATATTGTTACCAATAAAAATTTGGTTTCAGGCTATAACGGTAGCGTATTTGGAAATTATAAACAAGGCAGTGAATACCCAAAGTATTCATTCGGTACCAGTCATTTTTTTAAAACCAAAAAGCTCAATACGTATTTAAATTATAACATAAGCCCGCGCCAAGACTTTAGGCACAACAACGAGTCCGTTAATTTTATTGAAAACGAACAAGTGGTGACTGGTTGGGAAACCGATTACAAACGTACCCGAAAATCGGCCAACCAAAACATTAACGCTAATCTCGAATATCAGTTTGATGAAAGGAACAGTTTGGGGCTAACATCCAACATACTTATTGCGCCGCGCGAAAACTCTAAAACTGCGGCAAACTCCAACACTTTGGTTTTTGACGGCAATAAAGTGCTGGATTCGAGCTTTACTACCCAAAACCGATTGGTTGAAGAAACGTTCAACCTTGCATTTACCTTAGATTATGTGCACAGGTTTAAAAAAAATGGCGAAAAATTATCGGCAAATGTACATTTAACCGATTACGATTTTTCAAACTTTCAAAATGTAGAAACCGATTATCTGTTTCCTGATGGAAGTGGAATTAGAACCAACCGATTTCAGACCTTTACCAGCAAAAAAATAAAACTGCATACAGGGCAAGTGGATTATGAGCTGCCATTAGCTAATTCTGGAGTGTTTCAAACAGGGGCTAAAATATCGGCAATCCGTTCTGAAAATATTTTAACCCAATATGGCTACGAGAACGGAGAGCGTTTTGAGGATGTTCAAGATTCAGATACTTTCCTATATAATGAACATAATTATGCTGCGTATTCTAGTTATTCCAAAGATTGGAGCAAGTGGAGTTTCAAGTTGGGGCTAAGGGCTGAATTGACCGATGTGGAAAGTAATTCAATATCTACCAATTCGGTTTACAACAATAACTACATCAAGTTTTTTCCAACACTTTATGTTATGCATAGTTTGGATGATAAAAACGATATTTATTTCAATTATAACAGACGGATATTTCGTCCGAGGTATGGGCAGCTAAACCCGTTTAAATACTACATGAACGATAATGCGTATATAGCCGGCGATCCTAACTTAAAACCACAAATAGACGATAATTTTATACTAGGCTACACCCTAAATAATGCTTATACCTTCGAGCTGTATTACCGCTATGAGAACAGCCCGGCCATAGAAATTGTTTTTCAAGACAACAACGAAAACGTACTGAAATATATTAACACTAATATTGACAGCAGTATTTCTTACGGACTGGATTTTACCTCCTACAAGCAGTTAACAGACCGCTGGGGAATTTACGCCTTGTCTTCGGTGTTTCATTACGACAACCAGTTTTACGCCCTAGAAAGTGGTAATGCCCTTGAAAATGTAGAAACGTGGTCTGTGTACGGCCACTTAATAAATTATTTTTCTTTTTTAAAAGATAAAAGCTTAACTGCCGATGTGTCGTTAATGTATATTTCACCTTGGGCCGACGGCGCCTCTACGGTAAGCGACCGGTTTGGTTTGGATGTTAATTTAAGAAAAACATTTTGGAGCAACAGGGCCTCTGTTAGTGTTGGGGTGGCAGATGTTTTTAATACCCAGAATTTCAATAAGACCACCCGGTATTTAAACCAAGATATATTCTTAAAATCCAGAATAGAAAACAGGCTTTTTACTTTTGGTTTCAACTATAAGTTTGGCAATTATAGATTGAAGAACACCCCTAAGGATTTTGATTTGATAGAGCGGGAAAGGCTCAACGCCAAAGATTAAAAATACTGCTTTATCTTATCCCAAAAGTTTTTGGGAGACATTTTAAACTCATCTTCCAATTCTTCCATCGATTTGTTGGCACTGTTAACTTTGTCGAACATTTGAGCGCGGATTAAATATATAGTTGGAACAATTATTGCCATAATTGGAACCAAATATATAAGTTGTTCTGAATCAATTTGTTCTGTGTCTTGTGCAATAGTTATAAAAATTTGATAGCTATACATAGCAATGGGAACTAAAAGTACATGGTACCACCAGTGTTTACAGGTGAAAAACCAAAGAATTAGTAAAAAAAGAGGAACAATTTTTCCGGCTAAAGTCCAAGCTAAGACAAACACATTTTCATAATACAGGCTAGAATATGAAAACAAAAAAGTGTTCCAAGTTTTAATTTGTGGAACACTTTCGTATGAATAAAATATAAAAGGAGTAGCAGCTATTACAGTAGCCACTATACTACCTATTACCAAACTTTTTTTATCCTCCCATTGGGACTTTGATTTGGTCTTTTCTGATTGCTGTTTGTTGCTCATCTACGTTATATTGGTTTGCTGCTTGAGCCAAAAATAACATACCTCCGAAAATTGCAAATGCAATTAAATACTTTTTAGTTTTCATAATTTTTAGGGATTTAATTAATTAATACTCCAAATTTAGAGAAACACCTACTTTGATCAAATCCAAAAATGTTAAAAAAATGTTAAAAACAGTGTTTTTTAAAATTCTTGCTGTGGGTATCCCGTAAAACTAAAAAGTTATGGTTGTATATGTTATTTAAAAGACATGGTTTTGTTGTTTTTTTATTTATTCAAGAGTTAATATTCTTAGGTCTTTATCTTCAATTTCCAATTTAATTTTGTCAAATTCGCCAAATAAAATAGGCTCAATTTTTTCGGGCCATTCAATAAGTTTCCAGTGTTCGGATTCTAAATAATCTTCAATCCCCAAATTATAGGCCTCGTTTAAATCCTCAATTCTATAAAGGTCGAAGTGAAAAATTTTGTCATCCTCTAAACTATATTCGTTAACAATAGAAAAGGTGGGGCTGCTGGCTTTTTCTTCACTTCCCAAAATTTTCACGATAGTTTTTATTAAAGTAGTTTTTCCAGCCCCCATATTACCATAAAACAACAAAGTTTTTGACTTTGAACTTGTTATAATTTTTTTTGCAACGTATTCTACTTCGCTTAGGCTATAATGTATTTTCAAGCTTTGTTTAATTTATAGCAATAATAATAATTAATTTTTATTAATCCTAAAAAAAGATGTATTTCGTCGGATTTATTTGCTTTTTGAAGATTTATTTGGGATTAAACACCACAAAGGGAATAATCATTTCTTCTAACGAAACCCCACCGTGCTGGTAGGTGTTTCTGTAATAACCCACATAATGGTTGTAATTGTTTGGGTAGGCGAAAAACAGGTCGCTTTTTGCAAAAATATAAGAACTGCTCATATTTATGCTGGGCAGATGGAGTGCCTTGGGGTCTTTGGCCACCAACACATCCTTATTGTCGTAAGTGAGGCTTTTGCCTGTTTTATAGCGGAGGTTTAAACTCGTATCGCGGTCTCCAATAACTTTAGAAGGGTTTTTAACATTGATGGTGCCGTGATCTGTAGTCAATATAAGTTTGAAGCCTAAACGTTGCGCCTGTTGTATCATTTCGAAAAGAGGTGAGTTTTTAAACCAGCTTAAGGTGAGCGAGCGGTAGGCTTTATCGTTTGAGGCTAATTCCTTTACAACGTCCATTTCGGTTTTGGAGTGCGAAAGCATATCTACAAAATTATACACAATAACCGTCAAGTCGTTGTTTTTTAGTGATTTGAAATTATCGGCGAGTTTCTTTCCGGTTTTTAAATTAGTTATTTTATGGTACTCGTATTCTAAATGCGTAAGCCCCAATCGCTTTATTTGGGTATCTAAAAACTCGGCTTCGTGCAGGTTTTTGCCGCCTTCATCGGTGTCGTTTTTCCAATACTGCGGAAACAGCTTTTCCATATCGCTGGGCATCAACCCCGAGAAAATGGCGTTTCTGGCATATTGTGTAGCCGTTGGTAAAATACTGAAAAAAGCTTCTTCCTTTTCTTTTTTGTAATAGTTGTTTATTACGGGCTCGAACGCCTTCCATTGGTCATACCGTAAATTATCAATAATCACCAAAACGGTGGGTTGCTCTTTGTTAATTTCCGGAACAACCTTCTCCTTAAAAAGTGTGTGCGACATAATAGGCGCATCGGTATTGGGCTTAAACCAATCGGCATAATTTTTTTCAATAAATTTTCCGAACTGGATGTTGGCCTCGGTTTTTTGCGACTCCAAAATCTCGAACATGCCCACATCTTCAATGTCTTCCAATTGGATTTCCCAATAAATCAGTTTTTGGTACAGGTTTACCCATTCCTCATAACTGTTTACCATGGCCATATCCATGGCTATTTTCCTAAATTCCTGTTGGTAGTTTGATGTGGTTTTTTCTGAAACCAATCGGGAGTGGTCCAAATTCTTCTTTAAACTTAAAAGGATTTGGTTGGGGTTTACCGGTTTTATAAGGTAGTCGGCAATTTTGTTACCAATGGCTTCTTCCATAATGTATTCTTCCTCGCTTTTGGTAATCATCACCACGGGTAGGCTGTCTTTCTTTTCTTTAATGCCGTTTAAGGTTTCGAGCCCGGTTAGGCCGGGCATATTTTCATCTAAAAATACAATATCAAAATTTTCTTCCTCTAAAATATCAATGGCTTCTGTGCCGCTTTGGCAACTGGTTACCTGGTAGTTTTTCTTTTCCAAAAACAGGATGTGCGGTTTTAGTAAATCTATTTCGTCATCAACCCAAAGTATTTTTATCATATTTGTATCTGTATTAAAGTATTATGTTTCCATATGCCAAAATAGGCGTATATGGTTATATTTGTAGAACTTAATGTAAATAAATAAAGTTTGAACAAACTTAAAATATTAAACGACCCAATTTACGGATTTATTACCATTCCGGATTCGTTAATTTTTGATTTAATACAACACAAATACTTCCAACGTCTGCGCCGAATTACCCAAATGGGCATGTCTTATTTAGTATATCCCGGTGCGCACCATACACGGTTCCATCACGCCATAGGTTGTATGCACTTAATGCAACAGGCCGTTAATGTGCTTCGTTTCAAGGGGGTTACCATTTCCAGGAAAGAAGAAAACGCCCTTTATACGGCCATTTTGCTGCACGATATTGGCCACGGCCCATTTTCGCACGCGATGGAAAACAGCATTGTAAATAATGTATCGCACGAGGAAATTTCGTTGCTTTTTATGGAGCGCTTAAACGAAGAATTTAACGGAAGTTTAACGCTTGCCATTGACATCTTTAAAGGTGAATATCCAAAAAAATTCATGTGCCAGCTCGTTTCGGGGCAATTGGATATGGATCGGGCCGATTATTTAAAACGCGACAGTTTTTACACGGGCGTAGCAGAAGGCAATATAAATAGCGAGCGCTTAATTACCATGCTCAATGTTGTGGATGACGAATTGGTGGTTGAAGAGAAAGGGGTTTACAGCGTTGAAAAGTTTCTTATCGCCCGCCGTTTAATGTATTGGCAAGTGTATTTGCACAAAACGGGATTGGTCGCCGAACAATTGCTGATTCGTGTTTTAAAGCGTGCCCAGGAATTGTACGACGCCGGAGCGCCTTTGGAAGGCAGTAATGCCCTAATATATTTTTTAAAAAATAAGATAACCCCCGATAATTTTGATGGACAAACCCTGGATGTATTCAGTCAATTGGACGATTTCGATGTGGTTTCGGCTATGAAGCATTGGCAGAACCACGACGATTTTGTGCTCAGGAATTTAAGTGAGATGATTATCAACCGGGAATTGCTAAAAATTAAGGTGAAGAATAAGCCCGTAAAGCCAGAAAGCCTTCAAAAGCATTTAAAATTGTTGATTGAAAAACACGACATAAGTGAGCATGAAGCCCGGTATTTTGTGTTCACGGGAAACATTTCTAACCAAGCGTATCATATAAAACACAAAGGCATAAATATTTTGCACAAATCGGGCAAGATCGAAGATATCGTTAAGGCTTCAGACCAACTCAACTTAAAAGCCCTGTCGAAACCAGTAACCAAATATTATATATGTTATCCAAAACGTAAACTTTAGCACATTTTTTCTATTTTTGCATATTCAAACAAAAAACATCTAACTTTTTTCAGTGTGAAGTTTACAGCACAACAAATAGCAGGGATTTTAGAAGGCGATGTAGTTGGAGACCCTGAGGTTGAAGTTTCTAAAATAGCTAAGATCGAAGAAGGGTTCGAGGGTGCGTTAACTTTCTTGGCAAACCCGAAATACACACCACACATATATAAAACAAAGGCATCGATAACTATTGTAAATAAAACGTTTAGACCAGAAGATAGCCTAACCACAACATTAATAAAAGTAGATGATGCCTATTTGGCATTTTCAAGAATACTGGAATATTACAACTCCGTTAAACAGAATAAAATAGGGATAGAACAACCTTCTTTTATTGCAAATACCGCAAAATACGGCGAGAACGTTTACATTGGTGCTTTCAGCTATATTGGTGAAAATGTGGTTTTGGGCGATAATGTTAAAATTTTCCCGAACACTTATATTGGCGACAATGCGGTTTTAGACGACAATACCATTGTTTTTGCCGGAGCTAAAATCTATTCTGAAACCATAATAGGAAAACATTGCGTTATCAATGCGGGCGTCGTAATTGGGGCAGATGGCTTTGGTTTTGCGCCAAATGAAGATGGCAGTTACAGTAAAATCCCCCAAACAGGAAACGTTATTATCGAAGATTTTGTTGATATAGGGGCGGCCACAACAATCGATAGGGCCACTCTTGGCTCAACCGTAATACGTATGGGCGTAAAGCTCGACAACCAAATACAAATTGGCCATAATGTTGAAATAGGAAAAAATACGGTAATCGCTGCACAAACAGGAATTGCCGGGTCATCAAAAGTTGGTGAAAACTGTCAAATAGGTGGCCAAGTAGGCATTGTTGGCCACATCACCATAGGCAATAATGTAAAGATACAGGCGCAATCGGGCATTGGTAGAAACGTAAAAGACAACGAAATGTTACAAGGTTCGCCAGCCATAAAATTAAGCGACTACAATAAATCTTATGTCCATTTTAAAAACTTGCCAGCCATAGTAAAAAACATAAACGAACTAGAAAAAAATAAATGGGAATAATTAATACTGAAAACAACCAAAAAACCATTAAGGAAGCCATTTCTTTAACAGGGGTTGGGTTGCACACAGGAAAAAATGTCACCTTAACTTTTAAGCCAGCCGAAGCTAATTTTGGCTTGGCCTTTAAGCGTATTGATTTAGAAGGCGAACCGGTTATTGAGGCCGATGCCAATTATGTAACCAATACCCAACGTGGTACTTGCTTGGAAAAAAATGGCGTAACCATTCAAACCTCAGAGCATGTTTTGGCAGCTTTGGTAGGAATGGATGTTGATAATGTTATTATTGAACTGAATGCTTCCGAGCCCCCAATTATGGATGGCTCCTCTAAGTTTTTTGTTGAAGCTATTGAAAAATCGGGCGTTGTGGAGCTTGAAGCCAAACGCGAGGTTTTCGAAATTACCGATATTGTTTCTTATGTAGATGAAGAATCCGGAAGCGAAATTTTGGTGATGCCCGCTAAAGAGTACCAAATAACCACCATGGTAGATTTCGGAACGAAGGTTTTAGGAACTCAAAACGCAACTTTAAACCAGGTTTCAGATTTTAAAAGCGATATAGCCAATTCCAGAACATTCAGTTTTTTGCATGAAATTGAAATGTTATTGGAAAACGGACTTATAAAAGGAGGCGATTTGAATAACGCCATAGTTTATGTAGATAAGGAATTGTCTCCGGAAACCATGGAAAAGTTAAGAATAGCCTTCAAAAAAGATAATATTGCCGTAAAACCAAACGGCATTTTAGATAACCTAACCCTACATCACCCTAACGAAGCAGCTAGACACAAATTACTGGATGTTTTGGGCGATTTGGCGTTGGTCGGCACAAGAATTAGAGGAAAGGTTATCGCCAACAAGCCAGGCCATTTTGTAAATACACAGTTTGCCAAAAAACTGTCGAAAATCATAAAAAACGAGCGCCGAAACAATGTGCCCAATATCGATTTGAACCAACCTCCGCTAATGGACGTTACCCAAATTATGGCCATGTTGCCGCACCGCCAGCCGTTTTTGTTGATCGACAAAGTATTTGAGCTCACCGAAAAAAATGTGGTGGCCACCAAAAATGTTACCATGAATGAAGAATTCTTCAAAGGGCATTTCCCTGGGGCACCAGTTATGCCAGGTGTTTTAATTGTTGAGGCCATGGCACAAACAGGAGGTATTTTGGTTTTAAATACTGTTCCCGACCCAGAAAATTACCTAACGTTTTTCATGAAAATGGACAATGTTAAATTTAAACAAAAAGTCATGCCCGGCGATACGCTAATTTTCAACTGTACGTTAATAACCCCCATTCGCCGCGGTATTTGCCATATGCAAGGTTATGCTTATTCCAACGGAAAACTTTGTGCAGAAGCAGAATTGATGGCACAAATTTCTAAAGTAAAATAATTATGAACCAACCTTTAGCGTATGTGCACCCTGGCGCCAAAATTGCCAAGAATGTAGTTATTGAGCCCTTTGCAACCATACACAATAATGTAAAAATAGGCGAGGGCACTTGGATTGGCAGCAACGTTACCATTATGGAAGGCGCCCGCATTGGTAAAAACTGTAATATTTTTCCCGGAGCCGTTATTTCGGCAGTGCCGCAAGACTTAAAATACAACGATGAAGATACCACTGTTGAAATTGGCGATAACGTTACCATCCGTGAGTGCGTAACCATAAACCGTGGTACGGCAGACCGAATGAAAACCGTAGTTGGCGATAACTGTTTGATTATGGCTTATTGCCACATTGCGCACGATTGCATTGTGGGAAACAACTGCATTTTCTCTAACAACAGCACTTTGGCCGGGCACATTACCATTGGTGATTATGTGGTTTTAGCAGGTATGACGGCCGTTCATCAGTTTGTTTCTGTTGGAAATCATGCATTTGTAACCGGTGGTTCTTTGGTTAGAAAAGATGTGCCGCCCTTTGTAAAAGCCGCACGAGAACCCTTGTCGTATGTAGGGATCAATTCGGTAGGATTACGCCGGCGTGGTTTTTCAACCGAAAAAATTAGGGAAATACAAGATATTTTCAGGATTCTTTATCAAAAAAACTATAACAACACCCAGGCTGCCGATATTATTGAGGCAGAAATGGAAGCTACGCCAGAACGCGATGAAATCCTTCAGTTTATAAGGAATTCGCACCGTGGCATTATGAAAGGATATTTTAAATCAAACTAAAAACATGGCAACAACATCAGATATTAGAAATGGATTGTGCATAAGGTACAATAACGATATTTACAAAATTGTAGAGTTTCTGCACGTAAAACCAGGAAAAGGCCCTGCCTTTGTAAGAACGAAATTAAAAAGTGTTACTAATGGAAAAATTCTGGACAACACATTTTCTGCCGGACACAAATTGGACGATGTAAGGGTGGAAACCCACAAATTCCAGTTTTTGTACAATGATGGCGAGTACTATCATTTTATGAACCAGGAAGATTATACACAAATCCAACTTACAGAGGCTGCTCTAGACAGACCTGATTTAATGAAAGAAGGAGAAGTGGTAACTGTTATTATAAATACAGAAGATAACATGCCACTTTCGGTAGAAATGCCGGCAAGTGTTATTTTGGAAGTAACCCACACCGAGCCTGGGGTAAAAGGAAATACAGCTACAAATGCCACAAAACCTGCAACGGTTGAAACCGGAGCAGAGGTTAACGTACCTTTGTTTATTAATGAAGGTGATAAAATTAAAGTAGAGACCGAAAAGGGAACTTATAAAGAACGCGTAAAGGAATAAAAATAGTTGGCAGTTAGCAGTCAAATGGCTTAAACTGAATACTGCGACTGAGACCGAATACTGATTTATGAAATTCCCTAGAAAATATACTCTTAGCCAAATCGCAGAATTAATTGGCTGTAAGTTTGTTGGTGATGCCAATTTTCAGGTTTTGGGCATGAACGAAATCCATGTGGTCGAACCCGGAGATATCGTTTTTGTGGACCACCCTAAGTATTACGATAAGGCTTTAAATTCGGCAGCAACCATTATCTTGATCAACAAGGAAGTCGATTGCCCACAAGGCAAAACTTTATTGGTTAGCGACGACCCGTTTAGAGATTTCAATAAGCTGACCGATTATTTTAAGCCGTTTAAAGCATCAAACGTTGCGGTTTCCCCTTCAGCTAAAATAGGGAAAAACACGGTTATTCAACCCAACAGTTTTATTGGGCACAATGTAACTATTGGCGATAATTGCGTAATCCATTCCAATGTAAGCATTTATGATGACGCTGTTATTGGTGACCATGTTACCATTCACGCTGGTACTGTTTTGGGAGCCAATGCTTTTTATTATAAAAACCGTCCAGAAGGGTTCGATCGCTTAAAATCGGGCGGAAGAGTGGTCATTGAAAACCATGTAGATATTGGGGCAGCCTGCACCATAGACCGTGGTGTAACGGCCGATACTCGAATTTGTGAAGGCACAAAAATCGACAACCAAGTACAAATTGGTCACGATACGGTTATTGGCAAAAAATGCTTGATAGCTTCACAAGTGGGCATAGCCGGCTGTGTGGTTATAGAAGACGAAGTCACCATTTGGGGGCAGGTGGGCATGACCAGCGGTATTAGCATTGGTAAAAAAGCCGTACTTTTGGCAAAAACGGGTGTTAGCAAGTCGCTGGAAGGCGGGAAGAGTTATTTTGGTATTCCGGCTGAAGACATCCGTTCAAAATATAAAGAATTGGCTTCCATAAAAAAAATCCCTGAAATTTTAGAGCATTTAAAAAAACAAAGGACAAAATAAAACTTTGTTTTTTGCTTTAAAAATTTAATTCAAAAAATTACATTTGCGTACAACATAAATTAATCAATAAAATAATCACTTATGAGTGTTTTAGTAAATAAAGATTCAAAAATAATTGTCCAAGGCTTTACAGGTAGCGAAGGCACGTTCCACGCCAGTCAAATGATAGAATACGGCACCAATGTTGTTGGTGGTGTAACTCCCGGAAAAGGTGGGCAAACCCATTTGGACAAGCCCGTGTTCAATACCGTTTTGGAAGCTGTTGAACAAGTAGGGGCAGATACGACCATTATTTTTGTGCCGCCCGCATTTGCTGCCGATGCCATTATGGAAGCCGCCGATGCCGGTATAAAAGTGATTATTACCATTACTGAAGGCATTCCTGTTGCAGACATGATTACAGCGTCAAATTACATTAAAAATAAAGATTGCCGATTAATTGGCCCTAACTGCCCAGGAGTTATTACCCCAGGTGAAGCAAAAGTGGGTATCATGCCAGGTTTTGTTTTCAAACAAGGAAAAGTGGGTATTGTTTCTAAATCAGGAACGTTGACTTACGAAGCTGCCGATCAGGTGGTGAAGCAAGGATTGGGAATTACCACAGCAATCGGTATTGGTGGGGATCCTATTATAGGAACCACAACCAAAGAAGCTGTTGAGTTGTTGATCAACGATCCAGAAACCGAAGCCGTTGTCATGATTGGTGAAATTGGCGGACAGTTGGAAGCCGATGCAGCAAACTGGTACAAGGAAAGCGGAAGCAAAAAACCAATTGTAGGGTTCATTGCAGGAGAAACTGCTCCAGCAGGACGTACCATGGGGCATGCTGGTGCTATTGTTGGTGGTAGCGACGATACCGCCCAAGCTAAAAAGAAAATCATGAGAGCTTGTGGAATCCACGTAGTTGATTCTCCAGCAGAGATTGGTAAAAAAGTAGCTGAAGTAATAGGCTAAAAAAATACATACAACACTAAAAGCCTCGCAATATTTGTGGGGTTTTTTATTTTGAAGCTGTTGGTATTTGTTATATAGCTGAATCTGAATAGTTTGACATCATGTAATTGTTTGTCATTCTGAACGCCTGCACTGAGCATCTCGACTCCGCTCGATACAGGCTTAGGTCGAAGTAAAGTGAAGAAT
>CAZZDI010000060.1:896-15185 GCA_964653155.1 uncultured Flavobacteriaceae bacterium | reverse complement strand
CCCTTCACGTTACGTGGAGGGGGCTTTTTGTTTTTATGGCTTTGCATTTTGTTCTAAAATGGCTATCTTCAGCATTTATCCTTCAAAAAATGATGTCCACAAACAGAGAACTTGACCTAGCCTGGGATTTCGTAAACTATACTAACCGTTCTATGTTTTTAACAGGGAAGGCCGGGACAGGAAAGACGACCTTTTTACATCGATTAAAAAAGAACAGTTTAAAGCGCTTGGTTGTTGTAGCGCCTACAGGTGTTGCAGCCATAAATGCCAAAGGTGTTACCATTCATTCATTTTTTCAGATGCCTTTCGGGCCCATTTTACCCGATACCGATTTGAATGCGTCGAAGGGCTTCAATAGAAAATTCAGTAAAACAAAAATCAATATCATTAAATCAATGGATTTATTGGTTATTGATGAAATAAGTATGGTGCGTGCCGATTTGTTGGACGGAATAGATCGAACTCTGCGTCGTTTTAGAAATAGAAATAAAGTTTTTGGAGGTGTACAAGTGCTCATGATTGGTGATTTACAACAACTTTCACCGGTTATTAAGGAGCAAGAATGGGAATTGTTAAAGCATGTTTACAGTAATGGTTTTTTTTTCAGTAGCCATGCCTTCAAGCAATGTAATGCACTAACCATTGAGTTAAAGTATATTTACAGACAGGAAAGCCCTAAGTTTATAGATATACTCAATGAGATAAGAAACAATAGGCTTTCTGAGTCGGCCGCATTCGAATTGAATAAGCGATTTGTTAAAGATTTTGTTCCAAAACCTGATGAGGGTTACATTTCGTTAACCACACATAACAACAAGGCAGAAGCTACGAATAGGACGGAATTGGAAAAAATTAAATCGAAGTCGCGAAAGTATAAAGCTGTAATCGATGGAAAGTTTCCGGAGTATTCGTATCCCAACCAAGAAAATTTAGAATTAAAAGTTGGGGCACAAGTCATGTTTGTGAAAAATGATAGTAGTCCAGATAAACGTTATTTTAATGGTAAGATAGGTAAGGTTATTCATTTGGATTCAGATGAAGTAGTGGTACATTGCCCCGAAGACGATTTCAATATTATAGTGACGCCCGAAATTTGGGAAAATATAAATTATACCGTTGACCCCGATACAAAAGCCATTTCAGAGGAAAGGGTAGGTTCTTTTACCCAAATCCCATTGCGCTTGGCATGGGCCATAACCATTCACAAAAGCCAAGGGCTTACCTTTGAAAAAGCCATTATTGATGCAGAAGGCGCATTTGCCCATGGGCAAACTTATGTGGCATTGAGTAGATGCAAGTCTTTGGAAGGCTTGGTGCTAAAAAGTAAAATCCATTCCAACCAGATTATTAGCGATGCACATGTTACTGCATTTAATGAAGATGCCGAAAACAATGCGCCAGATGAAAATATTTTAGATGATTCCCGGAAAACATTTCAATTGGAGCTAATTGAAGAACTCTTCGATTTTTATGAACTGTTGTATCCCGCAAATCGGATTCTGGATATTTATTATAAAAACCGAACTATTGTAGAAGGACCCGTTGAAAAGGTGTTTCTAAAAGTAAAGGACACATTAACCCATTTTTTGAAAACAGGAAATGGGTTTAAACATCAGCTCAAAGAGTTATCAGAACAAAACAAGGAGTTGCCAGAGCAAAACACCATTATTCAAGAGCGGTTTAAGAAAGCCATCGCCTATTTTAAAGCCGAAACAAGAACAAATATAATAGAGCCTTTAAATACCTTTGGGTTTACGACCGACAACCAAGCGGTGGGCAGCGAAATAACTAAACAACTCGATAGTTTTGAAGAGTTATTGAGTATAAAGCAGTTGTATTTCAATAAAATTTCAAATGGTTTTAATGCGAGTTTGTTTTTAGAATTGAGAGCTAAAGCCGTATTTAACGTCAAACAACAGCCTAAAAAGAAAAGGAAAACTGTTGTTGAAGGCACCAGTAACGTCGAACTTTTTGAGAAGCTTCGACTGCTTAGAAATGATATTGCCCAAGAAAAAGGCTTGGTACATTTTCAAGTGTTTACCCAAAAAGCGTTGTACGACATGTGTGAAAGCTTGCCGACAAATAAAAGTGAGCTTTTAAAAGTGAATGGCATGGGGAAAACCCGAGTGGAAAAATATGGTGCTGCTATTTTGAAAGTAATTAGAACATATTGTGATGAGCATGATATTGAAACCTCGGCTGAAGCTGAAATATTTGATGAGCCAAAGCAAACGAAGAAGAAAGTAGATACCAAAAAGGAATCCTTACAATTATTTCAATCGGGAAAATCTATTGAAGAGATAGCCGAAGAACGCGAACTGACTTCCAACACTATATTCGGCCATTTGGCCAGTTTTATTGAAACCGGCGAAATAAAAATAACCGATTTAATGACTGCTGAACACTATGACGAACTCAAGACCATAATTCCCCAAAAAAGTTTTGAAGGCTTGTCGGATTTAAAACAGCAGTTGGATGACAAATACAGTTATGCCGAATTGCGCTTGGTTGTAAATGAGTTGAACAATTAAGTCAAGCTTTTTAAGGCCTAACTTAATTGTTTATCATCTTAAATTATTCAGTTTATCTCAATACGACAAACCTTTTTGTTTCCGTTTTTCCGTTGTTGCTTACCTTAACCAGATATACACCGTCTTGGTATTTTTCATTAAAATAAAGGGTGATTTCAGATTTATTGGTAAAAGATTCAGTGGAAATTTCCCTTCCTAAAGCATCAAAAATAGATAGAACAGTTTTATGTTCGGCTGCATTAAAAAATTCTATTGTTAACTGTTCTTTTGCCGGGTTCGGGTAAAGTTTAAAATTAAAGGTTTGCTGTTCATCAATGCCCAATGTACCGCAATCTTCTTCGTTGGTATCTGGATTGTTTTCCGGGTCGTTATCGTCACAATCGCCTGCAACGGTGGAATAGTTATCGTTAGGCATTTGGCAAAGCGTTTTATTGGTCATGACGTTATCTACACCATAGCCATCGCCATCGCCATCATAATAATAAACCTGCAATTCGCCTTGTATTTCAACCATAAATGTTTCTGAGGACTCGTTTCCTTGGCCATCATTAACTAAAATGGTTACCGTTGTGTTTTCTGTTATTACGGTACTGGCCGCAGGTATTTGGGTAATGTTCAGATTACCTGTACAATTATCGGTTACTTCAACCAAAGAAGAATAATCGGGAAGGTAAACCGTACAATTTTCATTCCTGTCGAGAAGTTGGTTTTCAATGGGAGCAATTAAAGGCGCAACATTGTCTTCTGGGATAATTTTGAACGATACGGAAGATTTGTTGTTTGAAGCATCCGTTACCGTTAAAATAACGTTTGTAGTTTGGGTAATTTCTGCCCCAATTTCCGGGTACTGTTCAATAATTAGGTTTCCGGAGCAATTATCTGTTATTGTCGCTACAGAACTATAATCTTTTACAATGATTTTACAATCGTTGTTAAAATTTTCAACTTGGTCTCCAATATTGCTGATTTCGGGAGAAATATTGTCGATAACATTCACATTTACCGTTTTTGAAGCAGTAATTCCATTAAAATCGGTTACCAAAACATTATAAGTTCCGTTGCCAATATCGGTTAAATCTTTGGGGTCTGTTTCTAAATCGTCCGGAGCCGTCCCGTCATGGTCCCAATCGAATGTGTAGGGCGGAGTGCCCCCAAGAATGTCGAGTTGGATGTTTCCATCGAAAGATTCAACACAGGTAGCGTTTTCAACTTGTGCCCTTACAACCATGCCTTCAATGAAAATGGCGGTTAAATTTTTGTTCGAATCCATGGTTATATTTTCAGCGTTATTGAAACTTTCCAAATCGCCTTCCCAGCGGTCGAAAATCCAACCAGAATCGGCACTGGCGCTTATCGTAACTTCAGTTCCTGATGAATAAATGCCGTTTTCGGGATTAAGGCTAATGCTTCCATTTCCTTGGGTATTAATGGTAAGCGTATATTCTTCTTGCTGAAATACCGCAGTAATATTTTTGTCGCTGTCCATTGTTATGCTTTCAGAAATAGAGGTGCTCGACAAATCGTTTTCCCATCTATCGAATCGCCAACCGGCATCTGCAACAGCATTGATGGTTACGTGGGCACCGTTTTCAAAATAACTGGTTTGGGGCAAAGTTTCAATGGTACCGTTTCCAGATGAAACCGTAGTTAACTTAAAGTATTCGGTTGTAATATCTTCCTCCGAAGGAGTATTGTAGCAAATGGTATTTGCTTCGGTAATGGCGCTTTTATTATTTACATTGTCAATAACAACCGGTGCCATACAATATGAGGTATTTGGTTCGCCTTCAAAGGTGAATATGTCTTCAATACCCAAAACCTCTGAAATTAAATTGAATTCACCGCCGTTTTCCGAAAGATATACCTCGTAGCCCATAATTCCGCTGCCTCCAGCATCATCGGAAGCATTTATTCCAAAACTTTGGATGGTTTCAAACTCCAAATTATTATCGGTAATGGCTTCGAGTACAGGTGGAGCGGCATCAATAATGTTCACCGCTTCGTTGGTGGCAATGGGTTCGTTAATATCAAAAAAGATATTTGCAGAGGCTCTTAGCTCATCTCCAGTTTGTGTGGTGCTTTTGGCTTTTATGGAATAGGTTACAAACCCTTCGCCGGCTCCGTTGTCGTCATTAACAGGTAAGAAGCCTTTCAAAGCTTCGTACGGCGGGAGCCCTGTTTCGGAATCTATGGATTGGAAACTCCAGAACAATTCAGAATTAACAAGATCTAGTCCTACAGAAACATTCACGTCCATGCCAATTTCTTCGGAAAGGTTTAATCGTGTACTATAACTGGATAAACCTTCTGGTACATCAAAAACATATTTACCAAATCCGAAACCGAGTAGCCTAAAGCTAGCAGGATTAAAGTTATCATCCAGTTGTTGCCTAATTACCACTCTTTGAGCTGGGGCAGTAGCATTATCGGGATCGTTTTCAAAATTGATGGTATAATTTAAGGTTTCTGTATTCGAAACAAACTTCTCGGGGCCAAAACCTTCTGGGCCAATAATTTCGTTGGGGTCGCAGGAGCCCACAACGGGTTTGCATAAAACATTTTGAGCATGGCAAAGGACCAAACCTCCAAGCGCATAATAAGGAGAACCGGACAGTAAATCGGCAGCCGAAGCACCAATACAACCAAATTGGGATGCAGCGGAAGCCCCTTTACTTTTATCATTAAGGTTGTTTAAGGAAAGTCCGCAGCTTATTGCCCCCGCTCCACAAGACAGTACAGCAAGAGGGCAACCGACAACTGTACCAACACATGCGGCAATGCCAAAGCCACAACTTGCAACTCCTAAACCACACCCCAGTGCGGCAAAGGATACATCACACCAACTGGGAGTGCCGTCGCCGCCACCGCCGGTAGCCGAACAGTCACCTTCCGGGCCAGGTGGGCTATCTGGATTATCCGGATTGTTTGGAGTATTTGGATTGTTCGGGTTGTCGTCATCATCAAAATCCGGGTCTTTTTCCGGTTCTGGTTTTGGGCAAGGGGTTCCCGGGGGGGCGCCCAAAATACTGCCGCTTGAACAATCAACAGGTTTAGGGTCGCAATTTTCACCAAAAGGGCAATCCGGGAATGGATCTGGGTAAGGATCATTATCGTCACAACCTTCATCTATAAGGCCGTTACAGTTATTGTCTATGCCATCGTCACAAATTTCTTTACCGGGGCGGATCAGGCTATTATTATCGTTACAGTCGCCTTCACATTCGGTATAGCCATCGCCATCATTGTCAGCTTCAGTACAAGCGTTGCAGTCTTCATCAATTTGCCCATCGCAATCGTTATCTCTTCCGTCAAAACATATTTCTTCCATAGAAGGATTAATGGCTCTGTCGGCATCATTGCAATCGCCTTCAAGTTCGGTATAACCGTCGTTGTCGTTATCTATTTCATTTGAAGGAATTACCCCATCACAATTATTGTCTTTTCCATCTGGAATTTCAACTGCGCCAGGGTAAATGGTACTATCATAATCATTGCAATCGCCTTGGCATTTTGAATATCCATCACCATCCAAATCCTGTTCAACCAAGGGAATAATACCATCACCATCATCATCAATGCCATTACAAATTTCGTTGCAACTTCCATTTTCGGGGCATGCGCAATCCACGCCATAAGTACAGCCATCAGGGCCATCTGGCCCTTTGTTACCAGGGCGTATGTTGCCATAGCCAGGTCCGCCAGGCCCACCAATGCCACCTTTTCCGGGGCTAATATATTGGTTGCCGGGTCCACCGGGTCCACCGGGGGAGCCATCTTCACCAATACCTCCGGGCGCACCGGGCACGCCGTCTTCACCCAAACCGGGTTTGTAGGCCGTAAAGCAAATGGCCAATTCGTTATCGTTTATTTTCTTAATTGAAAATGTTCCGTTGTAAGTGTAGTTATAGGCTGTAAAGCCATCTGTATTAATTAAAAATTTTGAGACATCGAATCCTACGATACCATCGGAGGCTTTTAAAATCGTCCAGCATTTGTCAACAGCGGGATACCATCCCGCTAAGTAAGTTGGTGAATTGCTATAGTCTAAACTTTTAATGTTGATTGTAAAAGGGTTTTCGGGTGTAGATTCAATATTTAGCTTACCGGATAGGTTGATGGTATCATGGCCTAAATGGGCTCCATCCTCTCCATTGTACTTATTAATTTCCCAATTATAGTTGGCCCCAGGACTAAACGTTGCATTTGATGCCCGTAATATATCGGGGCCTTGAACACCCGGAGCGTAAGTATTTTGGTTTAATGACGCGGTTTCCGGGCAGTCTTCACATTCAAAATCTACGAGTAAAGTATCGCTGGCTTTTAAGAAGCCGTATTCAACATAATTATTCAGCATCAATTTGCTAAAGGTTGTTCTGTCTTCAACAGCATCTCTATTCTCGCTAAAAAAGTCTGGGGTTTCCAGTGCCAGCTGTCGGGTAGCCTCTATATTTTCGAGGGCGTTAAATAGTATGGTTTCTTCGTTTCCGCCAATAACTCTTGCCCGCATAGGGAAGGTAGTACCCGAAAAATTGGCAATATAAACGCTTGCGGTCATAACCTCACCGGGTTTAAAATCTCTAGCTGTAAAAGGGATAATGTGATAGCCTCCATCAGATTGATAATCTGGCATGTCTTGAAGCCTACCATAAATATCAGTTACAGAGTTTTTTTTGAGTTTTCCGCTGACACTGATATCTAAAATATCTACATTATCGAGCATGGCTAATTCTGCTAAAACTGCTGGAGTGTCAACATTATTGTCATTTCTAATAACGAATTCAAAAAATGCACTTCGACCTCGCCTCAATACATCAGGAGATAGTATATCATAAACTAGATTAGTATATCCCGTACTGTTTTCTACAATTATAGCCTGACTTAATATAACCGAAGCACCATCTGGGTTTTCAATTTCTAAATCGTAAGTGTTTAATGGAACGTCTGATAAATTCCATGAGATTTCTGCCTCCATGCTACTTTGTAAGTTTACACTTAAAGCAGTATTTACCGCTGTACCGTTATTTAATAATCGAGCAACCATGCCTGGCCTGAATCCTGCACCGGTAATATCGGTACTTACTTTACCGTTACCCACAGTATTTGGTAAAACGGAAAGTAGGCTAAAATCCAATAGATTGGCGTTTATGGTTAGCGTTTGCAACGCAGATAAATCGGTGCTAATCAATAGGTAATATTCTCCCGATTTGGTATTGGGCACTAAAACGCGTTGGTCTGTAGAGTTGTTATAAATGCCTTGAAATTCAAAGCTGTTCGGGGTTGGTACCGTTTCATGCGATACGTAGGCGTGGTTGTTCCCGATGTCTCGGGTCGATTCAACATCAATAATCAAATCTTTACCTGCTTCCACTAAAATTTTATAATAGAGCCAATTTTTTTGATCCAGATTTTTAATGGTTGGAGTACTTAAAGGCAAATCCCGCACATTGAGTGCTATCGTGTTCTCTGTGGCCAAACTATTGTTTTCAAAATTATTTTCGCTTATTGAAGATTGGATATTGGTGCGGCCTATGCCATAATAATCACCGGGGAATAAATCCTTGATATTTCCAGAAAGGTCGAAGGTTCTGGTTTCACCGGGGTTTAAAGTGATTGAAAAATTGTTCGAGCCGATTAATGACGCCAAAGCACCGTTGTATTCTGCGTTTTCCGATAAGTAAAAGGCATTGGCCAAGTTGCCTACGGCAGTGTTATCACCAATGTTGTTTACTGTGATTTGAGAATCGAATGTATCGCCTAAAAAGGCTTGAGAGTCTGTATTTATGACATCAATTTTTAAATCGGAAGGGTCTTGTGCTTCAATCGAAACCAGTTGATAAGTTTCGTTGTTGGTTTCACCATTTTCAAAGCCTTCGTAAATTTTGTTTGAAGCATCGGTGTTACCAATTAAATAGTAATTGCCCAGAACGTGGTTTGGAATTTCTAAAGTAATTTCTAAAGTTGAAGATTCGCCAGGCGCCAAAACAATTTCCTGTGGCTGTCCACCCATACGCACACTTTTGGAGGTTACGTTTGGTAATGAACCCAAATAAAAAGCATCGTACCAATGGTGTTTTGTTTCGCCCAAACCTTGGTTTTGTACCGTGTAGTTTACCGTGAAACGTTGCCCGTTTACCAAATTTTCAGGAGCACTGATATTGGTAATCACCAAGTCGGCATGTGGCGGTAACGAAATCTGGATGGGGCTAAATAATTGGTTGTTTATTCTGTTTTTATCTTCATCGTGCCTATTATCAAAATCAGCCCAAACAATAATATTAAAGTCGCCTTCAATGCCATCGGGTATTTTGAAGGTTTCGTTTTGGTTAATAGTTGCTCCACCTGGCAATTGGGAGGTAGACCGTTGCCCGAGATAAAAATCGTCTGCACTAAGTTGGGAGTCAAAACTTAAATAAACTCTGGTTGTAAAAGAGGTATTAACATTTGAAGTTCCAAGGTTCTCAATAGTCCAACCAATAGAGGTGTTATCGCCAGAATCTACCATGCCTTGGGCATCAATATTGGTTAATGCAATGTCGATATCAATAGGCTCTGGTTCTGGAGGGTTAACAATAGTTGGTGAATTTAAACCAATGGAAGCATTGCTAATTTTGTTGTTTAGCTCATTGATTTCAAATACTTTATCGTAAGCATCAACGTAAACGAAAAAATAAATGTTATCAGGAACCGATAAGGGGAGCGTGCAGGTTCTTGTGTATTCTAAGGTTTCGCCGGGGCTTATTGCTCCAAAGATATTTTTGGTATTCAGTTCTTTTGCTGTTTTGGGATCCCACTCGGGGCTTTCAGACCAAAACACTCTATCGCTTCGAGAGACGGATGCATTATCACCAACATTTTTAACCCTATATTTTAAATTGAAAGGTTGGCTGCGAGTAATGGTTTCCGGATACGACATGGAAACAGGTATTAAATCGGCCCGATTATCCAAACTCACATTTATAATGCCGCTTCTAATCGTATCGTTTTCACTCGAATTAAATTCAAAAATTTTGTCGTTTACATCGGTTATCACATAAACATAGTGGTCGCCTTCTAACTTTTCAGGAAGTTTAAAGTTTTTGGTAACGATGTAGCTCATGCCGTTTTGAAAATCACCGGTAATGCTTTTTCCGGGAATAAAAACTTCGGCATTTTGAAAAAACGCATTTTTTCCTAAAGCAATGGCTTCATTGGCATTGAAAGACGACTCTTTTGAAATAAATACTTCGTCAATCCAAGAGTTTTTTAAAGGCGGATTTACCCCTTGGTTTTCAACAGTCCATGATACTGTTAAATTTTGATTGGCTGTAGCCTCATTGGGGGTGTTTATTGAGGTTAAAGCTAGGTCGGCAGGCGGTCTTAAAACAATATTTATGAGGTCGCTTCTCATTATATTGTTCGAGTAAATGGGTTCGTACATGCCCATAAAGTTGCTGATAACGTAAATGTAATATTCACCAAAAATGTTATCGGGAATTTCAATTTCTTGGGAATAGTTGTAACTGCTATTAATTTCAACATAATCGTTGATAACGCACGTGCCACCGGGGCTGTTGCCTAACGAAACTCGATAATCTTTCAGTTTTGTGGCCGTAGCAAATGAAAACGTTGGGGATTCCGATAAATAAATGGCGTCGTTCCAATGGCGTTCAAAAACACAGGGGTCGTAATCGGTGTTTTGCGGAATGGGCGAGAACGAAATAGCAGATGTGCCACCATAGCCACCCGAACTTCCTCCCGACTTGGGTGCAAAACCTACATTTAAGGTAATGTAAGGTGGTTTCCACCAAAACCCTCCAATGGCGGTTCTTTCGCCAATATTTTCAGCAGAATATTGAATGGTTATCTCATCGCCCGAAAAAGCATCGGTTGGAGCGCCAATACTAAGCATGCTCAAATCTGGAGCAGGCGGAATAGCGATGAATAACTTTTGGTAAAAGAGGTTGTTTTGCTCGTCCATTTCGTTTAAATCTGCTCCGTGCGATTTTCTGTCGTCCACGCAAACGCCACCTTCTGTTCGGCAGTACCCATCAACATTATCGGTTATTATAAATAAATAATACGAGCCAACATGGTTTAAAGGGATGTTTACTTGTTTTGTATTCGTGTACGACTCACCAGGATTTAGAGAAGAAACGCTTGTAAATTCGCCTAACAAAGTATCATCGCCACGACGAAGGTCCAAATCTGGCGAAAGGTAAATCCGATCTTTCCAAATGGTATTATTGGTGCTGCCGTTACCAATATTGGAAACTTCCCACGACACTGTTATAGAGCTGCCACCAACAGCATCTGTAGGCATTGATACGTTAACCAAAGTTAAATCGGGTGTGCCAGATGGCGTAAAGTTTAAAACAGGGCCAGGGGTTTCAAAGCAAGAATTTTTCGCGATTACCTGCCAAGAGTATTCTGTAGCCGGGATTAAATTTCTAGCGGAAAATGAAATGGTCTGTAAATCGGAAACTATTGGCGTTTCACTTTTTGCTTCATTACTTGGCCATACATAAACGTCGTAATACACGCTATTGGCACTTGGCGACCACGACAAATTTATGGGCTGCACCATGTTTACAGAACCGTTGCTCGGAATCATGTTTGAAACGGGAGCAGGTGGCGAGGCCGGAATAACATTAATGGTAACGGTATCTGAAAATGTACAGCCATTGTTATAGGTGCCTTCAACCGTATATTCTGAATCCACGCTTGGAGCAACGGTAATATTAGTTGAAGTTGCGCCAGTTGACCATGTTTGCGCATCTGAGTTGTTTACTGAAAGTTCAATAGATTCACCGAGGCAAATGGTGGTTACCGTTGAAGTTTGAATGGTTGGTTTTTGAACAATGTTTAAATCAAACCATAACGAAACGGCTTCGCAGCCCAAATTGTTTTCTAATTTTGCTTCATAAAACCCGGGTAGGGAAGTGGTAATTTCAGTTGAAACGCCCATATCGTAAAACTCATCTTGGTATATTCTTTTCCATTTAACGGGAATGTCGAGTTGTGTGCTGAGAACGGTTTCGGAGCCTTCACAAAGTAGGTTTCCTGAATTTGATTGAATAATTGGGGCTTCTCCCGGATTGGAAATAACCAAAGAAATGGTATGCTGAATGGGGCATCCGTTAGGAGATGTACCGTCTTCAATGATGTAAGTGCCTGCAGTATCGAATATTTGACCCGCCATTTCATATACGTCGCCTTCGCAGATAGTTACTTCTTTAAATGCTTTTTGGGTTTCCAAAACCGTAATGGTTGTGGTGGCTGATTCACCAGAAACAGTGTACGTTAAGGTATATTCGCCCGGTGGCGCACTGGTAGAGAAAATATTTCCGTTTACAAAATCGCCCGACCAAGTTCCTCCCGATGGCGTTCCGTCAGGCAATGAAAAGTCTGATTCGTTTTCACATATATCCTCTAATTCTGGAGCTGTTACCGGTTGAGAAGTTTCAACCGTAAAGCTATCTTCAGCGGTGTTGGTGCAATTGTTTTCTTCATATTCGTAGGTTATGGTGTAAGTGCCGGGCAATAGCGAGGAGGGGTCTATTGAGGTGATCGGGTTTTCTGGAGCGGTATTGAAATAATAAATTCCACCAGAAGGTTGTGCCATATCCAGTTGAACCGCAGCGTCTGTGGTGTTTATAATTTCAAAAGGCAAGTTAAGCGATACCGTTGGAAGCGGGGTAACGGTAATGGTAACTTCCTCAATATTTGTACAGCCCTCGGTATTGGTTATTTCTACGGAATAGGTAGTGGTTTCGGAGGGGGTAACCGCTATTTCTGAAGTAGTTTCTCCTGTGCTCCAAAGATATGTGTTTCCTCCCGAAGCCGTTAGCATAGTTGTTTCTCCAGCACAAATAGTAACATCTGCTGATATTGAAGTAATTGGTTGCGAAAAATGGGTTATGCTTTTTGAATTGTTATCGTTTGTATTGTCAATATCGTTGGCAATTATTGTATAGGTGTTTATGTTATAGGTTTCTTCAGAAGAAAAATCGGTTGTTTGCGTAAAGGTATAAGTTGTGCTATTGCCCGATAAAAGGTTCAGGTTATTTACCGTTTCAATTATTTCAGTACCACCATTGATGCTGTAAGCCACATCGAGACCGGTTATGGTTGGGTCTCCATAATTGGTGATTTCAACTGTAATACTTTCATTTGAATTTAAATCGCAACCCGAATCCGGTGAGGTGATTGCCGAAACCCCAACATCGTAATTGAAAATGGTGTTTTGAAATGAAGTATAGGCGGGAAGCAAGTATAATTCGCCATTTTCGTTAACGGCGTATTCAAAGAAAGAAAAATAATAAATGGTTGAAGGGCTTAAGCCGGATAGGCTGAAACTATTACCGAAGTCGTTAAAAACAACAAAATTACCATTGCCTAAATCGTCTCCGCTTCCAAAAGCGGCATTGGCGTTATAGGTTGTAAAATCGGCCGGACTTGCGTTAACCGCACTGCCTTCCCGAGCAATTACCAATCGGCGTGTTCCATTTCCGGGAGTAAAATTCACGTCAAATGAAGTGAGCGCAATATTGGTATATTCAACACCCGATACTTGTAATGTTGGGCGTTCTCCAAAGGTTTCTAATGCAAATGGATACCCTGGCCTTAAGTATAATTTGGAATTACTTCCGTTAAATTCAAACAGCGCAAAGTGGTAATTTTGTCCAGGTAATAAATTGGTGATGTTTACATTGGTATTGGTGCCGTTATAAAGTACATAATTGCCAGAACTCCCAATTTCGTAATTGCTATTGTAAAACCCGCCAGAGTTAGAGTTGTAGTTGGTAATATCTTCCGGTTCAACAGAAACAGGGCCGTCCTGTCTGCCAATTAATAGCCTGTTTGAACCATTACCGTTTGTCCATGAAATATTAATACTGGTTGTGCTTCTACTGCTAATAAAAGCGTTGCTTGATTGCACAGTGGGCGTGCCTAAAGTGGTTTGGTTGGCCTCGAACGGCGGATTTCCTTCGGAGTCGTTTCCGGTAAGGTAGAACGTCTCGCTGCCCTCGCCGTTAAATTCAAAGACCTTGAAATAATAGATGGTATTTGGCTGAAGGCCGTACACCCAGTCGCCGCCACCCGTGCCGCTGTACATCACGAACTCGCCCGGAGCTATTTCCTGTCCGTTTCCAAAGGTGGAACTGGCGCTGTACGAGGAGCCGTCAATGGGCACAGCCGTTACGGGGCTTCCGGCCTTGGCTATAACGATTCTTTTTTCGCCGTTGCCGTACCATGAGGATGAAATGTTCCTGTAGAACCTGTCGCCATCCAGATTGCTGAAATTCATGTTTGTGGTGTTCAGCGTGGGCTGCGCCGTGGTGGCCTGGCTTGCGGTCGCACCTGGGGTGGATATGGTTGAAGTGGAGTTGAGGTACAACCTGGAATTTCCGCCATTGTACTCAAACAGCGCAAAATGGTAGGTGGTGTTTGGTTTTAGGTTATAGACAAAATCACTGGTACCGTTGCCTTCGTAGAGGGCGAAATTTCCCGTGCCAATTTCTGTTGAAGCCGTTCCAAAATTGCTGTTGCTGGCGTAATTTATGGGATTCTGCGGTTCGGCATCCACGGGGCTGCCTTCACGCCCCACCAAAATACGTCCTTGTCCATCGCCTGGTGTCCAGCTCACGGTCATGCTGCTACCGATGACGTTGCTGAACTGTATGTTACTGGCCTGTACGGAAGGGGCGCTCAGGGTAGATTGGCTGGCCTCGAACGGCGGATTTCCTTCGGAGTCGTTTCCGGTAAGGTAGAACGTCTC
>CAZZDI010000060.1:0-796 GCA_964653155.1 uncultured Flavobacteriaceae bacterium | reverse complement strand
CATCGCCTGGTGTCCAGCTCACGGTCATGCTGCTACCGATGACGTTGCTGAACTGGATGTTGCTGGCCTGAACCGTGGGATATGTTAATGTAGCATGGTTGGCTTCTAAAAAGCTAGAGGTTAAATATTCTGTTGAAAAATCTTGACCGTTGTATTCAAAAACTCTAAAATAGTAAGTCGTGCTATGGGTCAAGCCTTCAATATAAAGAAATGATGACCCCGTACCATCGTAAACTACAAATTCTCCGTTGGCAATTTCATTTCCTAAGCCAAAAGCTCCAGCATTATAATCGGCACCGTTTGACGGAATTGCAGTAACGGGCGATTGTGCTTTTGCAACTATGATGCGTTTTGCTCCATCTCCTGGGGTGAAGCTAACCCTGATTCTATTACCATCGGTTTCTACAACAGAGAAGTTTGTTGCAGCCGTTGTTGGTGCTTGCGAAAAAACAAGATACGGTAATGTGAATAGAAGTGATAAAACAAAATATTTAATTTTAAAATGAATATAAGTTTTCATTATGTATCAATAAATAGCAGATTCATTATTTACAACATAATAACATAAATAGGTAGGTTTTTGATATGGTGGTTTTGGGAACTAAAAGATTCATTTTATGTTAAAGTTTTTCGATTTCTGTAAGGACAGATGAATCGTTTTTGGGCATTTTTTCCAATATTTGCATCGGAAAAGCCAAAGATTTACTACGTTTTTTTAGTAATATTTTTGTTAATCACAATACAGGTTTGAATTATCATCATACGCTCCAAAAGTGAGTACAAAAGGAAAAGTATC
>CAZZDI010000059.1:9486-15210 GCA_964653155.1 uncultured Flavobacteriaceae bacterium | reverse complement strand
CCATAAGATACCGAAGCATCAAAATTGGGTTTTGTGGCATTTTGAAGCACAATGTTAATAGCGCCTCCCAAAGCATCATCGGCCAAATGCCCTGGCACAACACCTTTATAAACCTCAATACGTTTTATCATGGAAGGCGGTATGCTGTTTAAACTAAATGAAGAACCATAAATTGAAATAGGAATGCCATCAATAAAAATACGAACGGCACTACCCGATAAGCCATTCAGCATATATTGCACGTTGGAACCCAGCCCTCCATTTTGACGAATTTTCACCCCAACCGTTGTATTTAACAACTCATTGGTTTGTATGTTTCTAATACTCGCTTCTTTGGTTTCTATAACATTTACCGCAAAACCTTCGTCCTCAATTTTTCTTTTTTCGGTTTTGGTTTGTACTAAAATTTCCTGCAAATCTTGGTGTTCGGTAATCTGTAAAACGATGTTTACGGTTTGTTCTGCCTCTTTAATTACAACCTCTACAGTTTTCGGCTTAGCGTTTAGTGAATGGATTTCAATGTGATAAGTGCCATAAGGAATGTTCTTAAAAACAAAATCCCCATCAATGTTTGTCGAAGTTTCGCGTTTTAGCGCATTTCCGTTCAATGCTACGTAAGCCCCCAATACGGGGTCATTATTGCTAAAATGGGCAAAACCTTTTAAGTTTCCGCTTTGTGCAATAAGCACATAGTTCACTAGAAAAAATATAAATAAGGAATATTTTTGGCTGGCACTCATGCATAAATTTTTAGCAAAATTAATTTTATTTAGATTAAGTCCAAATAAAAACGTATGATTTCAGGGTATTTTATTTAAAACTGTTCTAAATTATAAATTTGAAGGTTTTTTGAAATTTGTTTTGCGGATTTCTAAAAAAATAAGCCTCCATCCTATTTTTAAAAAGAAATAGATTTAAAAAAAAGGGGCAGCATAAACCCAGCAAGTATTATATTTGCACCACAAAACAAAATTAGGTGAGTCCATTTACCCTCTCGCAAACCTACGCACAGCTTTCGCCAACGCAAAAGTTGCAGGACACTATTGCCCAAACCGGATCAAAAAATCATTTAAAAGGACTTGTAGGTTCTTCTTTTTCCTTTGTAATCTCCAGTGTTTTTAAGGAAACGCAAAAACCTTTTTTATTGGTTTTTAACGACAAGGAAGAAGCAGCACACTACCTAAACGACTTGGAGCAACTTTGTAGCGAAAAAGACGTACTATTTTATCCGGGAAGCTACCGCAGGCCTTACGATATTGAAGAAACCGACAATGCCAATGTGCTGTTACGAGCCGAAGTTTTGAACCGCATCAATTCGCAAAAGAAGCCGGCTATAATCGTAACCTATCCCGATGCGCTTTTTGAGCAGGTGGTTACCCGAAAAGAACTGGAACGCAACACTTTAAAAGTATCGGTAGGCGATAAAGTTTCCATCGATTTTGTGAATGAAGTCTTGTTTGAGTATAAATTCAAACGGGTAGATTTTGTTACCGAACCGGGCGAGTTTTCGGTGCGTGGCGGCATTGTGGATGTATTTTCGTTTTCGCACGACCGGCCGTACCGAATTGAATTTTTCGGCGATGAGGTGGACAGCATCCGAACTTTCGATGTGGAAAACCAGCTCTCTATCGAGCAAATCAAAAAAATCAACATCATTCCAAACGTGGCCAATAAGTTGGTGGAAGAAAAACGCCAAAGCTTTTTAAAATACATTGCCCAAAAAACGGTGATTGGTATTAAAAATGCCGATTTACTGTTTTCAAGAATTGATGATTTTTACGCTAAAGCGGAAGAGACTTTTAAGTCACTTTCATCTGAAATAAAACATGCCGAGCCCAGCGAATTGTTTTGCAATTCCACTTTATTGAAAAAGCAGTTGCTGGATTTTACTTTGATTGAGTTTGGTGCTTCGGCTGTCATGTCGAGCGGAGCCGAGACATCCCATAATCAAATTGTAGAATTCAACACCACTCCCCAACCCGCCTTCAACAAACAATTCAATTTGTTGATTGAAGATTTAAACAAAAACCACAACAAGGGCTACACCAATTATATTGCTTGCGTAAGTGAGCAACAGGCTAAACGTTTCCACGATATTTTCGACGATTCAAATTTAGAGGTAAGTCCGTATAATACCGTTATTTTATCGCTTCACCAAGGTTTTATCGACCACGATGCGAAAATAGTCTGCTACACCGACCATCAAATTTTTGAACGCTACCATAAATTCCACCTTAAAAATGGTTATGCTAAAAAGCAGGCCATCACTTTAAAGGAACTCACCAATTTGGATATTGGCGATTACGTAACCCACATCGACCACGGAATCGGACGTTTCGGTGGGCTCCAAAAAATTGATGTGGAAGGCAAAAAACAGGAAGCTATAAAATTGGTGTATGGCGAACGCGATGTGTTGTATTTGAGTATTCATTCACTACATAAAATCACCAAGTTTAACGGCAAGGATGGCAAACCGCCCAAAGTGTACAAACTGGGAAGCAAAGCTTGGAAAACCTTAAAACAGAAAACAAAGGCGCGTGTAAAACACGTAGCCTTCAACTTGATAAAACTTTACGCCAAACGCAAAACCGAAAAAGGCTACCAATACAACCCCGACAGCTACATGCAGCACGAGTTGGAAGCCTCTTTTATTTACGAAGACACGCCCGACCAAAGTACCGCAACGGCCGATATTAAAGCCGATATGGAAAGCGAGCGCCCCATGGACCGGTTGGTTTGTGGCGACGTGGGTTTTGGCAAAACCGAAGTGGCCATTCGTGGGGCGTTTAAAGCCGTCGATAACGGGAAGCAAGTAGCCGTTTTGGTACCCACAACTATTTTGGCTTATCAGCATTACCGAACCTTTCGTGAACGTTTAAAGGATTTCCCGGTAACGGTCGATTATCTTAACCGTTTCCGAACAGCCAAAGAAAAACGGGAAACGTTGGAAGCGTTGGCCGAAGGTAAAGTCGATATCATTATTGGCACACATCAATTGGTCAATAAAAACGTAAAATTTAAAGATTTAGGCCTGTTGATTGTTGATGAAGAACAAAAATTCGGTGTCGCCGTAAAGGAAAAACTAAAAACACTAAAGGACAATGTAGATGTGCTCACCTTAACGGCAACGCCCATTCCGCGAACGTTGCAATTTAGCTTAATGGCCGCCCGCGATTTATCGGTCATCACCACGCCGCCACCCAACCGTTACCCCATTGAAAGCCATGTTATCCGCTTTAACGAAGAAACCATTCGTGATGCAGTGAGCTACGAAATAGAACGTGGCGGACAGGTGTTTTTTATCCACAACCGTATTGAGAATATCAAGGAAGTGGCGGGTATGATCCAAAGGTTGGTACCCGACGCCAAAATAGGCATTGGCCACGGGCAAATGGAAGGGAAAAAACTGGAGCAGCTCATGTTACAATTTATGGACGGCGGCTTTGATGTTTTGGTAAGCACTACCATTATTGAGAGTGGGCTGGATGTGCCAAACGCCAACACCATTTTCATCAACAATGCCAATAATTTCGGGCTGAGCGATCTGCACCAAATGCGTGGTCGTGTGGGCCGAAGCAACAAAAAGGCTTTTTGCTATTTCATCACTCCCGAATATTCGGCGATGACCGATGATGCCCGAAAGCGCATCACGGCACTCGAACAATTTACCGAATTGGGAAGCGGTTTCAATATCGCCATGAAGGATTTGGAAATTCGTGGCGCTGGCGATTTGTTGGGCGGTGAACAAAGTGGTTTTATCAATGAAATTGGGTTCGATACCTATCAAAAAATATTGAACGAAGCCATTGAAGAACTCAAAGAAAATGAGTTTAAAGATTTGTACAACGAATCGGAAGACGATAAGGTTTATGTGAAGGATGTCACCATCGATACCGATTTCGAATTGCTGTTCCCCGATGATTACATCAACAACATTTCAGAACGATTGAATCTTTATACCCAACTCAACAACTTGAAAACGGAAGAAGAACTGAAAACTTTTGAAAAAGATTTGATTGACCGTTTCGGTGAATTGCCAAAACAAGTGACCGATTTGCTGAACAGTGTCCAAATTAAATGGTTGGCCACAAAAATTGGTTTTGAAAAAATAGTGATGAAACAAGGCAAATTGATCGGGTATTTTATAAACGACCAACAAAGCCGTTTTTACCAAAGCAAGAATTTCACCAAAGTATTGCAATTTGTGCAAACCCAACCGGGAGTTTGTAAAATGAAAGAAAAACAAACTCGAAATGGTCTGCGTTTAATGCTTACTTTTGATAATATAAAAACCGTAAAACAAGCCTTAAATGCCCTGAGGCCTATTGTGGCTTGATTATTGACATAAGAATATATGTCGTGCTGAACTCGTTTCAGCTTTTCTAAATTTAAAAACTTAATCAAAACGATTTTATAAAATTGAAACGTTTATTAGTATTAGCCCTCATTTTTCCCCATGTTATCCTGGCGCAGCATGCCATAAAAGGTGTGTTTTCGCCTCCCGAAGATTACAATGTGGCCTTGCTGTACAAGGTGACGCCTACCATTTCAGAATATGTGGGCAATTCCGAAATAAATAGTGAAGATGGGCGTTTTGAAATTAAATTGGATTCCACAGCCACTAAAGGGATTTATCGCTTGGTATATGCCATTCCGCAGGAGGATTATAACTTCGATGTTATTTACAACGGAAAGGAAAGTGTCGAGCTGGTTTTTAATGCCGAAACCGGTGTAAAATTCACCAAATCGGTTGAAAATAAAATGTTGGAATCTTACACCAGCAGCATGTCTAAAATCACCCAAAGCATTGGCAATTACTACCGAAAAAGAAGTAAAGACACCCTAGCTTTAAAAGCTATTTTTAAAACCCAACGGGAAGCACAGCTAAACTACGAAAAAGCGGCCAAAAACATGATTGCCCTCGAATTTATTAAAGCCAACAAACCCTTTATTCCCAATAAAGCTTTGGATGTTGAAACGTATATAAAAAAACTGGAAGCACATTATTTCGACCCTGTCGATTTTACGAACAAAACACTGCAAAGCTCCAATTTGCTTCAGGAAAAAATGCTGAATTTCGTTTTCGGGAAATCTTCGGAAACTAAAGACGACACCGAAACCTACATCAGTAATATTGATGTGTTTTGTGGAAAAATGAAAGCAGCTCCTCAAAAAGTAAAGCGTATTTTATTGGTGGATTTGTGGCAGCAAATGGCCGATTTGGGTCACGAAACCGTAGCAAATCACATCGCCGAAAACTACCTTATGGATATTGCCATAGCCTTAAACGACCAAGAATTGTTGCGCACGCTCATTCTTTATAAAGACCTTTCGATTGGAAGCGCGGCGCCCGATTTCAACTTGCAAATTGAGGAAAATGGGCAAATGGTTAGCAAAAAGCTAAGCGCGTTGAATGTGGCCAAAAATTACATTATTGTGTTTTGGAGCAGTACGTGCTCGCATTGTTTAACGGAAATTCCGCAGTTGTTCGAGTTTGTAAACTCGAAAAAAAACGGCGAGGTAAAAGTGGTTGCCATAGCCTTGGAAGACGAACCTGCCCAATGGAAAAAACTAATTACTAAACTACCCAATTTCATCCATGTGTACGGCAAAGGCAAATGGGACAACCCTATTGGTGACAGTTATGGCGTTACCCTCACGCCAACTTATTTTGTGTTGAATAAAAACAAAGAAATTATTGCCAAACCTCAAGATTTAGAAGAT
>CAZZDI010000059.1:2457-9386 GCA_964653155.1 uncultured Flavobacteriaceae bacterium | reverse complement strand
TTTTGTGTTGAATAAAAACAAAGAAATTATTGCCAAACCTCAAGATTTAGAAGATCTAAAGGCGGTTTTTAACGCAGAGGAGTAGTTCTAAAAATGATAAAAGGCATCCTCTAAATGTTCAATTTTAAAGTTTTTACCTTCCTTTACAATCGCAACAATATCAAAGCGCACTTCTACATCCAAACGGTTTGTGGTAACATATTCGTCCACCGCTTTTACCAAACGCTGAATTTGCTTGGGTTTTACAAAATCCTGCGGATTGCCAAAATCGGTTGTTGAGCGGGTTTTTACTTCAATAATGGCTAGAATGTCACTTTTTTGGGCAATGATGTCCACTTCGGCCTTATCGAAACGGTAATTGCGCTCCACAATATCGTAACCGTTTTTCAAAAGAAAATCGACCGCCAATTGTTCTCCTTTTTTTCCGAGTTGGTTGTGTTGTGCCATGTCGCTAAGTTAACTTTTCTTGTTATTCAGAAGGAGGAACGACTAAAGAATCCTCAAAAATTGGTATCATTTATCTTAAACAGGGAAGATTATTCGCTGTGCCACGGATGAATTACCCTCTAAATAAAAAGAAATCGTCTTTCATCCCTTCAATTTGGGCGTGTTCATTGGTCATAATATAATCAACGGCTTGCGAGGTAAAAGCATCACCCTTCTTGGTAAGCGAAACCACTCGATTTTCAATAGAAATCATGTTGTTTTTTAGGGCGAGGTTCAACACCGTTTTGCTACGTACTTTTTGCCAATTGATATGTTCGTTGAGGTGGTTTACGTGGCGTTCGCTTTCTTCGGTGTGGTTTTTTAAATGAAGTAAAAACGTTAATAATGACACTTCGATACGTTGCTGTTTCTCGCGGTACAACACAGCTATGATGCCTTTGCCCGGCGCGAATAAATAAACGGCTAAAAACAATAATCCTAAAACAGTGGTCATGGATCCTGCAATGGAAGCATCGAGCGCATGCGCCAACCAATACCCGGCAATGGCACTAAAAATTCCGAAGCCACAAGCGTAAAGAATCATGCGTTTTAAATTGGTAGTAAGCAAGTATGCTGCTGCGGCCGGAGCTATCATGAGCGCGACGACCAAAATAGCTCCAACAGCATCAAAAGCGCCCACTGTAGTTACAGATGATACCGTCATTAATCCGTAATGAATTATGGCGGGCGAAAATCCCAATGATGCGGATAAGCCGGCATCAAAGGTACTGACTTTTAATTCCTTGAAAAAAGTAATCAATAAGATGATGGTGAGGCTTAAAATGCAGCCAATAATCCAAAGTGATTTTGGGCCAACATCGGTGCCGGCTATAATCAACCGATCGAATGGCGCAAAGGCCAGTTCGCCTAACAATACGGCATCAACATCCAAATGCACATCGTTGGCATGTTTTGCAATGAGAATGACCCCAATGCTGAACAGCACCGGAAACACGAGGCCAATGGCGGTGTCTTCTTTTACTAATCCCGTTTTTTGAATGTATTCCACCAAAACCACGGTAACAATACCGGTTAAAGCCGCTAAAAGAATGAGTAGTGGTGAGTTTAGATCTTGTGTAATAAAGAAGCCCACAACAATGCCCGGCAAAATGGAATGGCTTATGGCATCGCTTATCATGGCCATTTTTCGCAATACCAAAAACGTACCCGGAATGGCACAGGCTACAGCCACCAAACAAGCAATTAACTGTATTTCTATTTGCGCGTTACTCATTGGTCTTGTTTTGTTGATTGTACAGGTTGGTAGCGGTTTTAAAACCTTCTTCGGTCAAACTCCACATATTCCCTTCTAAAATCACATAGTTTTTATTGACCAGTTTTTGCAAAGTGCCTTTGGTGTAACCTTGGAAATTATTCAAGATTTTAATGGTGTGCGGATGCGAAATATTATCGTGTGTTGATGCGATGCGGTACATAAACGCCAAGGTTTTGTGAAGCTGCAAATCGCGACGGTTTTTTATAAAACGGATTTGTTTGAATAGCAATCCTCGGCTGGGCGAAAAAATAAAGGATACCAACACAAAAACGCCCGCTACAATAACAATAACGGGGCCAGTTGATAAATTGTTTTGACTCGCGCTAACGGCTGTGCCAAACACTCCGGAAAATGCTCCGAAAACGGCCGCAAGAAAAACCATCGTACCCAAACTGTTGGTCCATTGCCGGGCTGCGGCGGCAGGTGCCAAAAGCATGGCGCTCATCAATACCACGCCAACGGTTTGTAAGCCAAGAACGATAGCCAACACAATAAATGAGGTAATTAAAATATCAATAAATTTGGTGTTGAAGCCGAGCGTTTTGGTGTAATCGGCATCGAAAAGCAGGATTTTAAATTCTTTCCAGAATAGCAATAAAACCAAAAGACAAATGCCCGTTACAATGGCCATGAGCCATACATCGCTTTCCACCAAAGTGGCTGCTTGTCCAAACAGGTAGGTGTCCAATCCCGCTTGGTTGGCATTGGGTTGCTTTTGAATGAAGGTGAGCAGCAACATGCCAAACCCAAAAAATAAAGACAGAATAAGCCCCAAGGCGGTATCGGATTTTAAATGTGTTTTTTTGATGATACCGCGAATCCAAAAGGTGCCAATTAATCCGCTGACCAATGCGCCCAGCAATAAAACATTACTGTCTTTGGTACCAGAGATTAAAAAAGCAATGGCAATGCCCGGAAGCGCGGCGTGCGAAATGGCGTCGCCCAAAAGGCTTTGCTTTCTCAGTACGGCGAAACTACCCAGCATGCCTGTAACCGCGCCCAAAATGGCAGTGCCCATGGTGATGGTGCGAAGGGTGTAATCGCTAAAAACGAGTTTTATGTATTCTGTTAAATCGATGGCTTATTTTTTTTGTCCAGTTAAAACCATAGTTTGTTTTGTAACGTAATCGTCATTCTTCCAAAATTTAATAAGGAAATCAATATCTTTGATGTAAGATTTATAAGGCTCTTTTTTAAATAAATCCAGTTTATCTTTATAAGTTTCTAAAAAATGATAGACTAATTCTGTTGAAAAATCTTGCGACATTAACATATAAACAATATCCTCCTTGCTTTCTTTTGTGAAAAAGGAGTTGTTTTTATCTGGAAAAGCGTTGATAATGTCAGTATAAAACTCTATGCCATTTTTAGGATTGAAGAACACTACCATTTCTCCATCATCAGGATCAAATTTACCAAAAGGATTATCGGCGCCAAAATAGCCATCTTCTTTGGCGTGTTTTTGGGCAGCTTCGGTTTCCTGTTTCGAGTGGTTCAACGATTGGTTGTAATGGGTAAAGAACTTCGAAACGAAAGCCTGGACGTCTTCTGCTTTCAAAAAAGCCAAAAGCGAACCATTATTAAACTCCAAAAAAGCCTTTTTCTGATTGTCAAGAATGTCTTCGAGTATTTTGGGGTCGTTTAAAAAATTGACTTTTGCTCGAGCCTCAATCGAGTTTTTTTGGTCGAGAATGGTGTCTGCATCAAATTCAGATACGGAAAAATTCCCTGAAAACCACCATTCATCGTTGTATTTTACCAAACCAATATAAAGGATCTCGTCTCCTTTTAAGTCTTCATAATGGTCAAATGATGTTTTGGTCATTTCAAAAGACATGCTAGAGGCAATATGTTCCAAAAATACACTTTTTTGGTTTTGGCCTTTGTACAAAAACAAACCAGTAATTTTATTTGAAATACTGTTTATGGCCTTGTGCAGAATATGCGATTCGCCAATAAGCGCTGAGGCCCAATCTTTGGCATTTAGGGCCAGTAGCGCACTTACCGAATTAAAGGTGAAGCTTTCGGTGATTTCACGTGCATAGCTCATAAGCAGCTCGGGAGTGTCATCTTCATTTTCATGCAAGGTATCCAAAACCTCAAAATCCATGCTTTGTTTTATGTCGTAAAAAAATAAGTAAGACTCAAAAAAAACCTTTTGAATGAACGCTCTTATGGAATAAAATTCCTCTACCGGACTTTTAAGGGAAAAGAATTTTTTCAATTTTTCATTTTCTGGAGCGAATTCGTACTCGTCTTCCAAAATGGCCATGGTTTCTACCGCAATGTCTAAAATAAAATCATTGAAAGGGCTGATAAATTGCTCATTTTGAATGGTGTTCAAAAAATACCAAGTTAAAAATGCGATGTCTTCAAAATTGATTTCGTCGTCAACATAATCTTCATTAATCACAAAAAAAGGCAGAGTTTTGTTGTGGTTTTTTTTGTACAGTTTTTTAAATGTGCGCCAAATATTGGTTTGGGAAATTATATCCTCAAAATAATGGGTTAAAAAACAACAGAATACCAATACTTCGTCTTTATCTACAAACTGTGAAAGCATGAATTTTGACGAAGGACTTAAATTGGCATGAATTTTATTGGCAACGCCCAGATAATACAAATCTGTTTTGGAACTGAGATTTTTCGGTTTTAGTTCCTGCCAATGTTTGATGAAGATTTTATTTTTCATTTAGGTGATTTTTACTCCTGAACACTCACTTTATAATTGATGCCGTAGGTTTTGGTTAAATTATCGTCATTGAAAATATCCTTAACCGGGCCAGTGGCAATTTTCTTTACGTTTAAAAAGGTTACCCAATCAAAATATTCGGGAACGGTCTGTAAATCGTGGTGCACCACAATAACCGTTTTCCCTGCTTTTCTGAGAGCTTTTAAAATATTGATAATGGCTATTTCGGTGGAAGCGTCAACACCTTGAAAAGGTTCGTCCATAAAATAAATGGAGGCGTTTTGCACCAAAGCCCTTGCCAAAAATATACGTTGCTGTTGCCCACCGGAAAGCTGACTGATTTGTCGGTTTTTAAACGGTAGCATGCCCACTTTTTCAAGGGCTTCCAAAGCTGCTTTTTTCTCTTTTTGCCCGGGGCGTTTTATCCAGCCCAAACTGCCGTAAGTGCCCATCATCACAACATCTAAAGCCGTGGTGGGAAAATCCCAATCCACACTTCCTTTTTGGGGCACGTAGGCGACTTGGTCGCGTTGTTTGTTATAAGATTTTCCATAAATGCTAACACTGCCGGCAATGGGTTTTAAAATGCCCAAAATGGATTTTATAAGGGTGGATTTTCCGGCACCGTTTGGGCCAACTATGGCCATGAGCACGCCTTCGGGGATTTCCAAATCGATATCCCAAAGCACGGGTTTGTAGTTGTATGCAACCGTTAAATCATCTACTTGTACGGCAATTTTATTGCTCATAGGTTTTGGTTTTTAGCCCTGATAGAAGCGGCATCCTTTTTTGATTTTTCTTCAAAAAAGATATAGCGAATAGCAGGTAACAGCTTCAAAAAATATTATTTCAACGCATTTACAACAGTATTTACGTTGTACTCAAACATGCCAATATATGTGCCTTCTTTGGTTCCCGAAGTCCCTAGTGCATCAGAGAACAGTTCGCCGCCAATTTCAACATGGTGGTTTTTAGAGTTGACCGCCGCTTGCAAGGCTTCGATGGTACGTTTGGGCACAGAACTTTCAACAAATATAGCTTTTACATTGTTTTCAATAATAAAGGCCGATAGCTTTTGAACATCCTGAACCCCAGCCTCGGTAGCGGTCGATATGCCTTGCAAGCCCACCACCTTAAACTTGAAGGCTTTGCCAAAATAATTAAAGGCATCGTGCGCCGTAACCAAAATGCGTTTTTCTTCGGGAAGTGTGTTTATGGTTGCGGTTAGTTCGGCTTTTAAATCTTTTAATTGTTCGATGTATTTTGTAGCATTTAATCGAAAGGCTTCTTTTTGCTCAGGAATGGCTTCGGAAAGTGTATTGGCCACAAATTGGGTGGCTTGGATCCAATAATCGACATTAAACCAAATGTGCGGATCGTAATTCGAAGCGAAATATTCTGAACCGATAAGCGTGCTTTTGTCTAAAGCATCGGAGATGGCTACTGTTTTTTTGGTTTTCATTTTTTCGAAAACCTCTACCAATTTGCCTTCCAGATGCAAGCCGTTGTAAAAAATGATATCGGCACTGGCCAATTTTGTAACATCGCCCTCGCTAGCTTTGTAAAGATGCGGGTCTACGCCACTGCCCATCAAACCTTGAAGGTTGATGTGGTCGCCACCAATGTTTTTAACCAAATCGGTTATCATCGAAGTGGTGGTAATCACATTCAGTTTATCGTTCGATTTTTTTTCGCTTTTGCAGTTGAATGCTAATAAAACAAGCAGTAAAACAAGTATATAATTCTTCATTTTTTTCAAATTTAATTTAAAGTATAGCGTAAACCAAAAAATAGTCGTCTTCCTTGGTTGGGGCCATAAACGTATGATGGATCGAAAGTTAAGGCGTATGGATTATCGTTTGTAGCTACGGCATTTCCGTTATTGTCAAATTGCACGTTTTCATCAAAAGGATCGTGGGCACGGGCAATAATAAAGGGGTTGCCTTTGTTGGGCGTCCAATTCAATACATTTTTTACACCACCGTAAATTTCAAAATGCTTTAAGCCATCAAAAGTCAGTTGGATATTCTGGATGCTCCAATATGGCGATTCTGGCTGCCGTGGGTCTAAATCGCCCAAAAGCGGCAAACGCATGGGCCCGTAAAGGTTTCCGGTGTAATCTAACACCAAATTGTATTTGTAATTTTTGTACGATGCCGCCCAAGTGCCCGTAAAACTTTCGGTCAACATTTGGCGTTCGGTAATGCCGTTTTCAGTTTTCGATACATCCTGAAGTGTGGCTCCGGCCAAAAGCTTTATACCGTTTGAAAACATAGCATCGACATTTAAACTAACCCCTTTGCTAATGGCTTTTCCGTCTAAATTATTATAAATAATTTGGTTGGGATTGGTGTCGTAATCTGGTAAAATGATATTATTGAAATGGGTGTACCACGTTGAAGCATCCAACCCAATAATCGCACCGCTTTTGGTGAAAATTTTCGTCATATAATTGAGGTTGACGTTGTATGAGCG
>CAZZDI010000059.1:0-2357 GCA_964653155.1 uncultured Flavobacteriaceae bacterium | reverse complement strand
CACCGCTTTTGGTGAAAATTTTCGTCATATAATTGAGGTTGACGTTGTATGAGCGTTCGGGTTTTAAAGTTTCGGTAACAATCACATTGCGCGCTCCGGTAAGTGCGGCGTGTTCTTCGGTAAATAAATTCACTACCCTAAACCCGGTGCCGGCATTTAAACGGAAGATGTCGTTTTTTGTGGGTTTGAATTTGTAAGCCACTCTTGGTGTGAAAATGTTACCGTGCCTTTTGTCGTAGTCATAACGTGCGCCCAAAAGGAGGTTGTGTTTTTCGTTCAGTTTTATTTCGTCCTGAACAAAAAGGGACGGAATCACCAGCTCGTCTGCTTCAACGGTAGCGGGGGTGTTGTCGTTATAAAAGTTGTAACGTGCAGCAGCACCAAATAATAAATCGTGATTTTTAACGGATTTATCCCAAGTGAATTGCCCGAAACCAATGCGCTGGTCGGCAATGTATGGTGTGTCACCGTAAACCGAATTTTGATGGTGGTCGGTATAAGAAAATTGAAACAACACTTTTTCATCAATGGGCAGTTGGTATTTTCCCAACACCTCAAAACGGCTGGTGTAAATGCTCTCTCCGTAAACTTGGTCGCCACCGCGGAAGGAAGGATTCCACTGCATTTCGCCACCCCATCGGTCTTCGTAAAAATAGCGGCCTGCCAAAGAAAACACGCGATTGTTTTGGCGTTTAAAGTTCCATTTTTGAAATACCGAAATACGGTCTTGAAGGGTTAAATCGGTGAAATTATCGTTGTTATTGTCAATGGGATTGCTGTAGTTGAAATAGTTGATTCCTGTTAATATATCGGTTTTTTCTCCCAATCTGGCTTTAAAACCTAAATCGGTATTTATTTCGCCCCAACCGGTAACGTAGCTGTCGGCAAACACAATTGGGGCATTTTCGGGCAGTTTGGTGATAATATTTATAAGCCCGCCAACGGCCTCACTACCGTAAAGTGACGAGGCGGGGCCTTTTACAATTTCAATCTGTTCAATGAGCGAATTAGGGATTCCAGATAAGCCATAAACGGTTGATAAACCGCTAACAATAGGCATCCCATCAATAAGCACAAGCGTGTAAGAGCCTTCAAGTCCGTTAATGTGGATATCGCCCGTGTTACAAACGTTGCAGTTAATTTGTGGCCTAACGCCGTTTACATTTTGTAAGGCCTCAAAAATGTTTGGCGTTGGGTTTTTCTTTAAAAAAGTAGGGGTGTACACTTCAACCGGCACGGGGCTTTCCAATCGTGAAACGGCTTTTAGTGTTCCGGTTACCACTACTTCTTCGAGCATTTGTGATTCTTCCAAATAAAAATTCAAAGTCAAATTTTCGTCTTTTACAACAATCCGTTTTGTTTGGGTTTTGTACCCTGTAAATGATGCCGAAATATGGTATTGGCCAGCTTCAATGCCATTAATTGTAAACTCACCATTTTCGTTGGCTGTGGCGCCTTTCGAAATTTCTTTTAGGTACACATTAGCAAAGGCCAAGGGCTCGCCGTTTGAAAACACACGCCCGCTTATCTTTTGCCCAAACAAAGAAAATGAGATTAGACTTATTACCAATATAAGATATTCCACTTTTTATTTTTAAGATTTGAAAATCTTTATTTTTTGCAAATATAAATATTTATTTAGGTTAATCTAAAAATAGATTTAAAATAATGATTAAACTATATTTGTGTTTAAATTAAAAGCGCATGATAACGCTAACGGAAGAGAACTACATAAAAACCATTTACCAGCTTGGCAAATACGGCACTTTAACGGTGAGCACCAATAGTATTGCCGAAGCTATTGCAACCAAAGCCTCGTCGGTTACCGATATGGTTAAAAAATTGGCAGAAAAAGGGTATGTGAATTACAAGCGTTATCAAGGGACGACCTTAACGGCCAAAGGAAAAAAAATTGCTGCCGATGTGGTTAGAAAACATCGGTTATGGGAAGTGTTTTTGGTTGAAAAGCTGAATTTCTCATGGGATGAGGTTCATGAAATAGCCGAACAGTTGGAGCATATAAAATCTGAAAAACTGATTAACGAACTCGACAAATTATTGGATTACCCCACCCACGACCCGCATGGCGACCCGATTCCGGATAAATCGGGCGACATAAAAAAATCGGATAAAGTGTTGCTGTTCAGTTTAGCTGAAAAAGCCAAAGGGGTTTGTGTTGGGGTAAAAGATACCTCATCTGCTTTTTTAAAATATTTGGACAAACACAAAATTGCTTTAGGCTCTGAAATTAGCGTAGTATCGCGCGAGGATTTTGACGATTCTATGGTTATCAACATAAACGGTACTGAAATGAGCATTTCGCAAACCGTGGCCAATAATTTGTTTGTGATTGAGGA
>CAZZDI010000058.1:2269-15659 GCA_964653155.1 uncultured Flavobacteriaceae bacterium | reverse complement strand
CTATGAAAAACCTCATTTACATCACGCTATCCCTCATCTTCTTTATAAACTGCAAACAAACCCCAAAAACCGAAGTTGAAAAACCAGAAATTTCGGTAGCCGAAAAAATAGCCAACGCACACGGCTACCAAAATTGGAAAAACGTTTCCGAGGTACAATTTACTTTCGCGGGCAAACGCCATTGGATTTGGAAACCCAAAACCGACCAAGTCACTTTAAAAACAGAAACGGACACACTAATCTACAACCGAAAACAAATGGACAGCACCGCCCTAAAAGCCGACCGTGCTTTTATAAACGACAAATTTTGGTTGCTTATTCCGTTTCAATTGGTTTGGGATAGTAGCGCCACCATTTCCGAACCCGAAAAAGCCACTGCACCAATAGCAAATACGGTGCTCAACAAAATCACGATTGTTTATCCCAGCGAAGGCGGTTACACCCCCGGCGATGCTTACGACATTTTTTACGACAACAACTTCATCATCAAAGAATGGATTTTTAGGCGGGGCAATCAAACCGAACCGTCGCTCATCAACACCTTTGAAAACCTCCAAGATTTTAACGGCATCAAAATAGCTTTAAATCACAAAAAAGCAGATGGCGATTGGAGCCTCGATTTTACCAATGTATCCGTAGTTTTAGAGTAATTTTGAATTCATTTTTGCAAATAAAAACATCCAAACACCAATTTTGGGCGTATATAAAGTAATAGAAATTACTATTCCGCTTATGCGCCTATATATATTAAAAGCGCTTCAATCAATGGTTGAAGCGCTTTTACGTTTCTATTGGTTTTTACCCTTTAAATTTCGCCTTTACATGGCTGCCATCGCAATACGGTTTATTGCCCGATGAACCACACCTGCAAAACGCCGTGGTTTTGTTTTTCATCTCGGTACTACCATCTAAATTAATCACTGTTATAGTACCGTGCACCAACAAAGGCCCATTACCCAACACCTCTACTTTAGCTTCAGCAACCGTGGTTTTGGTATTTACATGGGCATTCATATAATAACTTAACGCACCCGACGGGCAATGGGTTACTTGATTTATCAAGTCTTCAGTCTCTGCGCCATCAATGGTTATCCACGGCCTCATGTTTGGCCTAAAAACCTTGGGCAAGCCTTTTACACAAATACCAGAATGTATGCATGCTTCGGGCTTCCAAACAATGGTTACCTCTCCGTTTGTATATTCTTTAGTTCCTATCATTACAGCGTGTTTTTATTAAAGATACGAAAAATAAGAAATAATATTCTTCTTTTTCCGGTGTTCGTTTCTAAGCTCAGATTGTTTATTTTTGTTGGAAACGTAAAAAAGAAAAACACGTGTTCCATTATAAAACGGGTCTTGGTTTTGCATTAGAACAAGACCAAAACGACCCACTGAAAGCCTATCGAAACCAATTCCATTTCCCAAAAGACAAACAGGGAAACGATTGTATTTACATGACCGGAAATTCGTTGGGACTTCAGCCCAAAAGCACCAAAACCTACGTTAACCAAGAGCTTAACGATTGGGCACAATTGGGAGTTGAAGGTCATTTTGAAGCCAAAAACCCCTGGTTGCCCTATCATGAATTTTTAACCGAAAGCATGGCCAAAGTAGTGGGCGCCAAACCTATTGAAGTGGTGGTAATGAACACCCTTACCGCCAACCTCCATTTTATGATGGTTTCGTTTTACCAACCCACAAAAACCCGATATAAAATACTAATTGAGAGCGATGCGTTTCCTTCGGATAAATATGCGGTAGAATCGCAATTGCGACACCATGGTTTTGATGATAAAGACGGACTTATCCTATGGGAACCCCGAAAAGGCGAAGAACTTTTAAATTATGAAGATTTAGAAACCATTCTCAAAGAACAAGGCGACGAAATCGCACTGATTATGGTTGGTGGTGTGAATTATTACACGGGGCAGTTTTTCGATTTAAAACGCATCACTAAATTAGGCCACCAATATGGCTGCAAAGTAGGTTTTGACTGCGCCCACGGGGCAGGCAACGTACAACTGAATTTACACGATTCGGGGGCAGATTTTGCGGTTTGGTGTACCTATAAATATTTAAACTCTGGCCCAGGTAGTTTGGCAGGTTGTTTTGTGCACGAGCGCCATGCCTACAACAAAAACCTCAACCGTTTTACGGGCTGGTGGAGCCACAACAAACAAACCCGTTTTAATATGCGTGATGAATTTGACCAGCTTCCGGGTGCCGAAGGCTGGCAACTTAGCAACCCGCCTATTTTATCGATGGCGGCCATAAAAGCTTCGTTGGATATGTTCAACGAAGCAGGCATGGAACCACTCACCGAAAAATCGAAAAAACTAACGGGTTATTTCGAATTTTTATTGAAGCAATTAGGCGAAGATACCATTAGAATCATAACCCCCGAAAACCCCAACGAACGGGGTTGCCAACTGTCCATTCAAGTTAAAAATGCCGACAAATCGTTGCACGACAAGTTAACCCAAGCCGGAGTAATTAGCGATTGGCGTGAGCCCGATGTAATTCGTTGTGCGCCCACACCGTTTTACAATTCTTTTGAAGACGTGTATCGTTTGGTTGAAAAATTAAAGGCTATTTTAAATGAATAATCAGCAAAACATACTCATTATCGGCGCCGGCCTCTGCGGCAGCCTATTGGCGTTGCGTTTAGGCCAGCGGGGCTATAACGTTTCAGTTTACGAAAAACGTCCCGATTTACGAAAAGTCAATATCAGTGCCGGGCGTTCCATCAATTTGGCCTTTTCCAACCGGGGGCAAAAAGCCATGAGATTGGTTGGCTTGGAAGAAAAAGTTAAAGCCCTTTGCATTCCCATGAATGGCCGAATGATTCACGATGCCCACGGCAACACCTTTCTTTCAAACTATAGTGGCCGGGAGCACGAACACATAAATTCCATTTCCCGTGGCAAACTTAACGCCTTACTTTTGGATGAAGCCGAAAAACACGAAAACGTCAACTTTTTTTTCAACAGCAAATGTTTGTCGGTCGATTTTGAAAACACCACCGCCCTATTTGAAGATTACAGCACCAAAAAACAATTTGTGGAAGATGCCGATGTGATTATCGCCGCCGATGGCGCTGGTTCGGCCCTCCGTAAAAGTTATTATTTAAGCAAGAAATTCCTGTTCAGTTTTTCTCAAGATTGGCTGTCGCACGGCTATAAAGAATTGGCAATATTACCCAAAGAAAACGGCGATTACAAAACCTACAAAAACGCCCTGCATATTTGGCCCCGCGGTAATTTTATGCTTATTGCCCTACCCAATTTGGACGGCAGTTTTACCGTTACCTTATTTTTAAGTTACGATGAGGGCGAATACAATTTCAACAACCTCACTACCGAACAACGCGTTTTGGAATTTTTCAAAAAAGAATTCCCCGATGCTTTGGCAATTATGCCCAATATTTTGGATGATTTTTTTAGCAACCCCACCTCGCCCCTGGGCACTATAAAATGTTCGCCTTGGCATTACAAGGGCAACACACTTTTAATGGGTGATGCGGCACACGCCATCGTTCCGTTTTACGGCCAAGGCATGAATGCTTCTTTTGAAGATGTTACCGAATTCGATAAGGTTTTAGACCAAGGGTTGAATGATTGGGAAGCGGTTTTTAAAACCTTCGAAAAAAACAGAAAAAAAGATACCGATGCCATTGCCGATTTGGCGATTGATAATTTCCACGAAATGAAAGGCCATGTGGCCAACCCCATTTTTCAAGAAAAACGCAAACTGGAAATGGCCTTGGAAAAAGAATTCCCCAACGAATATGCTTCAAAATACTCTATGGTTACCTTTAACGAAAATATGGGGTACCGCGAAGCTATGATTACAGGCAGGGCACAGGATAAAGCGATTTTAAATCTGCTAACCGACAAAAAAATTAATCTTAAAGACGATTTACAATCCACTTTAAAAAAAATAAAAACCGAAACCGAATCTATTATAGAAGACGATAGAATTGCCGGCTTAAAATAACCTACATTATGGATTTAAAAATAAACAACAAAAACGCTTTAGTGTGCGGCAGCACGCAAGGCATAGGTAAAGCTACCGCCATCGCATTGGCCAACGAAGGGGTTAATGTTACCCTGGTAGCCCGAAACAGAGAAAAACTAAAAGAAGTTCTTGCCGAACTACCCCAACACAGAAACCACTCTTATATTGTGGCCGATTTTACAAATCCTAGGGAATTACAGGAGCAGGTCATCAAATTCATTGAGAAAAACCACGGTTTCCATATTGTTGTCAATAATACAGGTGGCCCCAGAAGTGGCGAAATTTTAACGGCTAGTTTGGACGAGTTCGACAACGCCTTTACTATGCACATTAAATGCAACCATGTGTTGGCCCAAGCCGCCGTTCCGTTTATGAAACAAGAAGGTTTTGGCAGGATTATCAATATTATTTCCACATCGGTAAAAGAACCCATTCCCGGACTGGGCGTAAGCAACACCATTAGGGGCGCTGTGGGCAATTGGAGCAAAACTTTAGCCGACGAACTTGGTGCTTTCGGCATTACCGTAAACAATGTGCTTCCTGGTTTTACCGAAACGGAACGGCTAAACGAGATTATAAAAATTAAGGCTGCCAATGAAGACACATCGGTTGAAAGCATGACCGAAACCATGAAAAACTACGCACCTGCAAAACGTTTTGCCCAACCCGAAGAAACGGCCAGCGCGGTTGCTTTTTTAGCAAGCGAACAAGCTGGATATATTAACGGGATTAACATTCCGGTTGATGGAGGACGAACAAAATCACTATAACCCAACATTAACAACAAACGCTTTTTGTTTTATAGTTTTATACTTAATTTTATAAACGTAAACTGCGTGAGGGATTGAAGCTAGCTACCGTGTAGCGCGAAAAGCCCGACCCGATAGGGGCACGCCCAAAACAAAAAACTATGAGCAAGCTTGTTTCCCCATTAAATTTTAAAGATTGGATTGAAGAAAACAGACACCTTTTGAAGCCACCTGTTGGAAATAAAGTGGTTTGGAAAGATGCCGATTTTATCGTGATGGTGGTTGGTGGCCCCAACAGCCGTAAAGATTACCATTACAACGAAACGCCCGAATTCTTTTATCAGGTGGAAGGCGATATTGTTTTAAAGATTATTGACAAGGGCACGCCAAAAGATGTTCATATCAAAGAGGGCGATATTTATTTGCTTCCGCCAAAAGTTCCGCACTCTCCGCAACGGGGTGCCAATACTGTGGGTTTGGTTATTGAATACAAACGCCCCAAAGGGATGAAAGATGCCCTAGTTTGGTTTTGCGAACATTGCACCACCAAACTTTACGAGGAAGATTTTACGCTTGAAAATATTGAAACCGATATGCCTAAAATTTTTGACCGCTATTATGGCGATACAGACAAACGCAGTTGCCCCAATTGTGGCGAGGTGATGCAACCGCCAAAAAAGGTTAAAGTTGATTAAAAGCCATTGTCTTACGGATATTTTCCTATTTCGACTCCCCTTAATACAGGCTCGGGGAAACTAAAGCGTTTTACCATGAATACGAAAGAAAACAGTAAGAGTTCTTCCTCTTTGGAGAAGCCAGAAGGAGCTCGAAAACTCCGTATAAACGGCCACTCACACCTCCTGCCTTACCCCGAGGAAATACCCGAATACATGCAGGAAAAGGAGATTTTTTGGGTAGATAAAGACCGAAAATTTATGCTCCAAAAAGATTGGAGTCGCCCTGTTACCGATTCGAGTTTCTTTTTGCACGAAAAACTGGATTGGATGTCGCGTTACAACATAGACCATGCTGTGGTTTTAAACCTGTCACAACTTTACGGCAACGGTTTGCGGGTAGAGGAAATGAAAAAAGCGCTGCGGTTTCAAAACGATTTTAACGCCCGCATACAGCACGACCACCCGAGTAAATTCACCTGTGGTTTTGTGGTGCACCCCGGTTTTGTACGCAGTGCCTGTTGGGAAATTGAACGCTGCGTTGAAGAACACGGCATGCAACTCTTATGTCTGCCCACGCACTATATGGATACTATTGGCACTTGGCGCTGTATTTTTGATGAAGAAAACGAACCCATTTTCGAACTGGCCAACCATTACAATCTTGCTGTTGAAATCCACCCTTATGATGGTGAAAAGTTCATTAAATTAGAAAATACGGCTTGGCGTTTCCATTTAATTTGGATGCTCGCGCAATGTGGCGATGCCTATCATTTTTTAACCTTAAACGGCTACCAAGAAAAATACCCGAATATGCGTACCTGCTTTGCCCATGGCGGACAATTGGCGCAAATCAACTTAGGAAGGCGCATACAGGGTTTTGATGGCCGCCCCGATTTATTTGAGGGCAAACACCACCCCCGAAAAGCCGTTGGGCATAAAAATATCTTTTTCGACACGTTAGTGCATGACACAGGCGGTCTGGAATTGTTAATTAAAAACCACGGCGCCAAACAAGTGCTTATGGGGCTGGACGACCCTTATCCACTCGGTGAAATGGAAAGCACCAAACAATCTTCCTACCCCGGGAAAATTTTGGATTTGGCCAAAGAACGAAACATTATTACCCAAGCCGAACACGATGCCATGTGGGAAGACAATGTGGTACAATGGCTGTGTGGAGACGATGAAGTAGCCAAAGAAAAATTAATTAATAGAATTTTAAGCTAATGCATTTTATATCTGAAGAATTAGACGATTATATTGAAAACCACTCTGAAAACGAGCCGGAATTGTTACAGCAATTAAACCGTGAAACATTTCAAAAAATCTTGCAACCACGCATGCTTAGTGGGCATTACCAAGGTCGGTTTTTAAGTTTGATTTCAAAACTAATCAACCCAAAAAACATTTTGGAAATTGGCACATACACAGGCTATTCTGCACTGTGCTTGGCAGAAGGCATGCAAAAAGACGGTGTTTTAGATACGATTGATATCAACGAAGAACTGTTCGATTTCCAAAGAAAATATTTTGACCAATCGGGTTACGGAAAGCAAATTGTGCAGCATTTAGGGGATGCACTCGACATTATTCCAGAGTTGGACAAAACCTACGATTTAGTTTTTATCGATGCCGATAAGGAGAATTACTCCAATTATTTTGAAGTGATTATCGACAAGCTGAATACGGGCGGCATTATTTTATCGGACAATGTGCTTTGGAGTGGCAAAGTGCTGGATACCGAATTTAAAAAAGACGACGTTTCTACTCCTGCCTTAATTGAGTACAACAAACTTTTGAAAGATGACCCCAGAGTTGAAACCGTTATTTTGCCCATTCGTGATGGGCTGACCATTAGCAGGAAAATTTAGCACACCAATCTAAGAGGCTTTTATTAATTTAAGGTTTCCGTTTTTACCATTTTCTATATGTTTACTGATAACCTGAAAAAATTTATAGTTATCAAACGGTTTTATAACCACATCGTTGTAGCCAATACTTTTGTACATCTGTTTGATTTCCTCAATATCGGCAGCCGTTAAAGCTATAATAGGAATGGTTTTATTAAATTCCCTAATGGCTTCGGTGGCTTCGTTACCATTCATAATGGGCATGTTGATATCCATTAAAACCAAATCGTATTTTTTTCGGCTAACGGCTTCAAACGCCTCTTTTCCATTTTTAACAATACTACAAGAATAGCCTTGTTTTTCCAACAGGTTTTTGGTAACCACTTGGTTTATTTTATTGTCTTCGGCCACTAAAATCTCATATCGCTTTTTGGGTCTTTCAATATTGTTGTTTCCTGCTATTTCGGTTTGTGCTTGGGTTTCTTCGTCTATGGCAAAATCGACCTCAAAACTAAAGGTTGTACCCACGCCTTCTTTACTTTTTAAATCTATTTTACTGTTAAACAATGCTATTAAATTTTTGGTAATGGATAGCCCAAGGCCTGTACCTTGATAATTTACATTGCTATCTTTAAGCTGCGAAAAATTATCGAAAATAGCATCGAATTTATCTTTAGGGATACCTATTCCATTGTCTTCTATTTCGAACCTAAGCCCTACGTTTTCTTGATCCAAACGTATTAAATTCACCCGAAGATCTATAATACCATTACTAGTAAATTTAATGCTATTGCCAATTAAGTTTATAAGGATTTGCGACAGCCTAACATTATCGCACAAAATGCGTTTTGGCATTCGGTCATCAACGGTGAGCCTTATCTTGTTATTGGTTTCTACCAGCCTATAATCGAAGGAATTTACAATATCTTCCAATAAACTCTTTAGGTTTACCGACACGTTTTGCAACTCCACCTCGTTAGACTCCATTTTGCTTACCTGCAAAATATCGTTAATTAAATTCAAAAGATAATCGCCCGAATATTTTAATGATTTTAAGTACTTGCGGTCGCGGTTATTTAAGTTGCTATTGTCAAGCAACAACGAAGTTATGCCCACAACACCGTAAAGCGGCGTTCGAAGCTCGTGCGACACGTTTGATATAAATTTAGTTTTAAGTTCTGAACTTTTTAAGGCTTCGTTTTTGGCGGCTTCCAGTTCGCTGTTTTTGGCTTTCAGGGTTTGGGTGAGCTTTCTTTTAGAAATGTAACCAATGAAAATAATTATTACCGACAAGAGCAACATTACCGATGCCACTAAGATAACAACATTTATTTTCTTCATTTTGTTGGTAATTCCAAGCTGTTGCAGCCGTTCTAAATTTGCCAACGAAGCGTTGTTTTTATACTCTTCTATTTTAAGTTTTGATTTTGTAATGGCCTCTTGTTGCTGTTCCTTTTGTTTGATTAACAGATCTTCAAATTTATTTTGTTCCAACAAGGTGAGGTAAGCCTCTGTACTTTTTCCGGCTTTGGCCAAAGCTATAGATTGTTGCATGTACACTTTGCTTAAAAGCGGAAAATGCTCTTCTCTGTGCTCCCCTAAAAAAGCTATGGCCTCATTAAAGCTTACGTTGGCATTATTGTACAGTTCTTTACGGGCATAATACATGCCGTTAACATAGCTAAAATAGGCTTGTGCACTTGCACTTACATCTTCATTTTTTATGTATTCCTTAATGTTCAACAGCCCAATTAAAGCTTGTTTTAAGCTATTGTTGTCTATGTAAAGCTCACATAAATCTATTCTTATGTTGAATATCAACTTTTGGACCTGGCTTTTGTCTGCCCGTAGATCGGCTCCCCGCATGAGGGCCAACCTCAAAGCTTTTTCAAAATAGGGTATGGCCCTATTGTACTCTTTTTGGGCTTTATACACTTTTGCCAAATTGTGGTAAGCCTCGGCTTTTAGAATATTATCTTCTATTTTGTTTAACGACTCTATGGCAAGCAAGAAGCTTTGCTCTGCTGTTTCGTAATTTTCAACCAAACTGTAAATATTGCCCAGATTATAACTGGCCACGGCATAACCATAATGGTCTTGAATAGAATCTGCAAGAGACATTGCCCTAACAAAGCCTTCATAGGACCTAACCAAATTTTTAGCTTGATAAGATTGGATAGCCAAATCGTTGAGATCATCAATTTTTTTGATAATGGCCCGATCTTCCTTTCCGAAGGCAAATATGGCAAAAGACAGAAAACAGTAAAGTAGGTTTGTTTTCATTTTAATTGAATTATAGATTTTGGGACTCCCAAGTTATTTTTTAAAAATAAAAGGGCGACTATAATTTCGTTAAAATGCGTGAAGACAATGATTAATAGATGAAATACATATCGACGAACAGATGAATAGCTAAAATTTCCGTTTAACCGATCCCGTAAAATCTTCCAAATCGTCTTTAACTTGATCGAGTTCTTTTTTTACATCTTGGGCAATACTGGTATCTATTCCGCTTTTTTCGGCCGTTTTGGTTATCTCGTATTTAATATCGTTGGTGGCGTCTTTTAGGGTGCGCATGCCTTTACCCAGTCCGCGGGCTATTTCGGGTAGTTTATCGGCACCAAAAACCATAATGGCAATAAATAGTATAAATGCTATTTCTGCACCGCTAATGAATAAAAATGTAGCTTGCTGTATCACTCTGCAAATATACTAAGTTGTTTTGTGAGAATAAAAAAAGAGGCTGTCTAAAAAATCATTTAATTTTCGTTTGTCTAGTTGCCCAGATGGCTATCGGTATTGCCTAAACCAATATTGATTATCACCATATTGATATATTTCGATAGGCTCAATGATATGAGATTTAACTTTTTAGAAAGCCTCTTTTAATTGCTGTTGTATTATTCTTTTATTTTTTCCTTAAACTGATCGAAATCGTTCTTTTCTGCCTTTCTGGGCCAATGGTTGTTTGCAGTGTCCACATCGGCCGTTTCTTCATTGGGATCAATTTCTATACTTGCTATTTCCTTATCGGAAGCAACAGCCTTGCTTACTTCGTTATCGTTCAACCTCCAAATTTGTGCTGGGTAGGTCACTTCTTTTGAAGTGCCATCGGTATAATGATATTTTACAATAATGGGCATTACTAATCCGCCGGGCTTTTCAAAAGTGACATTATAAAAGTATTTAGGCTCTTTGATACTTTTACGCTCTTCGGGCGAAAAGTTATCCATAATGTAATCTTGCAGTGGTTTGGAATTTTCCAAAATCGTTTTCTTTTTCATGCTCGACTTAAAGTCCTCACTGTCTTCTTCTACCAAATACACCAAGGGTCTGAGCTGTTTTTTCTTGATGCCTCTTTCTTCCATAATTTTTCTCATATAGGCGTTAGGCTCGTCGGACACATAGTATTTTTTTACATCTTTAATCCCGATATCTACCCAATCGGTGGTGTAAAACCAACCTCTCCAATACCAATCCAAATCGAAAGCCGAAGCGTCTTCCATGGTTCTAAAGAAATCTTCGGGAGTTGGGTGCTTAAATTTCCAACGGTTGGCATATTCTTTAAAAGCGTAATCGAACAGCTCGCGCCCCATAACGGTTTCCCTTAAAATATTTAAGGCGGTGGCCGGTTTTCCGTAGGCATTGTTTCCAAATTGATAAGTATTCAAGCCTTTGGTCATTATTGGCGCAATAAAATCTTGGTCGCCGCCCATGTAAGGCACAATCATTTTTGCAGGCCCACGATCTGACGGAAAATGTTTGTCTTCCGGCGAAAGTGCCGCTGGATATTTTTCACCAAAATCCTGTTCGGCCACGTACTGCACAAAGGTGTTCAAACCTTCGTCCATCCAGGTCCATTGGCGCTCATCGCTATTTACAATCATCGGGAAAAAATTATGCCCTACTTCGTGGATAATTACCCCCATCATACCATACTTTACACGATCGCTGTAAGTACCATCTTCATTTGGGCGGCCGTAGTTCCAGCAAATCATGGGGTATTCCATACCTTGTTGTTTGGCATGTACCGAAATGGCTTTGTGGTACGGATAATCAAACGTCATTCTAGAATATGTTTCTAAAGTACTCGCCACCGCGCGGGTGCTCCATTCTTCCCAAAGTGGATTTCCTTCTTTGGGGTACATGGAAACTGCCATTACATCTTTGGCGCCAATTTTTACGGCCATCATATCTAAAATGAATTTTCTTGAAGTAGCGAAACCAAAATCGCGAACATTTTCAGCCTTAAATTTCCAGGTTTTTGTTTCTTCTGAAAAGGCTTTTTCGGCAACTTCAGCTTCAGCTTGGGTTACAATCAAAACAGGTTTATCGAATGATTTTTTTGCAGCTTCATAACGATCCATCATTGTTTTTGTGTACACCTCTTTTCTGTTGGTAAGCACTCCCGTTGCATCTAAAATATGGTCGGCAGGCACGGTAATGTTTACCTCATAATCGCCAAAAGGCAGGGCAAACTCATCGCGCCCCCAAAATTGGCTGTTTTGCCAGCCCTCAACATCACTGTAAACCGCCATTCGAGGGAAAAACTGAGCAATAACATAGGCCCTGTTCCCATCTTTTGCGAAATATTCGTAACCAGAGCGCCCATCTTCCACAACATGGTCGTTGATGTTATACCACCATTTTATGGAAAAAGTAAATTTATCGCCTGTTTTCATGGGTTTAGGCAACTCCACACGCATCATGGTTCTGTTTATCATGTGCGACAATGGGTTCCCGCTGCTGTCTTTTACTTCCAAAATATTGAAACCACGCTCTAAAGGTTCCTGCATATATTCTTTTGTAAAAGTGTTTGGAAACATAACCGGTGTTACGCCACTCGATTCTATTAGGGGCGATTTGGAATCTTTTGCTCGCTTGTTTTGCTCTAACTGAACCCAAAGGTATTTTAGCTCATCGGGCGAATTATTGGTGTATGTTATGGTTTCGAACCCCGAAAGTTTGGCATTTTTATCGTCTAGAACAATATCCATTTCGTAATCTGCCTGCTGTTGATAGTAAGCTGGGCCGGGTGCCCCCGAAGCCGACCTGTACATGTTGGGGGTTGAAAACTCGTCATACAACTGCTTAAACTTGTTGGTGTTGGTATGCCCCTTTTTGGCTGCTGCTTGTTCTTGTGCGTTCACAGCAAAAGCGAATAATAAAAACGACAGACAGAAATAGGAAAACTTGTTCATAAAATATTGTTTTTTTGATGGTTGAACACAACCTTATTTTTCTACACTTTACAAAAAAAGTCAATTTCAACCTTTTTATTTAAAGTATTTTTATAAAAAGTGGTTAAAAATAAAAAATCTTTCAAACACAATATGCTTTTTAATTAAAATTTAACACAGCTGTGCTTTTTTGTGGAATAAGAATAACGCTTTTTTGGTTGGAGTTTATTTTTGTTTTTACAATGTTTTGCTGTTCTTCTATAAGATCGAACAACAATGTATTGGTTACTTCAAACGAATTGATGCGTTTAACGCCTTCAATCTCTAGGTAACACTTCACGATATCGATATCGCTTTCTTTTCCAATATACGTAAAATTGGCCTTATTGCCATTTATTTTAATGATGAGTTTATCTTTTAGGTAGCGTTCAATGTATTCGTCTATATTTTCTGTTTCTTCACGGCCACCAAAAGTGATGTCGTTATTGTAACGAGCACGTAGGGCATTTTCAAAATCGTCAACGAACAACCTGGTGATGATCTGTACCGATTTTTTTTGCGGCACATACTCTACCTGCGTTAAGCTTATATAATATTCGTGCACTGCCGAAAACGAGAAAAAAGACAGCGCAGATAGTAGCAGTAGGGTTTTAATAAATTTCATTTTGTTAATATTTATGCTAATGTAGCGTTTTCAAAAAGCATTCCAAAAAGAGCTTTTATTCTTTGTTTGAGTTGAGGTTTTGCTTGTATTGCCTGTATTTCATTCTCATAAAAATGAGTATTTCGAAATCACTTTTACCTTTACAGTATTTAATAAAGTTTTCATCATCGGCACAAAAATAGAAGAAGTCCATTTTCAAATCGTCATCCAAAGGATTGGAAAGAAAAAAATCTTTTGCCAATCTGGATTTTAC
>CAZZDI010000058.1:0-2169 GCA_964653155.1 uncultured Flavobacteriaceae bacterium | reverse complement strand
CCCACGTCGAAAAAATTAATGGGCGGCTTGCCCTCCGCATTTTCAATATCAGACATTAAATTGCCCGTTAACACCTTGCCAACAACCACTTCGTCCAGCTCGTTAATTTGTGCTTCCAGAAACACGAACACCACTTTTTCTTTTATTATTTCATTTGAAACAATAACATTTTTGGGCTGATGCTGAACAGACGAAAACGAAAGTGTATCATTCATTTTGGCAAAAATAGTAAAGAGTCCGTTTTTATCGGTAATGGTAAAAAGCTGTTGGGTCTGGTTGATAACGTGAATATTTTCAACATCGTCTTTACTGGCCACCCTACCCGATATTTCAACAGATTGCCCATAAAAAACAAAAGGCATCAGGTTAAAACATGTAAAGATTAAAATACGTTTCAAACAAAATTAATTAAACCGTAAAGAACGTTCTTGGAATCTTAAAAAAATAACAAATAGCTTGTAATGTTTTGTTAAAGGTGCAACCCAAACCTAGCTTTTCGATTTTAAAAATGTTTTGCTTTTTTGGTTGAGCAACTCTAAAAACTCCATTTCGCGACCGTAATTGAGCAGTGAAAAATCAAAATCGCCGGCTTGCACATATTGGATAAAACCCTCTACCCGATGCTCGGGAATATTAAAATTATCGATCAAAAATTCAGCACCGAAATAGTATTTTATTGATTCAATGGGCACTTCTGGCACTTTTACTTTTTTCTTTTCCGATACTTTGGAACGGAACAACGGCAACAACAATTGGTCCACTACATTAACCACATTCAAGCCATTTACCACGGCAATGCCCTCGGTATTCATGGCCACATTCTCGGCTTCTGTTTTATAATCTTTATCAAACTCAAATTCGCCACTATTTTTCACACCAAAATACAAGGCATCCAGTTTTGGCCTAAAAGGTTTTGACCGCTCCATGTCGGTATCCAAATTGCCCGTTAACCCTTGGGTAAGTACCACAACCTCGTCCAATTTATTGATTTCTTCAATCAAGAACAGTTTCATTTTTCTCGATTCCAGAATATCTTCATTAATTTTAAAACTGATGTTTTGATATTGCAGCGCACTCACTTCAATCACATCGTTCAACGCTACTTTTAGTGTAAACTCGCCATTTTGGTCGGTTACCGTTCCGGTGTTAGACGAAGCGTTAAAAACAGTAATACCGGTTAAGTCATTGTCTTCAACAATAATTTTTCCGGAAACCGAAACCCGGATAATGTTTTGTGAAACCGATGTGGCCGATATCAAAACCACCAAAAAGAAGAGGATTCTGTTCATGTTTTTTATTTTCAAAATACCATTTTATTTTCATTTTGTAAAGAATAAAACTTCAAAATATGAACAAAACTTAAATTTTAACTAGTTTTAGTCTTTTATTGGGATGCACAAAAAGCGGGGCAACCCAAAGCCCAAAATTAATTTTGAAAATCCAACCCTATGAAAAACATCATCATCGCAAGTACCTCAACCGTTCACGGCAGTGGCTATTTGGAATATATTTTAAGCGAGTTAGAAATATTTTTCAAAAACACCAATGAAATTCTTTTTGTCCCGTATGCCAGACCGGGCGGCATTTCGCACGATGATTACACTAAAATTGCTAAAGATGGATTCTCAAAAATCAACAAAACCGTTAGGGGCATCCATGAATTCAGTAACCCCGCTGAAGCCGTTAAAAGAGCCAAAGCTATTTTTGTTGGCGGCGGGAACACTTTTGTTTTAACCCAGCAACTTTATAAAAATGAACTGATAGCCCCGTTAAAAGAAGCGGTAACCAACGGCGCACCTTACTTGGGAACCAGTGCTGGCAGCAACATTTGCGGGCTCACCATAAAAACCACCAACGATATGCCTATTGTATATCCGCCCAGTTTCAACACTTTGGGGTTGGTGCCTTTTAACATCAACCCGCATTATTTGGACCCCGACACCTCCAGCAAGCACATGGGCGAAACACGAGAAACCCGAATTAAGGAATTCCACGTTTACAACACGCCACCCGTTATAGGTTTGCGAGAAGGGAGCTGGTTACATGTAAATGGAAATACTATTATTTTAAAAGGAAATTTACAAGCCCGCATTTTTGAATACAACAAACCTGCATACGAAGTCGATGCCGAAACCGATTTGAGCGGTTTAAAATAGAAAGCATAAAAAA
>CAZZDI010000057.1:0-15681 GCA_964653155.1 uncultured Flavobacteriaceae bacterium | reverse complement strand
AACTTGTTTCCAACAATCGGTTTCCTCAGTCTGTGCTTCTTTTGAAAACAACTGTGATGCATCAAAATCCTTAAGGGTTTCAATACTAGTTTTGTCCGTTAAATCGACAAACTCGCCGTTTAAAAAACGTTGCTTTTCTTCAGCGTTTAATTTATAGGATATAATATAAGTTTGGTAACCCCCATTGGCTACATCAAAAGACACTACTAAATTTTCTGTTAATTTGGTTTTATAATCCCTGTAAATTGGTAGCGTAAAAGAGTGGTATGCCCCATTTTCTACCTTTACAATATCATCGGTGTTTAAGGTAAAATTATATTTGTGGAAGGTTTTTGTTTTTGAAGCCGTTTTAGCCTGTCCTTTATTTTTAAGACCATCAACTATCTCGAAAGCTTCTCGGTTGGCTTGTAGATCGTCCAACTGCAAATGGGTCACTTTGAACCCTAAATCTGAGTTGGTTTCTGGCAAATCAGGAGATTCTTTTTCACAATTGTACAAGAACAACATAATCCCGAAAATTAAAACTCCTACTTTAAGCAAATCCTTTAATTTGTTTTTCATTTTTATCACGATTTAAAATTAAACAAAGCGCAGCTTAAATAAGCTGACAAGCAAATATTTAATTTTCCTACAAAAAAAAAAAAAAAAAAAAAACAATACGTAGTTCTACTTATTTTTTAGAATAGACCAGATTGAAAAAGAAACCTACCTATTCCGCCAAAAGAACGGCGTAAATAAAATGAGCACGGTAAAGAGTTCCAAACGGCCAATAAGCATTAAAAAGGACGCCCACCATTGCCCCAAACCAGGCAAGGCTGCATAATTGTTAACGGGGCCAAAATCGCCCAAAGCGGGCCCCACATTACCCAGTGTGGATGCTGCCAAACCAATGGCCGATTTAAAATCAAGGCCAAACATAGAAAACACCAACGCCCCAATAATAAAGGAGAGCATATACAAAATGAAAAAGCCCAAAATATTGAATACGATAACCCCAGAAATGGCCCTTTTGTTATAGCGAACAGGCAAAATGGCATTGGGGTGCAAGGTGCGCTTAAACTCCAAAAAGCCATTTTTTATCATTATTAAATGGCGTACTACTTTTACACCTCCCGAGGTGCTTCCTGCCGAACCACCCAAAAACATGAGTCCGAAAAAAAACACTACCAAAAAAGGTGTCCACAGGGTGTAATCGGCCGTAACAAATCCCGTTGTGGTAATTACCGAAAGCACTTGAAACAACCCATGCCTAAACGCACTTTCTGCTTCGCCCCAAACCATAGGGTGCTCTATGGAAGACGCTGAAACATCTGCCCTGAAATAAATAAGCACCGATGCGATTAGGGTAAAAATGGCTATAAACTTAAAATACAATTTGAACTCTTCGTCTTGCAGCACTTTCTGTACTTTACCCTTGAAAGCGAAATAACTCAACACAAAGTTGGTACCCGCCAAAAACATAAACAGAATGATGATGTACTGGATTACGGGGTCGCCATTCCAATAGGCCACACTGGCATTTTTAGTTGAAAACCCACCCGTAGAAAGTGTACACAATGCATGGTTTATGGCATCAAAAAAAGACATACCGGCAAGGCTGAGCAACAAGGTTTCGGCAGCAGTATATCCAAAATAAATAAGCCACAAGCGTTTGGCCGTATCGGTAATTCTGGGATGCAGTTTATCGGCACTCGGCCCAGGGGCTTCAGCTGCAAAAAGCTGCATACCACCAATACCCAATAGGGGCAAAATGGCAATGGCCAAAACAATAATTCCCATACCGCCAATCCAATGGGTTAAACTCCGCCAAAACAAAACGCCCTTTGGCACGGCTTCAATATCGTTTAAAATAGAGGCGCCCGTAGTGGTATAACCCGACATGGTCTCAAAAAAGGCACTGGTAAAATTCGGGATGCTATCGGTTAAAAGATAAGGCACCGATCCCGAGAGCGACATAATAATCCATCCAAAGCTTACCACAATATAGCCTTCGCGTTTGTTAATTTCCTTTCGGTGGTTGCGCGTCACCAACATCGATAGTGCTCCTATAACAGAAATTGCCGTACCCGATAAAAATAATTCCAGTGTAACCCCATCATTATAAATTAAACTGATGAGTGCCGACAACGACATAAACCCACCGTTAACAAGCAGTAGCAGCCCGAGGATATGAAAAATAATTTGATAGTTGAGCTTCATGTTTAACGGAATAATCGTTCAACACCTTTAATAGATTGCAGTAAACTACAAACCACGATACGGTCGCCCTCACGGATTTTAAAATCGCCCAAAGCTATAATGCCCTCTCCGTTTCTAACCACACCACCTATAATGGCCGACCTCGGGAAATCGAGGTTTTTAATGTACTTGTTGCAGATGGCTGAAGTGGGTTTTACCTCAAATTCCAACAATTCGGCGTTCATATTGTTCAATTTGGTCATCGCTACAACTTCCCCTTTTCTAATGTATCTAAAAATGGTGTTGGCGGCCAATAATTTTTTATTGATCAAGGTTTCGATACCTACCGAATGCGAAAGCTCAAAATAATCCATGTTTTCCACCAAAGCCACGGTCTTTTTAACCTCTTTAGATTTGGCCACCAAACAAGACATGATATTGGTTTCAGAGTTGTTGCCAACGGCAATAAAGGCATCCATATCGGCAATGTTTTCTTCCTCAAGCACATCGACGTTTTTTCCATCGCTATTGATTACCAAAACGTTAGGCAATTCATCAGCAATATCGAAAGCACGCTCTCTATTGGCTTCAAACAATTTTACGTTAAACCCTTTATTTGACAGGTCTCGGGCCGTTTTAAAACCAATTTGTGTACCACCCAAAATCATCACATTTTTTATATCTCTGTTGGCTTTGCCCGTTAAACGGCATAAATCTTCTCCGCCACCTTCAGTAGTGATAAACACCACGTTATCGCCTCTTTTAAAAACCGTATCGCCCCGCGGTATAATAGTGTACTGCGTACCGAAACGCTGTATGGCAATGGGCACAAAATGAATTTCTGAAAATATCCTGGCCGCTTCCTTTACGGTTTTACCTACAAATGATGCCGACCGTGAAAGCGTTAACCCCACCATGGTCAATGCGCCGTTTTCGAACTCGTAAGTATCATTGAACGAAGATTGTTTTAGTGATAGTTCTATTTCGGCGGCGGCCAACGACTCGGGAGAAATCAACTCATCAATACCAAATTCGGTAAAACCTATCTCCTCCTTATGCCGGATAAATTCGGTATTCGAAATTCGGGCAATGGTTTTTTGAGACCCCAATTGCTTGGCCAGGACACAGAGTGTTATATTGGTGGTTTCACTAGATGTTACGGCAATAAACAGGTCGGACGATTCTATACGGGCATCCTTCAACACCGCTATGGATGTAGCGTCACCGCGTATTACCTTTATATCCAAATGCGTATCGGCGTAAACCAAACTCTCCTTGTCGGTATCTATTAAAGTAATCTCTTGAGACTCGTAAGAAAGCAATTTTGCTAAATGAAACCCCACTTCGCCTGCTCCGGCAATAATAATTTTCATTATCTATCAATCATAAAAAGTAGGGCAAATATACTATAAATTAGGCATAAGCGCATTAAATAGCCACCCGTTGTGCATTTTGAACATAAAATTTAGTTTGAGCGTCAGTTCGAGCGATTTTGAGGCACGAAAAATCGTACCGAGAACTTTTGGTTGCTAAAATTCTAATTCTCGATACAAATTTTTCTCATTTCAATCGAAAAACCCACTCGAATTGACGAATTTTTTCAAAATGCGCAACGGGTTAAATGGCTGTTTTATAATAATTGGCCACTTATTATTTTATGCATGGCTAAAAGTTTATATTTGTCGAAAAAAATTTCAGATTTGTCAAAAGTAAAGCCCTATAAAAACAGCGATTTAGGTAAAAAGGAACAAGTTACCAAAATGTTCGATACCATTTCTGGCGATTACGATGGATTAAACCGCGTTATTTCGTTTGGAATAGATATTAAATGGCGTAAAAAAGTGGTAAATATCATTGCCGAAACCAAGCCGGAAACCATTTTGGATATCGCCACCGGAACAGGCGATTTGGCCATTAATCTCGCCGAAACCAATGCCACTAAAATTGTGGGGTTAGACATCAGTTCGGGCATGCTGGCCATAGGAAAGGAAAAAGTAAAAAAGAAAGGCTTGGACTCTAAAATAGATATGGTTTTAGGCGATAGCGAAAACATGCCTTTTGAAGACAATACCTTTGATGCCATCACCGTAGCTTTTGGAGTACGCAATTTCGAAACCTTGGAAAACGGATTAAAAGAAATTTTAAGGGTGCTGAAACCGGGCGGTACTTTTGTGATTTTAGAAACTTCAGTCCCCACAAAAACTCCATACAAACAAGGCTATAGTTTTTATACCAAAAATATTTTACCATTAATTGGCAAAGTGTTCTCAAAAGACCGAAGTGCTTACCGATACTTAAGCGAATCGGCCTCTGTTTTTCCTTACGGTGAAGCTTTGAACAATATTTTACGCAAAATTGGGTTTATAAATGTTGAAGATTTTCCACAAACTTTTGGTGTGGCCACAATCTATAAATCATCGAAGAAATAATATGAAGCACTTTTTTGCATTAATAACTTTTCTATTCATCACCCAAACCTCTAGCGCACAACTTTTTAAAAAAGAAAAAATAACCTACGACGCTAACCAAGGGCGCGGCAGCACAGACAACAATTTACTGCGTTGGGGCTATTTTTTGGGCTTTAGCACTTACGATTTCAATTTCGATTACAACAACGATTTACGCGATATCTACGTAAAACGAAGCCCAGGTTTTAACGTGGGCTTAATAGGAAACCTGCGTGTAAACAGCTTTATCGATTTGCGTTTAGAGCCCGGACTCTTTATTACCACCCGCGAACTATATTACAGTCAGGAATATTTTGAAGGCGTGCCCGATGTAAAATCGTCCGATTTGATTCGGGAGGTAAAATCCACTTACATCCACGTGCCACTATTGGTTAAAATCTCAACCAAACGCATCAATAATTTTAAGCCCTTTATTGTGGGCGGCTTTTCAACGGCATTGAACCTTTCGAGCAATGAAAACAACCCCGAAGACAATAGCAACGGGCAGTTTAGAACCACAAAAAATTCTATTTTCTATGAATTGGGTTTTGGAATTGATTTCTATTTATACAATTTTAAATTCACGCCTTCCATCCGTGGATTGTTTGGCATTAACGACGAATTGATAAGGGACGAAGACCCCAATAGCCCATGGACCAGCAATATTGCCACCATGAAAACCCGTGGGGTGTTTATCAATTTTACGTTTCAGTAAAGATAGTTTTCAGTCACAGTTACAGTTTTCAAACTCCACTGAACTTAAATGCGAACTAAGTTCAAACAGCTTAACTCTTTAATTTCTTGCAAAGGCGCGGAGAAAAACTTGTTTGTTCCATACTGCTAACTGCAACTGTAAACCGCTAACTTGGTTACCCCCTCCTAAACTCGCTCAATAAAATAGCTGTCGCTGTGGCCACATTTAAGCTTTCGGTAGCTTGTAAATCGCCAAACCTTGGAATCGCTATTTTCTCTGTAACCAAACTTTCAATATCTTTTGAAATCCCGTTGGCCTCATTGCCCATAACCAACACACCGCTTTTTGGCAAATTGGCCGAATACACATTTTCGCCATCCATAAACGCACCAAAAACAGGGCCGCTGCAGCTTTTCAAAAACCCCTGTAAATCCAGATAACTGATACTTACACGAGTTATCGAACCCATGGTAGCCTGTACCACTTTGGGGTTAAAACAATCTACCGTATCGGTACTGCAAACCAAATCGGTTATTCCAAACCAATCGCAAAGCCTGATGATAGTACCAAGGTTTCCGGGGTCGCTAACGGCATCTAAGGCTACAATCAATCCGTCACTTTTTATGGGTTTGGGTTGCGGAATTTCAAATACCGCCAAAGCCGTGTTGGGTGTTTTTAAAAAACTGATACGTTTTAAGTCCTTTTCAGAAACCATGGTCGCCTTCGTGGCATTATTATTGAAAGGTTTTGTGGTGAACAATTCATGAAGTTTAAGTGAAGATTGCAAAAGTTCGTTGATGGTCTTTATGCCTTCAGCCACAAAAAAACCGTGCTGTTGCCTAAACTTTTTTTGTTTTAAACTCGTTATTAATTTGATTTGGTTCTTGGAAAGCATAATATTTTTAAACGTTTAAATATTAAAAATCTATGGTTCAGCCATTTAATTGTCTTAACGGGTAATGAACCTTATTTATTAGGCACACATTATGAACTTTCATAAATTTTGATAAAGAAAAGAAAATATTGCGAGGCTCTAGCCATTCTGCTATTTATTTCAGTGTAAATAGTGTATTTTTGAACAAAATTGTAGCACTAAAAGTTTAAAATATAACCCCGTTTTTCATTTGGCACGTCAACTCTTAAAAATAGTCATTTTAATCATTTTTTCGAGATGCTTCCTTTCCTGTGATGCTACAAAACGAGTTGCCGAAGGTGAGTATTTATTGACTAAAAACACCGTATTCGTCAACGATAAAAAAGATAAATCGACAACCATAAACAACCTGATTCACCAAAAAACCAACCGAAAAATAGCGGGCATTCCGCTACGGTTGCACATCTATAATTTGGCCCGCCCCAACAGAGATTCACTTTTTGAGGCCTGGCTGGACAAAAAACCCAACCGCCGAGAGCGCCTTATAAAACGCTACTCTAAAAAACAAGTGGACAAACTAAAGACCTCGGCCATAGGCCTTAACAATTGGTTAAAACGAACCGGAGAACCTCCAACCATTGTTAGCGAAGAACAAACCCAAAAATCGGCAAAGCGGTTTCAGGATTATTACATCAATAACGGTTGGTTTGATGTTGAAACCGAATACAACATCAACAAAAATGATAATAAACGGGCCGAAGTGGCATATAACATTAAAACCGGAACGCCTTTTATGCTCGATTCCATTTCCGAAACCATAAAATCGCCCGTGGTAAAATCGTTGTACGGAAAAATTGAAAATGAGGCCATTATTAAACCCGGCCAACAATACAAAACTTTGAATTTTGAAGGGGAACGCGAACGTATTTCCAGCGAATTACGAAATTCTGGCGTTTATCATTTCAACCAAGACTACATCACTTTTGAAATGGACACCATTGGCACCAACAAAAAGGTAAACATTAATGTTATTATTCAAGACCGAGCCGTAAGAACACAGGATTCTGTAAAGCGCGAACCTTTTGAAATCTACAAAATAAAGGACGTAAACATTATTACCGATTACACTTTTGAAAACCGCGGCAAATCTTTTAAAGATTCCATATACTATAACGGTTACAAACTTTATAGTTACGATAAAATGCGGTTTCAGCCCAAAGCCTTGACCGATGCCGTTTTTATATCGCCCGGTGAAGTTTTTAGGGATATTGACCGCACCCGAACCTATCGCCATTTAAACGAGCTGCGCACCTTTAAGTACCCCAATATTGAATACATTGAAAATGCTGACAACACCCTTACCGACACCATCAGGTTAACACCGTTAAAAAAGTTCAATCTGGGCTTTAGCACCGATGTTTCTACCAGCAACATCCAATCGGTAGGCCTTTCGGTAAACCCCAGTTTGCTCATTCGAAATATTTTTAGGGGCGCCGAAACCTTTCAAATTTCAGCTATCGGCTCCATCGGTTCTTCAAAAGATCCCCAGGAAGGCGATCCTTTTTTCGATATCAACGAATTTGGTGTTGATTTTAAGCTCACCATCCCGAGGCTGTTTTCACCCTTTTACACCGAAAACCTCATCCCTAAATACATGTTGCCCAGCACCAAAATTAGTTTGGCCTCGACCAGCCAGACCAATATTGGTCTCGACAAACGTACTTTCAGTGGTATTTTCAATTACAATTGGCGCCCCAACGACAAAGCCACCAACAGGCTCGATGTTTTCAATGTTCAGTATGTAAAAAACCTGAACATCGACAACTATTTTAACGTTTACAGCAATTCGTTCAACAACCTGAACAATATTGCCATGAATGTTTACAACACCCCTGCCGAATATATTGAAACCGATGAAAACGACAACCTGGTTTTAAGCAAAACCCGATCGGATGAGTTTATGGATTTGGTTTTATCAAACAACAGTTTTGAATCCAGCAATCCTTCAGCATACAAAGAAGTCAACAATATTAAAGAACGGAAAGAGCGATTAACGGAAAACAACTTGATCATTTCGTCCATTTACAATTTAACCTACGACGAACGCACCAATTTATTTGATGAAGATTTTTTCATTTTTCGTTTTAAATTGGAACTGGCTGGCAATTTATTGGCCACCGGGTCGGAACTTTTAGGCTTTCAAAGAAACCGGAACGACCGTTTTGAGCTCTTTGGCGTATCGTACTCGCAATACGTAAAAACCGAGTTTGAATACACCAAACACTGGGACTTGGGCAAGAAAAACGTTTTTGCCATGCGAAGCTTTTTGGGCGTGGCCATTCCGTACGGCAACTCGAACAGTATTCCGTTTTCCAAGAGTTTTTTTGCAGGAGGTCCCAACGACAACCGGGCATGGACGGCCTATAGTTTGGGTCCTGGAAGTTCGGACACTACCAACGAATTTAACGAAGCCAACCTAAAACTGGCCTTAAGTGCCGAACAACGCTTTAATATTTTTGAAGATTTGAACGGAGCTATTTTTGTGGATGTTGGTAACATTTGGAACGTTTTGGATAACACTACCACCGAAGGCGCGGTGTTCAATAGTTTTAATTCGTTAAAAGATATTGCCGTTGGGTCTGGATTTGGCCTGCGCTACGATTTTAGCTTTTTCGTTTTCAGGTTCGATATTGGTTTTAAAACCTACGATCCCTTTTACGGAACGCAAAACCGCTGGTTTAACGATTACAATTTTTCAAACGCCGTTTATAACATTGGTATAAACTATCCGTTTTAACGCAGTTGAAAGTTTCAAAAATTTTCTACTGCAACCACCTTTTCATTCAACTAAAAAACTACAACGTTTTAGTTTATTTTATTCGTTTTCAGAAAAGAAAACCAAGGTATCTTATTCAAAATTTGATTACTTTTGAAAATATTAATTTACTAATCATATAAACAGAAAAAATGGGACACAACATAAAACCAGGTGTTGCCACAGGCGATGAAGTACAAGCGATATTTAACCACGCAAAAGCCAACAATTATGCTTTGCCAGCGGTTAATGTTATTGGATCGGACACCATTAACGGTGTTTTGGAAACCGCAAGAGATTTAAACGCTCCTGTAATCATTCAATTTTCAAACGGAGGTGCTCAATTCAACGCCGGAAAAGGTTTAAGCAACGATGGGCAAAAAGCAGCTATTGCTGGAGCCATTGCCGGCGCAAAGCACGTGCACACCCTATCTGAAGCCTATGGTGTTCCCGTAATTTTACATACAGACCACTGTGCGAAAAAATTATTGCCTTGGATAGACGGTATGCTTGATGCCAGTGAAAAACATTTTGAAGAAACCGGAAAGCCACTTTTCAGCTCGCACATGATCGACCTTTCGGAAGAACCTCTTGAAGAAAACATCGAAATCTGTAAGCAATACCTTGAGCGCATGAGCAAAATGGGCATGACTTTGGAAATTGAGCTTGGTATTACCGGCGGTGAGGAAGATGGCGTTGACAATACCGATGTTGACGATTCTAAACTTTACACCCAACCAGAAGAAGTAGCCTATGCTTACGAAGAATTGAGCAAAGTGAGCCCGCGTTTTACTGTTGCCGCTGCCTTTGGTAACGTTCACGGGGTTTACAAACCAGGAAACGTAAAACTGACTCCAAAAATTTTAAAGAATTCGCAAGAATACATTTCTGAAAAATATGGAGTAGAGCACAACCACATCGATTTTGTGTTCCATGGTGGATCGGGTTCTTCGGTTGAAGAAATTCGTGAAGGCATCAGCTACGGTGTTATCAAAATGAACATCGATACCGATTTACAATATGCATTTATGAGCGGTATTAGAGATTATATGGGCGAAAAAGCCGAGTATTTAAAAGCTCAAATAGGAAACCCTGATGGTGACGATGTGCCTAACAAAAAATACTACGACCCGCGTGTTTGGTTGCGCGAAGGCGAAAAAACCTTTGTAGAACGTTTGAAAAAAGCGTTTGAAGACCTAAACAACGTAAATACATTATAATAGAGTTTAAAACAGCTTAAAAAAAGACCTCATCTTAAATTGAGGTCTTTTTTGTTACAAACTAAAAAACAACAGCTTACACATCTCATTAAAGCGACACTTCAAACAAAACTATTTTAGTTTTATCTCAAAATTAAAAAAAGACTTAATTTTGTAATCAGGCTTTTTGCTATTCAATGCTGAAATTAGAAAATGATAACATTTTATTTTCAATATGGGCAGCAAAAATTGTTGAACTAATAAAAATAAACTCCTCAATTGTTTTGGAGCTAAAAATAACAAATCAGTATGTCTTGGTTTAAAAGAAAAACAAAAGGAATAACAACAACTACAGAGGAAAAAAAGGACACCCCAAAAGGGCTTTGGTACAAATCTCCTACCGGGAAAATAGTTGACGCTGAAGAACTTGAAAAAAATTTTTATGTTAGTCCGGAAGATGGCTACCATGTTAGAATTGGCAGCAAAGAATACTTTGAAATTCTTTTTGACGACAATAAATTTAAAGAGTTGGATGCCAATTTAGAATCAAAAGACCCTTTAAAGTTCGAAGACACCAAAAAATACCCAGAACGATTAAAATCTGCACAAGAAAAAACCCAACTGAAGGATGCCATTAGAACAGCCGTTGGAAAATCGAAAGGTAAAGAATTGGTTGTAGCTTGTATGGATTTTGCTTTTATTGGTGGTTCTATGGGTAGCGTTGTTGGCGAAAAAATTGCCCGAGCTGCCGATTATGCCTTAAAGAAAAAAGTACCGCTGATGGTGATTTCAAAATCGGGTGGCGCCAGAATGATGGAAGCTGCATTTTCGTTAATGCAATTAGCAAAAACCTCGGTAAAGCTGGCACAATTGGCCGATGCCGGAATTCCTTATATCTCATTGTGCACCGACCCCACAACCGGGGGCACAACAGCTTCATTTGCAATGTTGGGCGACATAAACATTAGTGAACCCGGAGCCCTAATTGGATTTGCCGGCCCCAGAATAGTAAGAGACACTACCGGAAAAGATTTGCCCGAAGGGTTCCAAACTTCAGAATTTCTACTGGAGCATGGTTTCCTTGATTTTATTACGCTAAGAAAAGACCTAAAAGATAAAGTGAACCAGTATTTAGATTTAATATTAAACCAGCCCTTACGAGCTTAAAAAAAGTGGTGGTCTAAAAATTATATTCTGTGTCATGTCGTACCGGGCTTATCAAATATCTTAATATCTGATAATCAAAATTGGTTTCAACAGGCTCAACCTGGCAAACGGATAATAAATGACTTTTTATACGGCTCTTTTTTAAAAAATAAGCCTCTAACCTTTTTTGAAGTGCACCATAAATTTGGAGCCTTTGCTCGGTTTGCTTTTCACTTTTATTTTTCCTCCCAAAGCTTCCACTTGATTTTTGGTTATAAACAACCCCACCCCAGTAGAATCGGTGTGTTTATGAAAGGTTTGATAAAGCATAAACATTTTGTTTCTATATTTTTTTAAATCTATTCCCAAGCCATTGTCCTTGACACTCAAAACAACCCACCTCTCTTCTACCTTACTGTTTAGGGTGATGTGGCATTTTCTGGAACAGTCTCGGTATTTGATGGCATTGGTCAATAAATTCAAAATAATACTATCTAAATACGCCTCTATACCAACCACCATAATATGGTTGTCTATTAAGTTTTCTATTTCACAATTATTGTTTTTTGCCATAGACGACACATTGTAAATGGCATTTGTAGCGTATTCGTTTAAATTAAGGGATTTGAATTGTGATTTATCGTATTTTGAAAACTTTGCTATTTCGGTTAGGTGCATAACTGTATCTTGCAAATTTTGTACCGCTTGTTTTAAAACCGTAAAACTCTCGTTTATTTTTGTGCCGGGAATTTCTTCTTCTACAAAATGTATCAGGTTGCCAAGATTTCCGGCATGTGTTTTCAAATTATGGGTAATGATCCTTGAAAAATTCAAAAGTCTTTCATTTTGCTCTTTAACCATGTTGGCGATAATCTCTGTCTCTTCTTCTTTTTGCTTTCTTTTGGTAATATCCTGTACTTGCGATATAAAATATTTTGCCTTTCCGTTGTCTTCCCTAGCCAACGATACCGATAGCTGCGCCCAAACCAAATTGCCCGTTTTGGTGAAATAGCGCTTCTGCGTTTTATAATTTTTTATTTCACCTTTTAAAAGCCTGCTCACCTTTCTAAAATCTAGAGATTTGTCATCTTTATGTGTAATATCCTGAAAGGTTGTTTTAAGCAGTTCCTTTTCAGAATACCCTAAAATATCGCATAAACTCTTGCTTACCAACAACCACTTGCCGTCAAGACCTACAATGGCTATACCATGGTATGCATTGTTAAAAATATCGGGCAGCAAGTTGGCATCTAAAGCATCAGCGATAATTTTTTCCATTTTAGCGAAAAATTTTACGTTAATTTACTGAAAACTTCACGAAAAAAGAAATATTGTGCAATCATAAAATTTACCTATATTTGCCGCTCGGAAGAAAGACTTCCGTGTACATAACAATCATTTACAATAATATTAGCATGTATTTATCAAAAGAAGTAAAAGAAAACATCTTCGAAAAGCACGGTAAAGGCAAAAACGACACCGGTAGCGCCGAAGGACAAATCGCGTTGTTCACACACCGTATTAACCACTTAACCAAACACTTAAAAAACAATCATAAAGATTTCAATACCGAGCGTTCATTGGTGAAATTGGTAGGTAAGCGTCGTGCTTTACTAGATTACTTAACTAAGAAAGATATTTTAAGATATCGTGCCATAGTAAAAGAATTAGGATTAAGAAAATAAAAAGAAGAGGCTTTTACAGCCTCTTCTTTGTTTTTAAATACAACTCTGCTCAGAGTATAAATGTGCATTATAAAGAAGCTCATACAGTTTTTCATTGGTCATCATACAACACTACACACAACAACACACCGACCATTGTTTAACCGTTTTGTTAGGTATTGAGCGTAGTCGAAAATAGCTAGCAAACAAGAAAAAAATTTATGAAACCACAAGTTTTTAAAGAGGTTATAGACCTTGGTGACGGTAGAGAAATTTCTATCGAAACCGGAAAATTAGCAAAGCAGGCGCATGGTAGCGTTGTTGTGCAATCTGGAAACTGTATGCTATTGTGTACGGTTGTTTCCAATTACAAGTCGGCCGATGTTGACTTTTTACCTTTAACGGTAGATTACCGTGAAAAATTCGCTGCAGCAGGGCGTTACCCTGGCGGATTCTTTAAAAGAGAAGCCAGACCTAGCGACGGCGAGGTTCTGACTATGCGTTTGGTTGACCGCGTTTTGCGTCCGTTATTCCCAAAAGATTACCACAGCGAAACACAGGTAATGATCCAATTGATGTCTCACGACGAAAACGTGATGCCCGATGCCATGGCTGGATTGGCTGCCTCTGCCGCTATTCAATTATCCGATTTTCCTTTTGAATGTCCAATTTCAGAAGTAAGAGTTGGTCGCGTTAATGGTGAATTTATCATCAACCCATCTTTAGCTCAATTAGAGGAAAGCGACATCGATATGGTTATTGGTGCCAGCGCCGACTCTGTAATGATGGTTGAAGGCGAAATGGATGAAATTTCAGAAGAAGAAATGACCGAAGCCATCAAGTTTGCCCACGAAGCCATTAAAGTGCAATGTGAAGCGCAAATTAGATTAGCTGAAGCCTTCGGAAAAAAAGAAACCCGTGAATACGAGCCGGAAGTTGAAGATGAAGATTTGGCTAAAAAGATTCACGATTTGGCTTACGATAAAGTTTATGCCGTAGCAAAAGCAGGCTCTTCAAAACACGAAAGAGGTGCTGCATTTGCCGAAATTAAAGAAGAAATTGTAGCTTCTTTTTCTGAAGAAGAGCAAGATGCATTGGGCGATTTAATCTCAAAATATTATAGCAAAGCCGAGAAAAATGCGGTGCGCGATTTAACCTTAAATGAAGGTTTACGTTTAGATGGACGTAAAACTACCGACATCCGCCCGATTTGGTGCGAGGTGGATTATTTACCGTCAACTCACGGTTCGTCTATCTTTACACGTGGAGAAACTCAAGCTTTGGCCACGGTTACTTTAGGAACTTCAAGAGAAGCCAACCAAATTGACATGCCCTCTTTTGAAGGCGAAGAACGTTTCTATTTACACTACAACTTCCCTCCCTTTTCAACTGGTGAAGCACGACCAATTCGTGGTACATCACGTCGCGAAGTGGGGCACGGAAACTTGGCGCAACGTGCCTTAAAAGGCATGGTTCCTGAAGATTGTCCTTATACCGTACGTGTGGTTTCCGAGATTTTGGAATCTAACGGATCCTCTTCTATGGCAACGGTTTGTGCCGGAACAATGGCCATGATGGATGCTGGTGTACAATTGAAAAAACCTGTTTCCGGTATTGCCATGGGATTGATTACCGATACCGAAACTGGTAAATATGCCGTGTTATCTGATATTTTAGGTGATGAAGACCACTTAGGCGATATGGACTTTAAAGTTACTGGTACTGCCGATGGTATTACCGCATGCCAAATGGACATCAAAGTAAAAGGATTATCATACGAAATTCTTGTGAATGCCTTAAAGCAGGCACGTGATGGCCGTTTACACATCTTAGGAAAAATCACAGAAACTATTGACACGCCTAACGCCGATGTTAAACCTCACGCTCCAAAAATGGTTACCCGAGTGATTCCTAACGAATTTATCGGAGCTTTGATTGGCCCTGGCGGAAAAGTGATTCAAGAATTACAAAAGGAAACTAAAACTACAATTGTAATTAACGAAGACCCAGTTACCGAAGAAGGTATTGTTGAAATTTTAGGAACTGGCCAAGAGGGCATCAATGCTGTTTTAGCTAAAATTGACTCCTTAATGTTCAAACCTGAAGTGGGTAGCGTGTACGAAGTAAAAGTGATTAAAATGCTTGATTTTGGTGCCGTGGTTGAATATACCGAAGCTCCAGGAAACGAAGTATTATTACACGTTAGCGAATTGGCTTGGGAACGCACCGAGAACGTAAGCGACGTGGTAAATATGGGCGATGTTTTCGATGTAAAATACTTTGGTATCGACCCCAAAACCCGTAAGGAAAAAGTGTCTCGCAAGGCTATTTTACCTAAACCGGAAGGTTGGCAGCCACGCCCACCAAGAGATAACAAAGGTGGCGGCCGCGATAACCGAGGCAGAGACAATCGTAACCGCGATAACCGCCCTCGAAACAATAACAAAGAAGATTAATTCTTATTAATTTTTTAAAATAAGTCGCCCTAAAATAAGGTTGACAATTATCTATAAACAAAAACCTTTGAAGCCAGTTTCAAAGGTTTTTGTTATGTATAAGCATAAGTGTTAGGTGTTTTCATATTGAAACCCAAAAGCACTTTTTATTGTTATAGCTAAATCTGAATAGTTTGACATAATGTAATTGTTTGTTCATTCTGAACGC
>CAZZDI010000056.1:0-15768 GCA_964653155.1 uncultured Flavobacteriaceae bacterium | reverse complement strand
CCAATAATACCAGCAATTAAACCTGAAAACAACGGTGCTCCACTGGCAAGAGCTATACCCAAACATAACGGTAAGGCAACAAAAAACACGACTATACTCGCAGGCAAGTCACTTTTAATAGTTTTAAACATATTATAATAAAATTTTTGGTTTGGCTTAATCAAAACCAAACTCAGAATAAACAATAAGAATTTGACTAAGGCTTATAAAAACCTTAAAACCCGAATTATAATATGTGAAATTTAGGAGGGGGAGAAGTAAGTTTTAAATGAGGATTGGGATATTTTTTTTGAAAATATTCTAAATCTAAATCGTTATCCCAAAAAACAATACTCAAATTTGTTTCTGCCATTTCCTGGCACAATAGTTCTTTTTCGGCTGTTTTTTTGCCCCCGTGCTCTTCTTCTTCGGAAGTGGTGTAGAAAATAGAAACATCAACAGAATTGTCCAATACGGCAACAACTGTAGGTGCCATTAAAAACAGCACGAACAGGGTTGTAAAAAATATTGAAACGATTTGCTTTAGCATACAAAATATTTGGGGAAACAAATATACAATTCTTAATGTTAAATTTCTATTAAAAGTTATTGAGCAATATTATATCTTCTGAGGCCACCCAGCCGGTTTTTCCGTCTGTTAGCTTTATCTTTTTCCAGTCGTTGTACGTTTCTTCCACCTGTACTTTGGTGCCTTCGTGTAACCTAAAGGCTTCTTCTCCCCGTGCATTTGGCGTACTCTTTACTTTGCTTTCTTGCACAAATACTATGGCCGGATTGTCATTTTTATCAAGGTTGTACTTATGAAATGCCAACGTTAATGTTATAAAAACCAATCCGAGGCAAACAAAGCTTCCTATAAATGCCAAACGCTTTCGGGTTGTTGAATAAGCAAAATAGTAGATTAAAAATAGAATTACGAAACAAAATACCAGAGCAATAGCTGCTTTTGCCCAAGCATCAAACGAGAATTTATTGGTCATATTTTTAATAAGCTTTGAAACTCCGGTTTCGGGTACCACCTCTATGGCATCGATGGTCATGTTTTTTGCAAAGGCCATGTTGTTTTTAATGTCTTGATCGTTTGGCGATAGCTGCAAAGCTTTTTCGTAATAATAAATACTCGGGGCAATATGGCTTAATTTGTAATGGGCATTGGCTAAATTAAAATACAAATCGGCCGAATGCACTCCCGACTCTAAGATAGCCGTGTAATCATCAATGGCTTCGGCATATTTACCTTCGTTGTACAGGGCATTCGCTTTTTCAAACAAGTTCTGGTTTTGCGAAAAAGATACAAAGCCCAGTAACAACAAAAATGTATAAATTAATCGTTTCATTTTTAACGTACTTGTTTATCAATTAACGAAATGGTTTTAGCGGCTTTTTCATAATCTTCCTGCATGGTTACGCTATCGATTGGGGTGTATCGTGCCAAATCGCAATTTTCAATAATACCTATAAAATCATTTATTACTTCAACATCAACCTGTTTTTCCTTCAACAGGTTTTCAATTTTATCTTTACTGAAATCGCTGGTTTCAATATGCAGTTTGGCCTTTAAATAATTGTGCAAAGCTTTCTCTAGTGCAATGTAAAATTCTTCTTTTTTGCCCAATGATTTTTTGGCATTGCTCAAATACTTTCTGGCTAGCTTGTCGGCCTTTCTTATTTTGTTCCCAAATACATCGGCATCCCTAACAGCCTTTTTACGGCGCACGAAAATAGCTAACGGTATGGCTAAAAACGGCATCAACAATAGCCCCCAAAACCATTTGGTCTTGAAGAAATAGCTGTTATCGATGGGATGAAAATCGGTTTGGGTTTTTATGAATGCAAACTGATCGTTATTTAAAACCACCGCTTGTTTGCCAACATGGCCACTTGGCACGTTGTTTTCGGTAGTGGCATTGTTTGTTGGGCCGCTCAATACGTTAATGACAATCTCATTGGAAGACAAGCGCTTGTAGCTTTCGGTTTTTAAGTCGAAATACGAAAACGAAATACTTGGAATAGGGTATTTCCCTTTGTACTGCGGCACTACGGTATAACTATCTGAAATGCTCCCCTGCATCCCGGAAAGGTTGGTACGTACGTTTTCGTTATGCTCTGGCTCGTAAACCTCCAACGAACTTGGCAAGGAAATTTTGGGCAGTTTAAACAGCTTTAAATTACCGTTTCCGCCCACTTCTACTTTTACCTGAAGCGACTCGGTAGCATCCAATTCGGTTTTTGAGGCCGAAACATTCAAATTAAAATCCCCCACGGCCCCCGTAAAATCCAATGGTTTTCCGGCTTCTGGCAATGGTTTTACGTTAATGGTTTTGTTTCCTGCCGAAACGGTTCGGTTGGTACGTTGCATTAAAACGCTTCCAAAAATATCACGTCGGTTGGTAGGCACCCGCAAAGCGATATCGAGCGTTAATGGTTCTAAATTGAGTTTTCCTGTTTTTTGCGGATAGAGTACCGTTTTACGAAGAACCAAAAACCGGTAATCCTCACCGTTATATTTTCCATTTTGCACTTTTTGGCCTTGGGTATCGATGTTCTGGCTCCAAAAATCGTTATACCTTGGCGTATCGATTTCATTCCAATTATCAACAGCGATTTTTGGCGATACGTACAATTTGTAAACCACGGTAATCGCCTCGTTTAAATACGGATTGGTTTTGGAAACTTCGGCAACCAAATGGATATTTTCAGAAGCTAGATATTGCGGATCGTTAGGGTCCTTTGGAATTTCGACTGCAGCGGTCACTTCAATTTTTACCGGCGTGGTTTTATAAACCGTACCGTCAATAACAATGGTTGCTTGTTGAATAGTGAAATTTCCGCGCATTTTGGGCGCCAAAAAATAGCTGTAGGTTTTCTTGAAAGTGCGCTTGCCATTAATCCAAGAATTACTCACCGACTGGTTGGGGCCGCCTACCACAGTAAAATTGGCAAAATCGGGCGGATTGAAATTATCGCCATCCTGATTCATTTCAAAATCGATGCGCAACCTCTCGTTAACACCCAACTTTTGCTTACTTACCTTGGCATTAAATTGCACTTGTGCAGAAGCAAGGCTGGTTGCTAAAACTAATAATAGGAATATGTGCTTTTTGAATTTCATAAATTAACGAAAAACGATTAACGATTAACGAGTTTTGAATTATTGTTTTTAGATGCTTTGATACTAGCAACAAAAATTGAAATGGGTTGGTTGTTTTCGTAATCTAATGTCCTTTCTTCCAAATCGTTTGTTTTCATAATATTCAGATTTCAAAAATCGTTAATCATCAATCAAAAATTCATTCTATTGCTACCAGTCTTTATCCGATTGAATGATGACCCCTTTCTGCTTTTCGGCATTCATTTTTTCCTGAACTTTTTGTTCTTGGTTATTCATGGCTTCCAACAAGTTTTTTATCTGTTGAGGCGATAACTGCCCAGGCTGCGGCTGGGGTTTGGGTTGCTCTTTTTGCTCGTCGCCACCCTCGCCTTTATCTTGTTTATCGTCTTTGGGCTGGCCTTCGTCTTCTTTATTCTCTCCTTCTTTGTTGTCTTCCTCTCCTTCGTCTTTTTTATCGTCCTGGTTATCGCCTTCTTGATCTTTATTATCTTGGTTGTCCTGATTTTCCTTATTCTGGTCGTTTTCCTGTTGGTCTTTATTGTCTTGGTTTTCGTCCTGGTTATCCTTATTCTCGTCTTGGTTTTGGTCTTTTTGTTGTTCGGCGCAGTCTTTCGCCACCGCCAAATTATACCGCGTTTCGTCGTCAGAAGGATTGTTTCGCAATGCGTTTTTATAAGCGTCAACGGCTTCCTGGCACTTTTTGGCCTGCATTAAAACGTTCCCGATGTTGTGATACGCTTTGTGCTTTTCGGCTTTTGAAGTCGCCGATTTAGCCGCTGCTTCCAACCTGTAAATGGCTTCATCAAAGTTGCCGTTTTTGATATATGAGGTGCCTAAATTGTAACTCCCGGCTACCGAATTGGGCTGCTCCGAAAGGGCTTTTCTATATTCCATTTCGGCCGAAACTGCATCTTCATCCAGTAAATTATTACCCTCATAAACAAAATTATTTGCCTTTTTTAACGCCAACAACTGTGCTTTATCTTCTTCTTGCGAAAAAGACAAAACCGTTGTAAAACAGAGTAAAATTGCTAGTAATCGTTTCATTTTTAATTTCTAAATTAGAAAATATGATGTGTTTTGTTCGTTAAAAATTTTATAAAATATCTCGATTTCAATCGTTTATAAATTTTCATTGAACAGATTCAACTTTTTTAGCCAAGCCGTTTTTCGTTCCAAAAAGAAAATATCGAGCAGCAAAAAGAAAATTCCGAAGCCCAAAAACCACTGAAACTGCGATTTAAAATCGGCAAACTGCTTCGATTCAAACTCGGTTTTGTCCATGGCATTCAATATTTCACGGATGTTTTCAACCACATCTTTGGTATTCTTTCCGTTTATGTACGCCCCGTTGGCCTCGTTGGCAATATTTTGCAAGGTTTCTTCATTTAACTTGGTAATTACCGTTTCGCCTTGGCTATCTTTTTTATAATTCAATACCACGCCGTTTCGTTTCTCCGGAATAGGGCCACCTTTTACATCGCCTACCCCAATGGTGAAAATACGAATGCCCTCTTCGCTGGCTTCTTCGGCCACCGCTGCTGCCTGCTCGCTATGGTCTTCGCCATCCGAAATAATAACCAGCACTCGGTTGGTCTGCTCTTCGTCATCAAAATAGGTTTTCGCCAAATTAATGGCTTCGTTAATGGCCGTACCCTGCGAGGACAGCATATCGGTATTCATGCTTTGCAGGAACATTTTAGCCGAAGCATAATCGGTAGTGATGGGCAACTGCGGAAAGGCCTTTCCTGCATAAGCGATAATCCCAATGCGGTCGCTGGCCAAATTGTTGATGATTTGCGTTACCAATTGCTTCGATTTTTCCAATCGGTTGGGGGCAATATCTTCGGCCAACATACTTTTGGACACATCGATAGCAAAAACAATATCGACGCCTTCGCGTTTAACGGTTTCCAATTTTGTGCCAATTTTGGGATTGACCAAAGCCAGTGCTAAACAGGCAAAGGCCAAACAAAGCACTACCATTTTTAAAATACTTTTGAAAAGTGAGGTATTCGGACTCAACTTTTTAAGCAACTCCTTATCGGCAAACTTACGTTGAGCACGATGTTTCCAAAACTGGAGCACCAAAAAGAGCAACACCGTTACCGGAATAACAGCCAATGCCCAAAACCATATTTTTTCGTCTAATTGATACATTTATTTAAAATTCCAATTTTAAAAATCTAAATTCCAAAAGGTCTCTTTTTATGAGATTTCCGCCTTTGCGAAAATGCAAAACTTATTATACAAAACTTCTGAAAACGGTAAACCTCAACAACATTTCCAACATTAAAAGTAAGCCTGCCAAAATCACCAACGGACGGAATTTTTCATCATAATTATAAAATTTGAATTCCTCTATTTCCGTTTTTTCAAGTTTGTTTATTTCATCGTAAATGGCTTCCAGCTTTTTGTTATTGGTGGCCCTAAAATATTTTCCACCACTCACTTCTGCTATTTCCTTCAATAAAGCCTCGTCAATTTCCACTTGAATGCGTCCGTATTGAAATTGTCCGTTGGGCAAAATGGCCACGGGCGAAAGTGCCATGCCGTTGGTACCCAAACCGATTGTATATACTTTTATACCGTATTCTACGGCCAATTCGCTGGCAATTTTTGGGTCGATAAACCCAGAATTGTTTACCCCATCGGTAAGCAAAATGATCACTTTACTTTTAGCCTTGCTGTCTTTCAACCGGTTTACCGCAGTGGCCAAGCCCATACCAATGGCCGTTCCGCCTTCAATAATGGTGTTGTATTTTATGCTTTTAAGCGAACGCAGCACAATGGCTTTATCGCTTGTAATCGGGGTTTTGGTATAACTTTCTCCTGCATATTCCACCAGCCCAATACGGTCGTTGGGGCGGCCTTTAATAAAATTGGCGGCTACATCTTTTAGCGCTTCCAAACGGTTGGGTGATAAATCTTTGGCCAACATACTTGCCGAAACATCAATGGCCATAACAATATCGATGCCTCGTGTGGTTTTGGTTCGTGTGGATACATCGACCGACTGCGGGCGTGCCAAAGCCGTAATTAGCAGCGCCAAGGCCAACAAACGCAGTATAAACAGCACATGCCTGAATTTGGGCAACCACGAATTGGTAATTTTAAAACCTTTTAAGCTCGATATTTTAAGCTCGGCGGTTTGCTTTTTGTTTTTGAAAACATACCAAAGTACCGCCAAAGGCAAAGCCAACAGCAACCAGAAAAACTCTTTATTTACAAATTCTATGCCCTCAAACATTAGTTTTCTGCTTTTTTAAGTTCTACGGAATTTAAGATGCGTTCTACCATTTGCTCGGCGTACACATCTTGTTCTTTATAAAACAACATAACTTGCTGAATAACGTTTTCGACAGTAAACCCAAGAATAACGTATTTGCCCTTTTCAAGTTGGTCTGTACCCAGAACCGGGGCGTCCATACTACCAAAAACCTTCAATCCTTCGGCTCCATTTGGCGTAACGAACTTTTCGTTTTTGGTGATGATATTTTGCGCTCCGGCGCTTTCAAACAGTTTTAAACTGCCATCGATAGCTTGTTGGATATCAATTTTATTTTCACCCAAATTTTTAACTTTTGTTGTGGCTACCTGAATTTGAAACCTATCAATTAAACTGCCATAGCTAAATTGGGCCATTTCTATTTGTTGGGCCATTTCTTCGGGCAATTGCGGCGTTGTACGCTTTAAAACTTTTGGTGTGCTGATTGTAATTGGCGGAAAACCATACTGGCTGGTTACCCACTCGCCCTCTAAAAGCTCTTTACTGTCATGACCAATAATGGTATCCTTTACGTAATCGAAACCAAATTTTATGGAAAGCCCCGTAATGGTGGCCAAAAGCAAAAACACACTGATGCCCACGGTAAGCCACACTTTTTTTCGCTTCTTTTTACGCTCTTGCTCCTCTCTATATTTTTGGTCGAGAAGTTTTTCTTCTTCGGTAGGCTCGGGCAAGGCTTCTTTTACGTGATCTATTTCCAAATCAATAGTATCGCGGTCTATTTTAGCCAATTCAATATCTGGGGCAGATTTAGCAAACTTCACCAAATCGGCACGTTTTAAAATCGCTTCCAGTTTTTTAATATCCTCTTTACTTAAATCGACTTGATTGCCTTCTTTTAGTAAGGTTAATCGGTTTATCAACTCGTCAGTGGTACTTTCCAGAGCATGGTCGTACACTTTTTCATCTAAATATTTTCGGATGATAAAAGTCAATTCAGAATAATAATCCTTTAGGTTTTTTTCCTGTAAATAAGGTGCTTCGTCCAATTTTTTCAAGGCCAACTTAGCGCGGTCGTACGGTGGGAGCAAGGCAATTTTTTCTTCCTCGGTCAACGGCTTTTTTCGCCAAATGAACCAATACAGCAAAAAGCCCACAGCCCCAAGAATCAGCAGAGTGATAAGCACATATTTCCACCAATCGCTGCCTTGTTTTTCAACCGCTATAATGGGTTTTATATCAAACAGACCTTTGGTTGAATCGACTACTACATTACGAACTTCAACCTGAAGCGAATCGGTAAAAAAGGTTTTGTCGCCAATGATTATTTTTTGCCTCGGAATGGTATAAGTTCCCGAATCGAACTGCGTGAGCCCATATTTTTTTATGAGGTTGAATTTATCGTTGTTCTTTAAGGTATCGACATCGTAAGACTCAATCATTTCTAGCGGAGAAAAGGTTTGACCCTCTGGAAAAACCACCAATTTCGTTGAATCAGTTTCCACTTGAATGTGGTAGGTAATCTGTTCGCCAATTTTTATAGAAGTAGAATCGATGGTTGATTTAACTTGGGAAAAGGAGAAAAGAGACCCAAGAATAAAGCATAAAGACAAAAGCATACCCTTTTTTAAGTTTCTTTGTTCTTTGTTCTTTGTTCTTTGTTCTAATATGTTCAAATAATTATTTTTCATTTTTAAATAGGTTTCGACTGCGCTCAACCTGACAACTCTTTATTTATCCTCTCCTTTTAAAATAGCCCAACAGTTTTTTTACGTAGCTTTCGTCCACGCGGCAATCAATAGCACCGGCACCCGATTTGGTAAAGCTCTCTTTATAGTAATTCACTTTTTCGTTGTAAAACTTACCATAATTTAATCGCACTTTTTTCGAAGAGGTGTTGACCAACATGAGCTCTCCCGTTTCTTCATCCTGCATTTGCACCACGCCTAAATTGGGGATTTCCTCTTCACGCTTATCGTACACCCGAATGCCCGTTACATCGTGCTTTCCGGAAACTATTTTCATGGTGTGATGGTAATCGTCGGCAATAAAATCAGACAGTACAAAAACAATGGCTTTCTTTTTCATCACGTTTTGCATGAATTTTAAAGCTTCAGCAATATTGGTTTGTTTGCTTTCTGGTTCAAACTCTATCAACTCGCGGATAATTCGCAATACGTGCGAGCGCCCTTTTTTAGGCGGAATATATAATTCAACCTTATCGGAAAACAGAATCAATCCGATTTTATCGTTGTTCTGAGTCGCCGAAAATGCCAATGTGGCCGCTATTTCGGTCACTACTTCATTTTTAAATTGCTGTTCCGTGCCGAAGAATTCCGACCCCGAAACATCAACCATCAACATCATGGTAAGTTCGCGCTCTTCTTCAAACACTTTCACGAAAGGCTCGTTGTAACGTGCGGTAACATTCCAATCGATATTACGCACATCGTCGCCAAATTGATACTGCCGTACTTCACTAAAGGTCATACCGCGCCCCTTGAAGGTGGAATGGTATTCGCCCCCAAAAATATGATCGGACAACCGGCGTGTCTTAATCTCTATTTTACGTACTTTTTTTAGTAAATCTTTAGTATCCATTTGAATTGTTCAAGGTTTGAGGTTTAAGGTTCAAAGTTTAGCAACGTTGAACTTGAAACTTGGAACTCGGAACTAATTAAGGTACTTCTATTTCGTTTACTATTTTATTGATGATATCGACCGAAGTGACGTTTTCGGCCTCGGCTTCGTAGGTAATGCCGATTCTGTGTCTCAACACATCGTAAACTACGGCACGCACATCTTCTGGAATCACATAACCACGACGTTTTATGAATGCGTAACATTTAGCAGCAGTCGCCAAATTGATACTTCCACGTGGCGAAGCACCAAATGAAATTAATGGTTTTAAACTGGTAAGTCTGTATTTTTCTGGGTAACGCGTGGCGAAAATAATATCGAGGATGTATTTTTCGATTTTCTCGTCCATATAAACCTCGCGCACCGCTTGTTGTGCATTTAAAATCTGTTCGATTGACACTACAGGGTTTACTTTATCCCAAGCGCCTTTTAGGTTGGCACGCATAATGAGTTGCTCCTCATCAATTTTCGGGTAGTCGATAACGGTTTTCAGCATAAAACGGTCCACTTGCGCTTCAGGGAGTGGATATGTTCCTTCCTGCTCTACCGGATTTTGGGTAGCCATTACCAAAAATGGTTTATCTAACTTAAAGGTATCGTCGCCAATAGTTACCTGCTTTTCCTGCATCGCTTCCAGTAATGCGGCCTGCACTTTAGCTGGAGCTCTGTTTACCTCATCGGCCAAAACAAAGTTGGCAAAAATAGGCCCTTTTTTGATGGAAAAATCATTGACCTTCATATTGTAAATCAAAGTACCCGTAACATCAGCCGGCAAAAGATCGGGAGTAAACTGAATCCTGCTAAAGCTACCGTGAACCGCTTGCGAAAGCGTATTAATGGCCAAGGTTTTTGCCAAACCGGGAACACCTTCCAACAGAATATGCCCCTGACCGAGCAAACCGATAAGCAATCGTTCCACCATGTACTTTTGGCCAACAATCACCTTGTTCATTTCCAACATTAGCAAGTCAACAAAAGCACTTTCCTTTTCAATTTTCTCGTTAATCGACTTAATATCAATTGTACTTGTTTCTTCCATCATTTTTTAATTTTATTAAAAGCCCGAATATACTGCCCTTATTTGAGCATTGCAAATTGTTAAAATTTTTATTTTACCGCTGTTAAAAATTGGTTAAAAATAAGTTTCTGAAGGCGTTAATTATTGGTTAAAACAAAAAAAGCAATGCTGTTCGCATTGCTTTTTGTAAAAAATATGTTTTTGGTTTTCTATGCCTCGTCAAGCACCAAAGTTACTTCTGTTACTGTTGTTACTTCTCCTGGAGCAACTGTGATTTCAACAGTTTGTTGCACATAGCCTTCAGCTGAAAAGATAAGCGTATAATCTCCCGCTGGCACATCTTCCAACATAAATGCGCCTTCAGCATCGGTATTGGCAGAAATCACCAAATCGTCTTCGGTTTCGGGAGTTCCCATATCGTCAACTACAATTAACGCTTCTGCAACAATACCCTCGGTTAAACCTAAAACAGTACCGGCTACCGAACCTGATTTTAGAACCAGCTCAATAGGCTCGCCAATTACAGTAGTTTCGCCTTTGGCCACAATTACATCGGTTACCACGGTCTCGGCATAAACAGATGCTTCATCTGCAGGAGTGACAATAACATTATAAGTTCCTGCCGGCACACCCCAAAGCGCGAACGAACCAGCTTCGTTGGTATAAGCCGAAATTACCAAATCGTCTTCGGTTTCTGGGGTTCCCATATCGTCAATTACTACGGAAGCCACTGCAGGCACATCGGTTGGCACAACGGCACCTTCAATAATACCGGAATTGATTTCGGCACTTACGTTTAAAACTGGTTTTAAAATGATGTTATCTGAATTTCCGGCCATTACGATAGACTTCTCGACATCAAAATCGAGAACAAAATCGTAGCTGTAGCCTGCTTCAATTTCAGAATTCACTTTTAATTTCAAGCCAGATTGTTGGGCACTTGGTGTTTTTAAATCGTGCTCTACATCTTCTTCGTTATCATTTTCAATAACAATAGTATTACCGTCGCCCAACACCAATCGCATTTGGCTTAGCGTTCCGGCGGGCACAGGAAATCGGTCAACAAGTACTTTGCTCATTCCGCCTGTAAAATCGAGCAAGTTTACGGTTTCGTCTTCCACTTCAAGCGATACCCATCCGTTTTCGTCTTCACTGTCGTCGTTCATTTTAATCATAACATCAACAACTTCAACGTTAACGGCTTTAAAATCACCCGGTGCATCAACCAGTTTAACGGTTAAGGTTGGCTGCATGGCACTGGGGCCTTCAGAATCATTTTTATCTTCGCACCCAAAAAAGGAGACCAATAAAATGGATAGAAAGGCTAATTTTAACTTTTTAATTACATTCATAATGATTTAGGTTTTTTTTATGATTTCTACTAATATTTACGGAGCTATGGAAACATTGGATTACACAAACCTTAACTTCTTTATTAATACCCTGAAAACCAAATTATAAAATTACATTATTTTACGTTGGATTTAATTATTTTTACGCTGAAATAAGAATTTGTTAGCAAATTACCACATAGCTTCCAAGCAATTATGATCAATAAGCGCCTACTTATAAAGCACCTTTTGGCCCATAACGACGAAAACAGTTTTTACGACAAAAAACGAAAGATTGACATTAGCCATAAAGAAGGGAAAGCCAAGTTTTTAAAGCATGTTTGCGCGCTATCTAACAGCAACCCCAAAAACAACTCGTACATAGTTATTGGCGTTGAAGATGCCGACAACAAAATTATTGGCGTCGATTTTTTTGACGACAGCAAAATACAAAACCTCATCAATGCTTATTTAAGCCATCCGCCCATTGTACAGTACGAAAACATTGCTTTTCCGCACTTGCCGGAAGACAAAGTAGTGGGGCTGGTAACCATTCGCCCCACCGGAACAATCACTTCGCTGAGAAAAAACATTTGGAAATACTATGGCGGCTCGGTGTTTTTTAGGGATGGCAGTATGAGCATGCCCAAAGTGTTCGACATTGAAATTAAAGATGTGAACTCGAAAATTGTCGAAGCCATTGAAAACAATGCACAAAACAATATTGAGCATACATTGGATGGGGTTTTCCATTTTATGGACACCCGAAAAGATTACAACGCCCAATATAAAGTGTTTAAGGAATATTTTGTAGTATGCTGGGCCGGACAAAAAAAAATGGTTAAAGACGAAGTGTTCTATTCACGGGTGGACATTGAATTGATCAACGAACAGGTACGATTATTTTTTTCGGCGTTGGATGAAGTGGCCATAACCATTGACGAAGACAGCTTTAAAATATTAGAGTATGTAAATTTAGGACTTCAAGATTCGAAAAAATATTATCCTCTGGAAGAAACCTTAATCAACTTTGAAGACCATGCCCAATACCATATAAAAACCAAACTGCTGTTTGAACCACCGCAGTTCGATAAAAAAGTATTGCACCACATATACAATACCAACAATGCCATTTTAGACAAGCTGAAAAAAGGCCTTAAACTGACCGAACGACAAATTTCCGATTTAAAAAACCTACCCAGTACCTACCTGATTTGTTATTTGAATTCGTTTGACGAAGCCCTTGAAAAACTCAACGAAGCCAAGCCCTACCTGAAGGCTTACAACAACGAAGTGTATCAACTCCACAAAGAAGCACTGCGCATACTTAGAAAAGTGAAATACAATTGATTACACACAAATTTAACCTTAACTTAACTTTTTAAGTTGCGGATTTAAAACAAAATCCGTAGGTTTGTACTGCTATTAATCTTTTTAATTAAACCTTGTGCTCCAAATCGAAAATAGAGTCAAGGTTTTTTTAATTACTTCCACAATAACTTCATTTTTACAAATCAAACTTAATCCCTTGCGCCAAAGGCAATTCAGTTGTATAATTAATGGTATTGGTTTGGCGACGCATGTACACTTTCCAAGCATCGCTGCCACTTTCGCGGCCACCTCCTGTTTCTTTTTCGCCCCCAAAAGCACCACCAATTTCGGCCCCCGAAGTACCAATATTGACGTTAGCTATGCCACAATCTGAACCTTGAACCGACAGAAAACGTTCGGCTTCGCGTAAATTATTCGTCATAATGGCTGATGATAAACCTTGTGCGACACCATTTTGCATGTCAATGGCATTTTCCACGCTACCCGAATATTTCAACAAATATAAAATGGGTGCGAAAGTTTCATGCTGCACTATTTTCATATCGTTTTTAGCTTCGGCAATCGCGGGCTTTACATAGCATCCGCTTTCGTAGCCTTCACCAGAAAGCACCCCGCCTTCAACGATAATTTCACCGCCTTCTTCAACAACTTGTTTTAATGCTTTTTGATACATTTTTACGGCATTGGTATCGATTAACGGGCCAACGTGATTGTTTTCATCCAACGGATTGCCTATGCGCAATTGCTTGTAAGCATCAACCACAGCGTTTTTCACTGTATCATAAATACTATCGTGGATAATTAACCGGCGGGTTGTCGTGCAACGTTGCCCTGCAGTACCAACAGCCCCAAAAACAGCTCCAATAACCGTCATTTTTATATCGGCATCTGGCGTTACGATAATGGCGTTATTTCCGCCTAATTCCAACAAACTTTTGCCCAATCTACCGGCGACTTCCTGCGCCACAATTTTCCCCATTCGGGTGGAGCCTGTTGCCGATATTAATGGCATTCGGGTATCTTTCGTCATAAATTCACCCACTTTGTAATCACCATTAATTAAACAGGAAATGCCTTCCGGAAGACTGTTTTCTTTAAGCACCTCGGCAATAATATTTTGACAGGCTACGCCACACAATGGTGTTTTTTCGCTGGGTTTCCAAACGCAAACATCGCCGCACACCCAAGCCAAAGCCGTATTCCAACTCCAAACGGCCACCGGAAAATTAAAGGCAGAAATAATCCCGACCACCCCAAGCGGATGGTATTGCTCGTACATACGGTGCCCCGGCCTTTCGGAATGCATGGTCAAGCCATGAAGCTGGCGCGACAACCCCACGGCGAAATCGCAAATATCAATCATTTCCTGAACCTCGCCCAGACCTTCTTGGTAGGATTTGCCCATTTCATACGAGACCAATTTACCCAATGCCTCCTTTTTTTCGCGAAGTTTATCAGCAAATTGCCTCACAATTTCACCTCGTTGCGGCGCCGGCATCACGCGCCAAGCTTTAAACGCCGATGTTGCCGCTTGCATCACTTTTTCGTAATCTTCCTTGGTGGTTATTTTTACCTTACCGATTAGTTTTCCATCAACCGGCGAAAGGCTTTCAATTACATTTTCTCCAGCCCGATAGCTATCGGGAGAAAAACTTTCGCTGCCCGTTGATGTTCCTTCATTTATTTTCTTTATTCCTAATTCTTTAAGTGCTTCGAGAACACCAAAATGAGTTGCAACCGCCTTCATTTATTACTGATTTTTTAGTATTATTCAAATTATTTACGAATATAATAATTAAAAGTTGGTTTTTATGAATTATATTCTTTTCATATTTAATACTATCTGAATGCTTAAGCCGACCATGAACAACGTGCGTACTTTTTTTGTGATGTTTTTCAAATAACTTCACACTATTTTCCAACAAAAGCCGAAATCATGCTATGATCGCTTTTAAAAGTGTAGAATTTTTTAGCCTTGAGGATTTTTAAATCTTTTGAAACCCAAATATGGTCTAGAGATAGAAACGGTAAATTCCAAAACCAGGTTTCCTTAAGCCCATTGCCTTTTTCGGAAAAAGCATGGTTAAAATCTTGCTTTAATCGAGTGAGGTATTTCGATTCATAAGGAATATTGAAATCGCCCAAAATGATGGTTTTGGGTTTCTTTTTTATGTTTTCATTTACAAAACCCAACTCCCAAGACCGGGGTACATCGGTACTGCCCTGCACATCGACCGCACAAAAATCGATGCCGGTGCTTTTAAAAAACAGCATGTGGGTATGATATTTTGAAACGGTTTCTTTTTGTACCTCAATTGGCGTTTTTGAAAAAACAATCATATCGGTATCCGACTTATAAAAATAGGCGTCGGGATGTTGTTTTTTCAAGGTTTCAACATCCAAGCTGGTGGTCTCAGTTAAAACCATAACATCTGGTAAACCCCCATTCAATTTGAATGCCTGGTTAAAGCCATTTTCTCGGGAAGCGTTCCAAAACACAATTTCAACATCGTCTTCAGAAATAGTTTCTGGAATATTAATTTTATAACTTCTGCCCAACCAAAGCATCAATAAAGCTGCGGCCAAAATGAGATTGTATTTGCTCAACCTTCCTAAAAAAACCGAAAGCGCCACCACAATAAAAATGATAATGGGCAACGGAAATGTGTAGTAAAGCAACGAACTGCCATAACTATTTTCCTTAAACACAAAATGAATAGCCAACAAGGCCGAAATCGCCAGGATATTGAAAAGCAAATAAATGCCTTTTATAATTTTTATAACCATTTACCGCAACAGATAGCCTTTTGCCGCCCACCAAGGATGTATTTCAATTTCCAATCGGCCCGCTTTTACCATGGGATCGGCATTGGCCAAACTGTCGGCCATTTTTAAGGTGGGCACGTTGTAAATCGTCACGCCGCGAATATCGCCATTATCACCAAACGGTCCAGAAATATCGGCATAACCCAAATCGTACATTTTTTTTAGATGCGCCAAATGCTGCTGTTGTAAATCGGCTGTTTCTTCTTCGTTTTGCCCCCTAATGGGCCCCGATTTTAAAAAGGCCATAAAATACTGCTGCATTAAAATGGTATCTTGGGTA
>CAZZDI010000055.1:0-15790 GCA_964653155.1 uncultured Flavobacteriaceae bacterium | reverse complement strand
GTCTTTCGTGGCAACTTGCCATTTGATCAATGAAATTTCACCGTTTTCAATTTCAATACCCGTGATGCTTCTGGGGTGCACGCAGCTTCCGTCGTTAAAAAAAGCAATGTCGCCCGGTTCCGGGAATCGTGGTCGGTGCGTGTGGCCAGTAATGGTCAATAAATTGTTGTTCTCTATAATCCATTTTTTTGTACGGCGTTCAACCCTAATAAGTTCCTTGTAGTTTTTTGCCGGGCTCGTGGGATCTGCAATACCCATAATGTTGAGTGGTTTCCAAAGGATGCGAACCATAAATCGGCTCCACTTCCAGAACAGGAAGTTCCACCAATCGGCTTGGTGGCCGTGGGTTAAAAAAAGTTCTTGACCTGTTTTTTCGTGTTTCAGAACAATGCCTTCATGGTAGTGAAGGTTTTCAAATAATGGTTGGTCTTGCCCCGTTTTGGGTTCAAAATAAAAAGCTAGGTGTTTTTTTACATAGTTGGGGTCTCTGTAAACCATATCGTGGTTGCCCCATATCATGTGCAGCCTATTGTCTTCATGAAAAAGTTTCATAAGCATGAACACATTTTTGTGGGCATTCAAAATAGATTCAAACGACAAATTTTCCCAAAGTTCGTCGCCATCGCCTAATTCACAATATTGAAATCCTTCGGCATAGTAGTGTTTCAAGGCATGGAAATAGATGTTGCGGTTGTTGGCAAAATCGTCGGCGAAACTATTATCGCCACGGTGGCAATCACTAAACAAGATAAATTTGCTGTCATCATCAAAATCGATGATTTTGGCACTTTTATAGGCGTTGTTTAATCTTTTTTTGGATGAAAGCATAAAGTAAATGTAAACAAAAAAGTGTTTCAACCCATATTGGTTTTGGGAGAAACACTTTTTTTAAAACAACCCTATTGTAAAGGTTAATTGCGGTACAGCGGATCTGCTCCTATGGTGCCGACCAAACTGTTAAGATAATCTTTGGATTTTACTTTGCTGAACAACGTTTTGACATTGGCCAATCGTTGTTCTATTTCTAGTTCATCAACCAAAACATCGTTAAATGGATTGGCTTTAAAGGCTTCTAAATACGCTATTTGCGATTGGTAAAACTCAATGTCTTTTTGCTGTTTTAATGCTAATCGTTCTTTGTACCAATCGGTATTCAATACGTAGTCTCTGTTGAAGTATTGGCGCAATTCGGGGTCGTTAATGTTCTTGCCTTCGTAATTTCCGTAGGCCATGATGTTTAAAAGAATTTGCAATGGCGGAATGGCGGCCTCAACACTTCCGTCTTCAAAATAGTTTAAGGCTACTTTTTGCTGGGCTTCAACAATATTATTGATGCCATCAACGTAATCTTCCATGCCTTGAAGTTCGGGTTTTAGCATACTTTCGTCGAAAACCGCGGTTGGTTCGTCAAACAAACGATTTAAACACAGTAAAGCGAAAGTTTTGGTGATTCTGTAGCCTAAACGGCTTGCCAATATTTTTTTGCCCTCATATTCAAAATCTTCCAGTTTTTCTAAAGAACCGTTGGCAATGAGGTTATTTGGGTTTCTATCTTCGGGCGCCATTCTTGCCCAAATTTCCGGTATCAATAAACTCACGTCGTGGTCTATTTTCTTTTCGGCGCCAACATAACCAGCAGCGGTACTAAATCCGTTAGATTCCGTTAAGATGTGCGATAACAACGCATTGTTTAGGTCGGTGGTGGGCGTTAACATATTAAATGGTGCTTTGGTTAATGCGCCTTCCGATCCGGCACCCGTAGTTGATGGCGATTTGCCTGTTAAACTACAGATAAAATCCATAAACAATTCGGGCGTTTCTTGATAATGGATGGGGTTGTAAACCGCCAAGGGTCTAATACCGGCTTCTTTATCAACTGGGTTGTTTCGTCTGCCCGGTAAAACGGCATTTACGGTGTGGATTACAGGGTCGTCCAGTTTAATTTTTCGTTTTAAGCGCACGCCCATATCGGATATATAAGAGGCTTCTGTTTCTTCAAAAAAGCGGTTGGGCTCTAAATAACGCGGGTTTTTTGTTGGTAAACCATCTTCAACAATTCGTGGGTGGGATGGCAGCACAAATTGAACATTGTCATCATCACTATCAATAATGGCCTTTATAAAATCTTTAACGGGTTGTGTGTATTTGTCGTAATTTATGGTGTCTTCATAAATTTCAATAGCATCCTTTTTTGTTAACATTTCATAGTTGGTCAGGAACCTTCCGTTTGAAATAATGTCTAATTCAGCACCTTTGTCGTAGCCCCTTACAATGGCTTCGTCTGGCCTTTGGAACAGATGTGCTTCGCAATTGGCTAACACTTTTACACTTTTGTTGGTGTATTCTGGGTTTAAATTTTTAAACTGGTTTCTAGGAAGTGTAATTGATGCCGTGATATCGTCTTCGGTCTGTATTTTTTCGCATGCCGAAAAATCTGACCGTAATTTATTTAGCATCCAGTTGCCTTGTTGGTTAAAGCCGATGCGTACATAGCTTCCCACAACCGGCGTGTTGTTGTAAATTAATGAGGTGCCCTTAACGCCGTTAATGATTTCAACCGACATCATATCCTTCCAATTTAGGTTGGCGCCGTGGGCTTGCCTGAACAATCGTTTTACAAACAGTACCAACGAACGCACGTGCACCGGAATGCCGTTTAGCCATTCATTGAACTCGTTAGAGTTTTCTTCTGAAGGCGTTAGCAGTTTCACCACAGAGCCCAAAGTTCTTTTTTCGCTTAAAAACGATCTGGATTGTGGTCTATTGGGGTCTTTGTCTTTCCATCGGGTAGAATAATCAAATTCAATGATTTCGTCGGCTTTTTTAAAGTCTTCTTCAATATTGTGTATGTTGAAACGGCTGTAGGTAATGGCATTTTGCATCGATTTTGAAATCTCTGATTTTCCGCCGCCTGAAACCGTACAGGGCTTATGGCAAAATACGCCCTCGGGATAGGTTTCAACAATACGCCATAAATCGATAGAAAGGTGTTTTTCCAACCTTAGCTTGTTTCCAGATGGGTGCATGTAGGTTTTAAAGGGTGATAATTTTAGTTTTTGCTCCTTGCCCTTGTAGTGCCATGAAATACTGTTGGTGTTGGTATTAAAATATGACGATTCGGGTATATATACTAGATTTGGGTAAATTTTGTCAATGGCGTAGTTTTCTGGTTTTACCTCAATGCGGTCGCCCAACAGGGTTTTTACATCTTCTATGGTGTGGTCCAGCCCGTAGTATTTACTGTAATCGTTGCAATTTACGGTGTCGCCCATTACACGTCTGGCATAGGCAATGGCACCGCCGGCGTGCTCTTCTTCTAAAATACCGTATAAGTTGGCTGAATAGCTAATTTGGGTTTTGATTTCTTTTTTGGAATAGCCATAATAGTTGTCGGCAATTAAAGTAACAACCACGCCCCTGTCGTCTCTACAGGTAATTTTAAAGGCGCCGCCATCGTTGTAAAGTTCATTTTCTTCAATCCAGCACATGCCGTCTTTTTTTTGGCGCTCGGTAGCGTCATCAAAATGAGGCAGGCCAACATCTTTCTTTTTAAGTTTTAATAATTGAGGTGCCAAAATGATGCACCCGGTATGGCCCGTCCAGTGCTCGGGATCTAATGCGGCATCGTTATGCGCTAAATTGGGATTGCCCGCATTGCCAAAAATATTCTCAACAAAGTCCAAATTGCTTACCAAAGAACCCGGTGCGAAAAAGCGAACTTCCAATCGTTTTTCGGAAATGATACCTTTTACTTCTGGGCATACCACGGGCCTTAAAAGCATGGAGACCATGGTTTTTGCCTTTTCCTCTTGGTTTGATGTAAACGGAAGTGTGTTTAGCTCATCTGATGGTTTGAAGGCCGCATGTAAAAAATGGGCCAACACTTCTTTGGGCACTTCTTTTTTGTCTAACGGAACGGGAAGTGGTCCTTCCACAATGTGAAAAGTTCCTTTTGTGGTTCTTTTATCGTGCAACGGATTGTTTAAAATCCCTTGTTTCAGTCTTTTTGAATTAACCAAATCGCTTTCAAACGAATCGCCATCTGGTGGTAAACTCGCTTCTCTGGCTTGTCCTTTTTTTGAAAGGATTAAGGTGTTGTTTGGTAATTTATACGATTTATTGGTTTTTACATCCTTTAAATAATCGTCTATAAAAGCTTGGATTCTTGTGTCGGCAGGAGAGAGGTGGTCTGCTAAAAGCCTCGATTTTTCCCTTAGGCTCATTATGAGCGGGCCAGTAGTTTTGTTAAACTCGTTGTCACAAAACTTTTCTGTGCTGCCTGCTTTGTCCTTAAATGTAGGTTGCCCTATTACGGCCAATTGCAAATTGATAAATTGAATGATGTTTCTTCTTGATGCTTCCATGATTTTTAAACTTCGAGTTTTGCTCGTACCTTACGAGTGTTTGCTACAAAGTTAATTTCCACATTCCTGAAAAAAACTGTCGAAAGTCATATTTGGCATATATTTTTAAGAAAACGTTTGCGTAATAAAATAAAAACAGAACAATTACTTAAACGCGTTTAATCCGGTAATATCCAGCCCTGTTATGAGTAAGTGGATATCGTGTGTGCCTTCGTAGGTAATCACGCTTTCCAGATTCATCATGTGGCGCATGATGCTGTATTCGCCTGTTATGCCCATGCCACCTAAAATTTGTCTGGCTTCGCGAGCTATGTTCAAAGCCATATCCACATTGTTGCGTTTTGCCATCGATATTTGCGCAGAAGTGGCTTTACCTTCATTGCGTAAAACACCAAGCCTCCAAGTCAATAATTGGGCTTTGGTAATTTCGGTAATCATTTCGGCCAGTTTTTTTTGCTGAAGTTGAAATTGGCCAATGGGTTTCCCAAATTGTGTGCGTTCTTTACTGTACCGTAAGGCAGTATCGTAACAGTCCATGGCGGTGCCAATGGCGCCCCAAGCAATGCCATAACGGGCAGAGTCCAGACAGCCTAAAGGAGCGCCAAGGCCCGATTTTTTTGGCAATACATTTTCTTTAGGAACTTTAACATTATCGAAAATCAGTTCGCCGGTGGCACTGGCGCGCAACGACCATTTATTGTGGGTTTCGGGGGTAGTGAAGCCTTCCATGCCACGTTCAACCAAAAGCCCATGAATACGTCCGTTTTCATCTTTTGCCCAAACCACTGCCACTTGGGCAAAAGGGGCGTTACTAATCCACATTTTGGCACCATTAAGTAAAAGGTGGTCGCCTTTATCCTTAAAATTAGTGGTCATTCCGCTGGGGTTACTGCCGTGGTCGGGCTCGGTAAGCCCAAAGCAGCCCATCCATTCGCCGCTGGCTAACTTTGGTAAATATTTTTTGCGTTGCGTTTCAGAACCGTATTTCCAAATGGGGTACATCACTAAAGAAGATTGTACAGAAGCCGTGCTACGAACACCCGAATCGCCACGCTCAATTTCCTGCATAATGAGTCCGTACGAAATTTGATCTAGCCCAGCGCCGCCGTACTCAGTTGGAATATAAGGGCCAAAAGCTCCAATTTCAGCAAGCCCGTTGATAATTTGATTGGGGAATTCTGCTTTTTGTGCATATTCCTCGATAATGGGGGAGACTTCTTTTTTTACCCAATCGCGAGTGGCGTTGCGTACCAATTTGTGCTCTTCGGTAAGTAGCTCATCTAAATTATAATAGTCGGGTGCTTGAAATAAATCGGGCTTCATCAAGATTAAATTTAAGTTCTGTTAAAATAAAATAATTAGGATAATGCTAATATCTTTGAAAATTCAGCAATAAATATCCTCAAATTTAATTAATCTTTATTTATGTGTTACATTTTTAAATAGAAATCTTGGGTTAATTTAATGTAGTCTTCGGTGTATTGGTGTCTTGAGGTTTCAATAATCAACTGTTCGGTTTCTGTATTTAAGTTTTTTCTGTTTTCTGTTTTTTTGAAAGAAAAATCCAGCAAACTACGTTTTGTTTCAGAAGACGGCGAGCCTTTTACATGTAGAATCCGATTGGGAAACAAATTGAATTTTGAGGCCAATATTATAAAATCGGTCTCTTCTTTTTTGGGGATGACCACTGAAAATATACCAGATTCAGCAAGCAATTTGGAAACACTTTCAAGTAAATGGGAAAAAGGCATGGCATCCTGAAAACGGGCCATAGCGCGCTGCTCGTTCTCTGCTTTGCAGTCTTCAGAGTAAAAAGGTGGGTTGCAAACTATTAAATCGTATTGGTCGTCAATTTCTTCGGCAAATTCTTCAAGCGAAGCATGGTAGCAAAACAAACGATCTCCCCAAGGTGATTGTTCAAAATTATCAACACACTGTTCGTAGGCGTCGCTGTCTATTTCCAAAGCATCAACAATTTCTGAAGTACTCCTTTGAGCCAGCATCAGCGATAAAACCCCGGTGCCGGCGCCAATATCTAAAATTGAAAAAGGATTTTGGGCTATACTGGCCCATGCCCCGAGAAGCACGCCATCAGTGCCTATTTTCATGGCACATTTATCTTGCTCTACACTAAATTGTTTAAAGTGGAATTTTGATTTTGACATTGAATTGAATAGTAAACCTTTTGTTTAAAAATCGTTAAAATGTATTTAAATTTTATAAAACAGTGTTAAAATACATGTTTTTTGTGGGCTAATTTTTAGTTTAGACACGTATATAACTTTAAGCGCACAAGAATGATCCAGGGAATAAAGATAATGAGGAACAAAGAAAAAATATTAAAGAAGTTAAACGATTTATTGATTATCAACCAAGAGCTTGAAAATATATACGATGAAGCGTTTAAAACAGTGCCGGGCGAGGCGCTCAAGTTGTTTTTTAATGAAAGAAGTGAGGAACGGAAAACATATAACGAACAGTTACGTGCAGAATTAGAAAAAATACTTGGTGAGGCCAAGCCAATAATGAATACGGCAAACGAGGCCTATAAAGTATCCATGAGTTTTAGGAACTTGATTTTCATGAAAGATCATAGCCTCATGGTGCAGGAAGTATGCAGGATAAAGGAAGTGACCATATACAAATACAACGCCTTGTTAAGCGAATTGAATTTACCACTTTCACTATGCAAATTGCTGTCTGGGCAACGGGACCGTGTTCAGTCAAACATGAATGCTATTAAACGCTTAGAGCATCTAACCGTTCAAGATGTTTGATTTTCAATATATTGGTTTTGGGTGTTTTTAAAATATGGAGCCTAAAGGGTTAAAGCTTTTAGGGCTCAATTTAGAGGAGTAAAAAACGTAGAATTCTTTCTGTATAGATTAACCACAATTTTTGCATAATTGGTCTTGATCCCTAATGAATATGCTCCCAAATGGAAACAAAAAAAACCAGTAAAAATTTATCCTACTGGTTTTCATTAGTTTATGTATTAAAAATTTTATTTTAATACCCTATCCGTCGGGATGACAGGATTTGAACCTGCGACCACACGGCCCCCAGCCGTGTACGCTAACCGGACTGCGCCACATCCCGATTTTTAATTAGTTGGCAAAGAAGACAATTTTCAAAATAATTTAAAAGCTTTAGCCGCAATTTATCTTAATATTAACTCGTCATCCAGGTTAACCCAGATATTTGTTTAACACACAATAATTGTTCATCAGCCAAAACATATCAAACCAAATTAAATGAACGTCCTAAAACACTAAAACCCTGCAATTCGATAAGATATGCAAGGTTTTGTTTTCCTTTGAACTATTAAAGTGGGCGCGAAGGGATTCGAACCCCTGACCCCTTGGGTGTAAACCAAGTGCTCTGAACCAACTGAGCTACGCGCCCTTGCTATTAGCGTGTGCAAATATAAACTAGATTTTCATTCTGCAAAAACTTTTTTTGAAAAATTTTCAAATTATTTCTGCAACAACAAATGTACTGCCACCAACGAAAATAAAATCGTCGTTGTCCGCTTGTTTTAAAGCCATTTTATAAGCCTCATTAACAGAATTGTAAGCCTTACCAATCAATCCAAATGGTATGAACCGCTCTTTTAACACTTCGGCTTCCAGCCCACGCGGAATATCTGGTTTGCAGAAATAATAGGTTGCATTTCGAGGCAATAAATCTACAATAGAATTCAAATCCTTGTCATTTACTACTCCAAAAACAATGTGTAGTCGATTATAGTTTTCTGACTTGATTTGTTTCATAACAAAGCTTAAACCATCTCGGTTATGCCCTGTATCGCAAACTACTTTGGGCTTGTTTTGCAAAACCTGCCAACGTCCCAAAAGTCCGGTATTTTTAATCACATTAAGTAACCCTTCTGAAATATTTTCTTCTGAAATACCGAACCCTCTATCAGCCAATACCTTTAAAGCCTCAACAACGGTTTTAATATTTTTTTGTTGGTAGGTTCCCACCAAATCGGAAGTATATATTTTATTGCTTTGTTGATCGGCAAAAGTAATTGTAGAAGCATTCTTTTCGGCTAATTCTTGAAAAACAGGTTCCGTTTCCGCTTGTGTTTCGCCGATTACCACAGGCACGTTGGGCTTAATAATACCGCCCTTTTCAAAAGCGATTTCTCGAAGCGTTGTGCCCAAAAATTGAGTATGATCCAATCCGATATTGGTGATTACAGACACCTCGGGCGCAATAATATTAGTAGAATCCAACCTACCGCCCATGCCTACTTCCACAACGGCCACATCAACCTTTTCTTGTGAAAAATATCCAAAGGCCATGCCCACCGTCATTTCGAAAAACGACAATTTATTGGTTTCGAAAAATAACTTGTTCTGCTCGATAAAATCGATTACGAAAGATTCGCTGACTTCCTTGCCATTAATTTTTATGCGTTCCCTAAAATCCTTTAAATGCGGTGAAGTATAAAGCCCAACTTTATAACCTGCTTCCTGTAAAATGGATGCCAACATATGGCTTGTGGAGCCTTTTCCGTTGGTGCCCGCAACATGTACCGATTTAAAGTCCCTTTCGGGGAAATTTAAGTGTTCGGCTAATTTATGGGTATTAGTTAAATCTTTTTTGAATGCCGAACTGCCCTGACGCTGGTACATGGGAAGTTGCGCAAACATCCAATCCAATGTGTTTTGGTATGTCATTATTGTAATTACTGGCTAAGTTGGAAGTTAACACTAACAAAACCGATTTGGCGTGTTGGTGCTTTAGAATCTGCAGGCCATTTATGCGACTGAGCAATCTTTTTTGCGGGTTCGAGCAAACACTCTGCGGTATTGGTAGTACCTCTCACGCCAGGTACAGCCTCAACAACATTGCCATTTTGGTTCACCACAATGCGAACTATCACCATTCCCGATTCGTTACAATCTTGCTTTAATTTGGTAAAGGACGCCCTGCCGCGACCATTGAGGCCGTAGCCAACACCACCGCTACCGGAGCCTTGTCCACCAAAATAACTCGGTGCGTAGGGATTACCATCCAATTGGCCTTTATCGCCTGCTTTATTGTCGTTACCTTCGCTACCGGTTTCGGTGCCCTCAGATTTACTTACACCTCCAATTAAAGCATCCAATTTTTTCTTTTTTTCTTCCTGCTCACGTTTTTCCTTGGCTATTCTTTCGGCTTCAGCTTTCGCTTTGGCCTCGGCAATGGCTTTTGCCTTAGCTTCGGCTTCCTTTTCTTTTTTTATGGCGATTTCTTCAGCATTATCAGCCGTCAAGACTTCTTCTTTAACTTCGGAAGTTTTAGCGGGTTCGGGTTCTGCTTTTGAAACATCGGGCTGCGGCGGTTGTTCAATTTCTCTTGGTTCGGATTTTACAGGCTGCTTAGGCTGGACATTACCGCTGCCTACGTTTGAATTTCCGAAATTTACGGCCACACCGTATTCTTCTGGCGGATCCATATATTTTGTGCCAACAACAAACAGCAGCAACACCAAAATAACCGTAATCAACGCGGTCAATTTTGCTGAGTTTCTTTCGTGTTTGGTTTTAAAATACTTCATTGGATTAAACTTTTTGCGAATACCACCACTTCATTTTCAAATGAAATGCGAGGGGGTGGTTATTGAGGCTTTACGGCCAAAATCACCTTGAATTTGTTCCGGTTGGCAATGTCCATCACCTTCACTACATTTTCAACCGGCACCGATTTTTCTGCCCGAAGTACAATGGTGGGTTTTTCTTCTGAAGACAATGCGGCCAACAATTCGTTTTCAAGCACGCTTTCTCCAACTCGCTTTTGGTCTATATAGTAGGTCAAATCTTTTTTGATACTTACGGCAACCGATTTTTTGTTTTCGGTCTTTCCGCTGGCTTTTGGCAACAAAATATCAATGGCATTGGTGGTTACCAAGGTAGAAGCGATCATAAAAAAGATAAGTAGCAAGAATACAATATCGGTCATGGACGACATATTGAATTCTGGCGTAACTTTATTTCTTCCTCTAAAATTCATACTAAGTCGGTTCGTTTAAGTGATCCAAAAACTCTAATGAGTTGGCCTCCATTTTATACACCACCTTATCGGTCTTTACCACCAAATGGTTGTAAGCCATATAGGCCACAATCCCCACAATTAAACCAGCTACCGTGGTGGTCATTGCGGTATAAAGCCCACTGGCCAACACATCCATTTGAATGGTCCCACCGGCATTGGCCAGTTCGAAAATGGCTAAAATCATACCAATTACCGTACCAAGAAACCCAATCATGGGCGCGGCACCCGAAATGGTTGCCAAAATACTAATATTTTTTTCGAGACCGTAAATTTCAAGTCGGCCCGCGTTTTCTATGGCGGTGTTGATATCGGCCAAGGGTTTACCTATTCGTGAAATCCCTTTTCCTATTAAACGGGATACGGGCGAATTGACTTGTGCACAGAGCATTTGGGCCGAATCGATTTTACCATTGCTAACGTGGTCTTTTATTTGGTTCATAAAATTGGCATCCACATTTGATGCTGCCTTAATGGCAAAAATGCGTTCAAAATAAATATAAATAGCCCCAACCAATAATAAAAATAAAACGGCTATAATGACTTGGCCGGCCATCCCGCCGCTACTAATCAACTCGATTATTGACAATGTTTTTTCTACAGACTCGCCATCAAGGGGCAGCTCTGAAGTTTCTTGTGTATTTTGTATTAACATGTGTTTATTTTTACTTTAATATAGGTAACGAAAAATTATTGTGTAAATTATACTAAAACTAATTTAACCATTAAATATCCCAATCCGCCTAAAACAATGGTGTAAGGTAAGGCCATTTTTACCATTTTTCCGTAAGACAGGTTTATTAACGGCGCCAAAGTTGACGTTAACAGAAATAAAAATGCTGCTTGCCCGTTGGGCGTTGCTACACTTGGCAAGTTGGTGCCTGTATTAATGGCTATGGCCAATTTTTCAAAATGTTCTCTATCAATAGCACCACTTTTATAGGCTTCCTGTACTTCGCCAATATAAACGGTGGCAACAAAAACGTTATCGCTAATAGTAGAAAGCGCGCCATTGGCAATATAGAACAGCCCTGGTTGGGAGGTTGGGTTTTGCTCTAAAGCCCAATGGATAATTGGACTGAACAAATGCTGGTCGTGAATCATGGCAACAATTACAAAGAATACCACGAGCAACCCCGTAAACGGCAAAGCTTCCTCGAAAGCATGGCCTAATTGATGCTCGTCAATAATGCCGATAAATGTTGTTTGGAAAATAATCAATGCCAAACCAATAAAGCCTACAGGCGCCAGATGCAATGCCAAACCAGTAATTAGTAGCACTGCGGCAACCCCTTGTACCTTTAAAGCATATTTTTCTTTATCGGTACGGATGCTATCTTGTTTTTCGGTATAATTTTTAATAATATCGGCTACTACTGGCGGTAACTTAGCTCCAAAACCAAAAGCACCGGTTAACTCTAAGATTATTGTTGTGGACAAACCTGCAAACAATACCGGGATGGTTACTGGCGACATATTCACAAAAAACTCAATAAAGTCCCAACCCATTCGCTCGCCTATCAATAAGTTTTGCGGTTCTCCTACCAAGGTGCAAACACCCCCTAAGGCTGTCCCTACAACACCGTGCATTATCAAGCTGCGTAAAAAACTCCTAAATTGCTCCAAAGTTTCACCGCTTAACTCTTTCCTGTCTTTTACTCCGCTTTCGTCGTAATCAGATTTTCCTGAATGAATTTTATGGTACACACCGTAAAATCCAACGGCTACACTAATTAAAACTGCAGTTACCGTTAGTGCATCTAAAAACGCCGACAATATTGCCGACAATAAAACAAACAGCAACGAGAGCATTAACTTCGATTTTATTTTAGTGAATACCTTACTGAAAATGAACATTAACAATGGTTTCATAAAGTAAATGCCCGCCACCATAAAAACGAGTAGCAAGATTACCTCCAAATTTTGGTCCACTTCATGGTAGGCATTATGTGGCGATGTTAGCCCTAGTGCCAGCACTTCAATAGCGAGCAATCCACCCGATTGTAATGGGTAGCATTTTAGCGCCATGGCCAATGTGAAGATAAACTCACCTATAAATATCCATGAGGCTACCGTTTTGCCCAATACATAAAAGGCAAACACATTGAAAATTAAAAAGCCAATTATAGTTAACTTGAACCATTTGGGGCTGTTGCCTAAAAAATATTTCAGCATAGCTTTAGTTTAGATGAGTTGGTTAAGTGCAATTTGGTATGCCGTTGCGCTCATCCCTGTTTTTGATTTGTTATTATTGTAAATATTTTGTATCGCCTCTTTAATTCGGTTTGAGGTATCATTAAAAATGGCTTCATCGGTCATTTGCACTTTGCGCTCCATAAAATAGGCAAATACCCGGGCCATGCCACAGTTCGAAATAAAATCTGGTATTAAACTTACCTTATAATCGGTGTGTTCCATAATAGGGCCAAAGAAAATTTCCTTATCTGCAAAAGGCACATTGGCTCCACAAGATATCACTTCTAAACCGCTATCAATCATCTCGTCAATTTGATGGGTGGTTATTAACCGTGATGCTGCACAGGGCGCAAAGATTTCGGTGTTTAACGACCATATTGTTTTATTGATTTCCGCAAACGGGATTAAATTTTCGGCGACTAATGTATTTCCTTTTTTGGCAAGAAACAAATCCTTTATCTCTTCAAACGAAAAACCGCCCTCATTTACCAATCCGCCACTGGCATCTATTATCCCTACAATTTTAGCTCCCATTTGAGACAAATAAAATGCCGCTGCAGCGCCCACATTACCAAACCCTTGAACAACGGCCCGTTTTCCGGTTACCGAGCCACCATAAATTTGGTAATATTGCTTTACGGCCTGGGCCACACCGTAACCGGTAATCATATCGGCTATGGTATATTTTCTTGAAACATCTGGAGAGTACTCGGGGTTTTCTATTACTTTTATAACCCCTTGGCGTAATTGCCCTATTCGATTTATTTTGTCGGCTTCGGTAGGTTTAAAATGCCCATTAAACACGCCTTCTTGTGGGTGCCACACGCCACTTTCTTCGGTTATAGGTATAACTTCATGGGCTTCATCAATATTTAAATCGCCGCCCGTGCCATAGTAGCTTTTCAACAATGGGGAAACAGCTTTGTACCAACGTTCTAAAACCTGCTTTTTCCTGGGGTCGTTCGGATTAAAATTAATGCCCGATTTAGCTCCTCCTATGGGTGGGCCGGAAACCGTAAATTTAATTTCCATAGTTTTTGCCAACGACAGCACCTCGTTCATATCTAGCCCCTCGCGCATGCGCGTACCGCCACCCGCAGCACCGCCCCGTAACGAGTTGATTACTGCCCAACCTTCGGCTTCCGTTTCAGGGTCCTTCCAGTTAAAAATAATTTCAGGAGCCTTGTTTTCGTATTTTTTTAACAATTCTTTCATTTCTATGTTTTTGAATCTTTTTGGGTATAACGTGTTTTGTTTTTCTGAAAAGTTTGCCAAAACACAGTTACAATTGATTCATTTTTATAGAAAGTTTAAAACGAGTTCATTAAATCGAAACAAATGTAACAAACTAAAGCTCCTTGTTTATATTAAATTTAAATAAATTTTAAGAACCGAAAATTTTACCCGAACTGTGGTTTTTTGAAGCGCCCGTAACGCTTTTAAGGCAGTTTGCTTCATTGCGCAATTTTAGCACCCCCAAAAAACCAAAAATGAGCGCTTCCTTAAACTCGACCAATTCCTTTTCGGGAATGACTATTTTTTGGTTGGAAAGCGAACGGATTCTGCCGATTAAATGTTGATTGTAAGCACCGCCTCCCGTAATTAAAACAGTAGCCTCTTTTTTTGAAGTAATTTCTGAAGTAATTTGAATGGCGATATGCTCTACAACCGTTTTTAGGATATCTTTTATTTCCAAATTATAACTATCAATTATTGGGAAGATATTTTTTTTCACCCATTCCAAACCTAGGGATTTCGGTGGTTTTTCAGTATAAAACTGAAGCGCGTTCAAGGCTTCTAAAAGCGATGTGTTTATGTTTCCCGTGGAAGCCATTTTTCCGCCATCGTCATATTCAAGACCTAATTTTCGAACATAGTGGTTCAACACGATGTTTACCGGGCAAATATCGTAAGCCACCCGTTCATCATTTATTTCGGTGGAAATATTGGCAAAACCACCCAAGTTCAAACAATAATCATATTCTGAAAACAGCAATCGGTCGCCAATGGGAACCAACGGTGCGCCCTGTCCGCCCAATGCCACATCCTGCACCCTAAAATCGCACACCACCGTTTCGTTCAACAGTTTGGCCAATTTTGGAAGGTTTCCAATTTGAAGCGTGAGTTTTTTTTCGGGTTGGTGCAAGGCCGTATGCCCGTGCGAACACACCGCGTCTAGGTTTTCAATTTTATGTTTTTGAATGAAGGTTTTAATAACATCGGCCAAATATTCGGTGTAATCGGCATCAATTTTATTCAGTTCTTCCATTGAGTGCGACACTAACCCGGCTAATGTTTTCTGCCATTTTTCAGGGTAAGGAAGTGTTTCCGAAGTCAGCATTTCAAAACGCCACAACCCATCAAAATAAAATTTGGCCTCAACCAAATCGATGCCATCCAACGAGGTGCCAGACATCACCCCAACAACGTGATATTTATTTTTTACCATACCCGACAAAAATAACAAAGCGATTGAATAATTAATAACAAAAAGTTATATTTACAGATAATTTTCAGTAAAACCGTAAAAATTTTATCAATTATGAATTTTAGCCTTTCCGAAGAACATAAAATGATTCGTGATGCCGCTCGCGATTTTGCCCAAAACGAGTTGCTGCCCGGTGTGATTGAACGCGACGAAAAGCAGCATTTTCCACAAGAATTAGTCAAAAAAATGGGCGATTTGGGTTTTCTGGGCGTGATGGTCAATCCGAAATATGGCGGTAGCGGCATGGATACGATTTCGTATGTGTTGATTATGGAAGAGCTATCGAAAGTAGATGCTTCGGCATCGGTGATTGTTTCGGTAAATAATTCGCTGGTGTGCTACGGTTTGGAGGCCTACGGCAGCGAAGAGCAAAAAGAAAAATACCTAACCAAATTGGCCACGGGCGAATATGTGGGCGCTTTTTGTTTAAGCGAGCCCGAAGCCGGCAGCGATGCCACCTCGCAACGCACCACGGCTATCGACAAAGGCGACCACTACCTCATTAACGGCACCAAAAACTGGATTACCAACGGTGGGCGTGCCGATGTATATATCGTGATTGCGCAAACCGACCGCGACAAAGGTTCGCACGGCATCAACGCGTTTATTATTGAAAAAGGCACCGAAGGGTTTCACATTGGCCCTAAAGAGGACAAACTGGGCATTCGTGGTAGCGACACGCATACACTGCAGTTTAACG
>CAZZDI010000054.1:6582-15927 GCA_964653155.1 uncultured Flavobacteriaceae bacterium | reverse complement strand
AACAAAAATATATAGAAAATTATCAACCAAATATTTGTTTTTAAGCACAGTTCATCCTGAGCGCAGTCGAAGGGTCGTTTCAGGGTCTCATAATAATTAGAAAAGACTTTTAATTAATGATACAAATTTTTAAATACATAGTTTTTATAGCCATTTTAGGTTTTGTTTCCTGTAAAACCAATTCCGATGTTGATGCGGTTAGAAAAGAAATTTCACTTAACGAAAATTGGCAAACGGTTCATTTGGATAGTTTAAATCAACCAGAAGCCGATTTTGTAAAAAACTTACAGACCGATAGCATTTGGAAACCGGTTTCGGTACCGCATAACTGGGACCAATACTACGGTTACCGGCGAATGAAACACGGCAATTTGCACGGCACGGCGTGGTATAAAAAAACATTGTTACTCGATAAGGCCAATTCCGAAAAACAGCACTTTTTATTTTTTGAAGGTGTAGGGAGCTATGCCACGGTTTGGGTGAACGGGCAAAAAGTGGGCAGCCATAAAGGCGGAAGAACTACGTTTACTTTAAATATTTCTGAAGCCATTAATTTTGATGCTGAAAATACCATTGTTGTAAAAGCAGAACACCCGGCGTTTATCGCCGATTTACCATGGGTTTGCGGGGGCTGTTCGGGCGAATGGGGCTTTTCGGAAGGTTCGCAGCCCATGGGGATTTTTAGGCCTGTGTCTTTAGTAGTTACTAACAATATTCGGGTTGAGCCATTTGGAGTTCATATTTGGAACGATGATGCTACTTCAAAAGAAAAAGCTTTGCTTCACGTCACCACCGAACTGAAAAATTACAGCGATTCGGCAAAAAATATCACGGTTAAAAATACGCTTTTAAACCGTGATGGGACAGAAGTAACTTCGGTAGAAACAAGGCTTGAAGATTTTTCAGATTTAAAGGAAATTAAGCAAACATTGCCCGAGTTTTCCAATCCGGAATTATGGTCGCCCGAAAGCCCATACCTCTATCAACTTTCAACAAACATTTACGAAAACGGGAATTTAGTGGACGCCTTAACCACGCCTTATGGAATCCGTTGGGCGAGTTGGCCGGTAACGCGAGATGGGGACGACAACCGTTTCTTTTTAAACGATAAACCTGTTTTTTTAAACGGTACTTGCGAATACGAACATTTTATTGGCAAGAGCCATGCCTTTTCAGATAAAGAAGTTAGAACGCGGGTAGAGCAAATTAAAGCGGCAGGATATAATTCGTTTAGAGAAGGTCATCAACCGCATAATTTACGTTATCAAGAGCATTTGGACGAAGAAGGTATTTTATTTTGGAGCCAATTCTCGGCCCATATTTGGTACGACACGCCCGAGTTTAAAGCCAATTTTAAAACGCTTTTAAGAGATTGGATCAAAGAGCGAAGAAATAATCCGTCAATAGTGATGTGGGGCTTGCAGAACGAAAGTACTATTCCTAAAGAATTTGCCGAAGAGTGCACGCAAATCATTCGTGAGCTCGACCCAACTTCGGCCAAACAACGCATTGTTACCACCTGTAACGGCGGTGAGGGTACTGATTGGAACGTGATCCAAAACTGGTCGGGAACCTATGGTGGCGATCCGTACAATTACGGCGAGGAAATGACCGAACATTTATTAAATGGGGAATACGGCGCATGGCGTACGGCCGATTTACATACCGAGGGCGAATTCAACCAAAAAGGAGCATATAGCGAAAACCGCTTTGCACAATTGATGGAAATTAAAGTCCGTGAAGCCGAATCGGTGCGCGATAAAATAGTGGGGCAATACCATTGGTTATTGTATTCGCACGAAAACCCGGGGCGTTCGCAAAATGGCGAAGGCTATCGCGATATCGATAAAGTAGGGCCCGTAAATTACAAAGGCCTGTTTAACATTTGGGGCGAGCCTACCGATGCTTTTTACATGTATCGCGCCAATTATGTAGATAAAACAAAAGAGCCCATGGTGTATATTGTGTCGCATTCTTGGCCAAACCGTTGGACCGAAACAGGAGTGAAAAACGGCATCGATGTGTATTCCAATTGCGATGAGGTGGAGCTGTTTAATGATGTGGACAATGCTTCATTAGGGAAATTGAAAAATCCCGGATTGGGCCAACATTTCCAATGGAATAATGTTGAAATAAAACACAATGTATTGTATGCCGTAGGTTACGTCAACGGAAAAGCGGTGGCCAAAGATTATATCGTTTTGGATAATTTGCCTGAAGCACCAAATTTTGAAAAATTAGTAAGTGAGTCGAACACCATTTTAAAAGCGGAAAATGATGCTAATTATCTATATCGCGTAAATTGTGGAGGATCGGATTATACTGATTCCAACGGGAACACTTGGTTGGCCGATGTGCATAAAACCGACGAAAATACTTGGGGGTCATTATCATGGACGGACGATTTTGAAAACCTCCCCGCATTTTACGCCAGCCAAAGAAGCATTTACGATCCTATTAAAAACACCAAAGATTGGAAACTGTTCCAAAATTTTAGATACGGTGCCGATAAGTTGAAATACGAATTTCCGGCACCCAATGGCGACTACCAAGTAGAATTGTTTTTTGTAGAGCCTTGGTTTGGAGCTGGCGGCGGTATGGATTGCAATGAATGGCGAATGTTCGATGTGGCGATAAACAATAAAACCGTTGAAGAAAATATCGATATTTGGAGAGAAGTGGGGCACGATGCCGCTCTAAAAAAAACTACAACGTAAAAAGTGAAAACGGAAAAATAATTATAGATTTCCCTAGGCAGGCTTCGGGACAGGCTGTGATTTCGGCGATAGCCATTTCAACCAAAAATGTTGAAGCAAAGCCAGCAAAACCATCACCAAAAAATATTTTGGAGGTTTCAATGGATGGAAAATACCAGTTGGCATCGTGGCTTAACATTACCGATAAGCAATATGTCGATTCAAATATTAGTTTCACCAAATTGCCATCAGAGGTTTACGGTGCCGATTATTTGCGTTTTTCAAAAGAGAATAGAGCAATTTCGGGCAGTTTTATTTCAAAGGAAAATGCGCATGTTTATGTGTTTTCTAAAGCTGCATTGCCTTGGTTTAATGGATATGAAAAAACAACGGATACCCTTCAGAATTCAGAAGGCATCCATTTCAACGTATTCAAAAAAGAAGTAAAAAAAGGCGAAAAAGTAAGTTTGGGCCCCCAAGAAAATGGCCAAATGTATGCCGTAGCCGTTGTGCCAACCTATTCGATGGAAGAACAGGACGACCGACCTATTTTAAAGCTAGAAGCCGAAAATACCGCAACTACGGGGAGTGGTGTTAAAAAAGCTTTTTTCAAAAAAAGTGATTATATCGAGTTTACCGAAAACACCCAAAACAGCATCACGTTTACCGTAAATCCGGGCGTGGCCAATATTTATTTGATGCGTTATCGCTATATGAACATGAACGACCACCCTGTAAAAGTGCGTTTCAAAATTGAAGATGCCAACGGCATTTTATTGCGTAACGACGATATTGAATTTCCCGTAAGGCAAGACAAATGGAAAATTTTAAACACCACTTCCGGAGGGTTTATCAATGCCGGAACTTATAAAATTACTTTAGAATCCAACCAAATGAAAGGCTTGCGAATTGAATCGTTTGAATTTCAGTAAAACAAAAAAATGAAAGTATTTAAAATGAAGCGTTTTGTTGTAGTGAGCACTTTGTTGTGCCTGTTTTTAGCTTGCAATCAGTCTTCCGAAGAAAAGGAAGCGCGGATTGTTGAAGATTTTAATTTCGATTGGCAATTTCAACTGGGCGATGTTCCCGAAGCTATCGATTCCACTTTTAATGCCGCAAATTGGCGTACCCTTAATTTGCCCCACGATTGGAGCATTGAGGGCGAATTTAGCGAGGATCATCCCGCAAAACCCGAAGGTGGCGCACTGCCAACGGGTATTGCTTGGTACCGAAAAACGTTCAAATTGCCGGCCAATTACAAAAACAAATCCATTTCCATTGAATTTGATGGCATTTACCGAAAAAGTGAAGTTTGGATAAACGGGCATTATTTGGGCATCCGCCCCAATGGTTATATTTCGTTTGCTTACGATTTATCCGATTATTTAAATTTTGGAGAAGCCGAAAACGTTATCGCAGTAAAAGTCGATAATTCCGAGCAGCCCAATTCTCGTTGGTATTCCGGGTCGGGCATTTACAGAAATGTACGTTTGGTAGTGGCCGAAAATTTGCATGTGGCACATTGGGGCACTTATGCCACAACACCAGAGGTTTCAAAAGAAAAAGCGACCGTGAATTTAGAAGTAACGCTTCAAAACGATTCGGAAAATGATAAAGCCTTCAAGTTGAAAAGTGCTATATTAAATGCTGATAATTTGGTAGTTGCCGAAGTTGTTTCCGAAGGACAAATCGTAAAAAATAATACTGAAATTGCCGTTCAAAACTTTGAAGTGCTAAACCCGAATTTATGGGATACCGAAAACCCGTATTTGTACAAAATCGAAACCCAAGTTTATGAAAACGACAAATTGGTTGATGATTATGAAACGCCGTTGGGTTTCCGCTATTTCGATTTTGATGCTGAAAAAGGTTTTTCGTTAAACGGCGTGCCTACTAAAATCCACGGGGTGTGCTTGCACCACGATAATGGTGCTTTGGGCGCTGTGGCCAATTACGAAGCCATAAAACGGAAGCTCCAAATTATGAAGGATATGGGCGCAAATGCCGTTCGTGTATCGCACAATCCATCGTCTTTAGAGATACTGCAACTGTGCGACGAAATGGGATTAATTGTGCAAGTGGAAGCTTTTGATGTTTGGAAAAAAAGAAAAGTAAAGGCCGATTACAATATGTATTGGGACGAGTGGCACGAACAGGATTTGAAGGATTTTGTAAAGCGCGATAGAAACTTTCCGTCGGTGATGATGTGGAGTATTGGCAACGAAATTCGTGAACAGTTCGATAGCACCGGAATTGCGATGACCAAAAAACTGGTGGATATTGTGAAAAGTTTGGATAAAACCCGCCCCGTAACCTGCGCACTTACTGAAAATGTGGTGGAGAAAAATTTCATTTACCAATCGGGGGCTTTAGATTTGTTGGGCTTCAATTACAAACACAAAGATTATTACGATTTCCCCGAAAAATTTAAAGGTAAAAAAATATTGGCTTCCGAAAGTGTTTCGGCACTCGCAACCCGTGGGCATTATGATTTACCTTCTGCTGATTTAAAACTCTGGCCGCCGGCACACAACGAACCTTTTGATGGCAACGACGATTTTACCGTTTCGGCCTATGATCAAGTGGCGGCCTATTGGGGCACCACCCACGAAGAAAACTGGAAAACCATCAAAGCACTTGATTATATGGCGGGAACCTTTATCTGGACTGGTTTCGATTATATTGGCGAGCCCATTCCGTATCCGTATCCGGCGCGCAGTTCGTATTTTGGCATTGTTGATTTGGCCGGATTCCCAAAAGATGTGTATTACATGTACCAAAGCGAGTGGAGCGATAAAGAGGTATTGCATGTGTTTCCGCATTGGAATTGGGAAACAGGGCAAACCGTTGATGTTTGGGCGTACTATAACAATGCCGATGAGGTAGAGTTGTTTTTAAACGGAACATCGTTGGGAACAAAATCAAAGAAAAACGACGATTTGCATATTATGTGGCAAGTGCCGTTTGAAGCGGGAACGTTAAAAGCGGTTTCCCGAAAAAACGGAGAAGTAGTTTTGGAAAAGGAAATCCACACGGCAGGACAAGCTTCAAAATTAGAACTGAAAGCCCATAAAGAAAGCATAAAAAACGACCATTACGATTTGGTTTATGTTACCGTAAATGTGTTGGATAACGATGGGAATTTAGTTCCCAAAGCAGATAACCTCGTCAATTTTAAAGTGTCTGGTGGCGGAAAAATTGTAGGTGTAGATAACGGTTACCAAGCCAGTTTGGAGCCGTTTAAAGCCGATTATCGAAAAGCTTACAACGGAAAATGTTTAGTGATTATCCAATCGAATGGAACGGCAGAAAATATAGTATTAACGGCATCTTCGGAAGGATTATCTTCCGAACCAATTGAAATAACCGTATCAAATTAAAAAATTGATGGAAAGAGTTTTTGCAGAATATTATATTGAAACACCGTATGATGTTGAGCATGCAGCGGCGGTCTTGGCAGGCGAGCAATCGTCTGGCACTTTTGTTTCCGTTCCGGGTGAAACCGAAGAGCTGAAACAACGTTTTGCAGCCCGTGTGGAAGATTTACAGTTGCTCGATATAGCCGATAATCCTTCTATTCCGGGAAACCGTATTGAAGGCAAAAAGTACCAACGCGCCAAAGTTAAAGTGAGTTGGAGCATCGAAAATTTTGGCTATAATTTGCCCGTTTTGGTGAGTACGCTTCAGGGGAATTTGTATGAAATCAGTCAGTTTACCGGATTGAAATTGATGGATTTGGAAGTGCCGGATGCATTCAAAAATCATTTTGCAGGACCAAAATTCGGAATAAAAGGTTCAAAAGAATCCTGTGGCGTTGGCGATAGGCCGATGATTGGTACGATTATAAAACCAAGTATTGGTATGCCAGTTTCTGAAACCGCCAATTTGGTCGGTTCGCTCATTGAAGCTGGTATCGATTTTATAAAAGATGATGAATTGATGGGGTCGGCGGCCAATTCACCGTTCGAACAACGTGTAAAAGGCATCATGAAAGTCATTCGCGATAACGAACAAAAAACAGGGAAAAAGGTGATGTATGCGTTTAATATTTCGGGTGAAATAGACGAGATGCAACGCCATTACGACACTATTGTTAATGAAGGCGGAAGTTGCGCCATGATAAGCGTTAACAGTGTGGGGTTGGCCGGTACCAAGAAATTATGTGATAGAGGCGAGTTGGTTATTCACGGCCACAGAAATGGCTGGGGGATGATGAACCGCCATCCGTTGTTGGGCATCGAATTTCCGGCTTACCAAAAATTACAGCGTTTAGCCGGAGTGGACCAATTGCATGTTAACGGCATTCAGAATAAATTTTGGGAATCAGATGATTCCGTAGTCACTTCCATAAAATCCTGTTTAAAGCCCATGTTTGGTGATGATGCTCTCCTTCCGGTGGTATCGTCCGGACAATGGGGCGGCCAAGCCTTTGAAACCTACCGACGAACCCAAACTACCGATTTGCTTTACATGGCAGGTGGCGGTATTTTAGCGCACCCCATGGGGCCAAAGGCGGGCGTAACGGCCTTGCAACAAGCTTGGAAAGGCGCGGTTGAAGGTTTGTCGTTAGAAGAAACCGCCCAAAAACATGAAGAATTTGCGGCTTCGGTAAAGAAATTTTCAAAATAATGGCAGGGCAGAAAGACTTGTTGTTGGCCTATTACGGCGATGATTTTACGGGCTCTACCGATGCTTTGGAATTTCTCACTTTGGCGGGCATAGAAACCGTATTATTTTTAAAAAAGCCGTCTGAAAGTGATTTAGAAAAATTTCCCAATATACAAGCGGTTGGCGTGGCAGGTAAAAGTCGGTCGATGTCGCCAAAAGCGATGGAAACCGAACTCGTTCCAATATTTGAAACCTTAAAGGATTTTGCGCCAAATCATGTGCATTATAAAGTGTGCTCTACGTTCGATTCGGCACCACATGTGGGAAATATTGGAAAAGCTATTGAAATAGGAAGCAGCATTTTTAATCAGAAAACAGTTTTCGTTTCACCGTCGGCGCCGCATTTGGGACGTTATTGCACTTTCGGAAATTTGTTTGCCAAAATGGGAACCTCGGGCGATGGAGACATTTATAGAATTGACCGACACCCATCCATGAGCAAACATCCGGTAACCCCAGCTTTGGAAGGCGATTTGCGTTTGCATTTGGCCAAACAGACTTCAAAATCCATTGATTTGGTTGATGTAACTAAAATAGAATTAGGTGTTGAAAAAGTGGTTTCGGAAGTCAATAAAAGAAACGCCGAAATCTTATTTTTTGATGGTTTTAGTACATCACATTTGGCAACCATTGGCGGTGTATTCAATATGTTTTCTAATGAAAAAACACTGTTTTCAGTCGGTTCTTCTGGAATTGCAATGGCGTTGGGCTTGGATTGGAAAGCTAAAGGCATTATTTCCGAAGAAAAGAAATTTGAACATGCAGGAGAAAACGGCTCTATTTTGGTGCTTTCCGGAAGTTGTTCACCGGTAACCAAAAATCAAATTGAGTTTGCTGTAGATTCTGGTTTCGAAGAAATGGCGTTACCCAGTGAAGCCGTGAATCCTTCCGTTCAAAATAAAATTATTGAAGATGCTGTTTCAGAAATTATAAGTCATTTCAATAACGGAAAAAGTACTGTTTTGCACACCAGTAAAGGGCCGGACGATCCGCGTATTCTCGAAACCGAAAACTTATTCAAAAAACAAGGCATTGCTTCCGAAGCTATTCAAAATGCGTGCAGCTCTACCTACGGCTATATTTTGGGGCAAATCATAAAACAGGTTTTGGGAAAAGTGCCTCTGCAGCGCATTCTTTTTGCGGGTGGCGACACATCGAGTTATGCGGCTTCCGAATTAAACATTTCCGCATTGCAAATGATTGCGCCTTTAGCGCCCGGAGCGCCACTTTGCAAAGCGGTTTCGGATGATGATTTGATAAACGGACTGGAACTCAATTTTAAGGGCGGACAAGTAGGAACAAACGATTATTTTATAAAAGTATTAAAAGGAGAAAAATTATGAAGGCAAAAACTTTAGGTTTTGTACACACATCGGCCACATTGGTGCCGTTGTTTCAGCAATTAACAGGTGAATATTTGAAAAACGTAGAAACGTTCAATATTGTTGATGACAGTTTAATTAAAGATGTCATCAAAAAAGGGGAGTTAAAACCCAATACGGCGGCTCGTGTGGTACAGCACGTGCAAGCCGCAGAAGATGCCGGAGCCGATGTGATTTTGGTGACTTGTTCATCCATTGGCGTGGCTATTGAAACGGCGGCTACATTGAGCAGTGTACCCGTTATTCGAGTGGATCAAGCGATGGCCGACCAAGCCATTCAAACCGGAAGCAAAATTGGCGTTATAGCCACATTGCCAACTACTTTAGAACCGACTACCGATTTGGTAAAACGCAGAGCGGAAGTGGCCGGAAAGAGTGTGAAAATCACTTCAAAATTATGTGATGGTGCGTTTGAAGCATTGATGAGTGGCGATGGTGCCAAACATGACGAGATGGTTGCTTCGGCATTAAAAGAATTGATGAAGGAAGTCGATGTGATTGTATTGGCACAGGCCTCGATGTCTCGTGTGGTTGATGGTTTAAGCGATGATGAAAAAGTCGTTCCTATTTTGGCCAGTCCAGCCATTGCCATGAAAAAA
>CAZZDI010000054.1:0-6482 GCA_964653155.1 uncultured Flavobacteriaceae bacterium | reverse complement strand
CATGCGTAAACTCGTCTTTTTTCTTTCCATTTGTCTCATTATTTCTTCTGGAATTGGCTGGTTGTTCGATATGGTTTGGCTCAGTAAACTGGGCTTGGTTTTGGGCTTGGCCTGTTTGTCCATTGGTGTTGCGGCTTTGAAATCGTTGTCGGGTTACCAATATACGTTTTGGATTGTTACAGCTGTTGCCGCTGGCTTGGTGTATCCAAATACCTTTTTGAATATAGGCGGCATCGATTTACGGAATAAGTGGCTTATTCTCATTATCATTCAATTGGTGATGTTCGGCATGGGCACCCAAATGAGTATCAAGGATTTTGTGGGCATCAAAAAATCTGGGCGAGGGGTTTTAGTAGGGTTATTGTGCCAATTTACCATCATGCCCGTCGTGGGATTTTTAATAGCAAAAACGTTTGCTTTTGAGCCTGAAATAGCGGCCGGTATTGTATTGATTGGCTCATGCAGCAGCGGTTTGGCTTCCAACGTAATGACGTATATAGCCAAAGGTGATTTGGTATTGTCCGTTACGGTTACCGCTATTTCTACATTAACAGCGCCGATTATGACCACCTTTTTAATGAAACTGTTCGCCGGAACATTCATTGAAATCGAATTTTTCAGTATGATGATGAATATCGTTAAAATCGTTTTGGTTCCATTAACCGCCGCTATGATTCATGATGCTTTGAAAATTTATGGCTCAAAAACCCAAAACAGAATCAAGACTATAGCCTTTGTTTGTGGCTTATGGCTTTTGGTTTTTATCTTTTTCGGAAACAGAATAATCAACGAGCCCAACGCTGGCATCGAAATTTTAAACTTCGTTTGTGCTGCTTTCGTGGTAGGTGTATTGTATCATTACTTATATAAACTTTTGCCTAAAGTTGATGGTTTTATGCCACTATTTTCCATGTTCGGAATTGTTTATTTCACCTTGGTTACTACTGCTGCCGGTCGCGATAATTTAATGGAAATTGGTATTTTACTGTTTGTAGCTGCGATTTTACATAACTCGGCGGGATATGTATTGGGGTATTGGTTGAGTAGAGCAGGAGGATTAAGTAAAAAGCAAAGCCAAACCATAGCTTTTGAGGTTGGTTTGCAAAATGGCGGAATGGCTTCAGGTTTAGCAGGCGCTATGGGTAAACTGGCTACTTTAGGCTTGGCTGCTGCTGTGTTTAGTCCGTGGATGAACATTTCTGGGTCTGTATTGGCGAATTATTGGCGGAAACAACGGGAGAAATTATCTTCAAGATAAAAAACCGTTCTGTTTTTCGATTATTTTTATTTATTTTCGTTTATTTGTGTTTGTGTAAATCTGTGATTTACTTGTAAATACCAATAAACGGAATGAAATGGACAATTTTATCAAGCAACAATCCTTTTGGTTTATGGTTTTGTTTTTCTTCGGAATACTATATGGTTGCAAGGAAACTCAACTGAAAAATAACAAACCACGAATTTTGATAAGTACAGACATTGGCGGCACCGATCCAGACGACAATCAGTCGATGATTCATTTGTTGATGTATGCCAATGAGTTTCAAATTGAAGGCTTGGTATCTACTTCTTTCCAAACGGGTACTACTGATAATATTTTTGAAATGATAGATCTTTATGAAAAGGATCTTCAGAAGTTAAAAAGGCATATTACAGATTATCCAAATCCAGATGATTTAAGGGCTGTAACCAAGCAAGGCACTACCAAAGAAGCACCGTATAAAGGGTATCGAAAACAGACCGAAGGATCAGATTGGATTATAAAATGTTCCAAAAAGCAAAGCGACCAACCGCTGTGGGTATTGGTTTGGGGCGGTATTGAAGATGTGGCCCAAGCGCTGCACGATGCCCCAGAAATTGAAGATAAAATAAGGGTGTACTGGATTGGTGGCCCCAACAAAAAATGGGGAGCCAATGCGTATGCCTATATCGCCGAAAACCATCCTAATTTGTGGATAATTGAAAACAATGCGACTTATCGGGGCTGGTTTATGGATTCGGAATCACCGAAAGATCTAAAGGCCAAACCCTTTTTTAAAAATCATATTGAAAATGTGGGGCACATGGGCACCGATTTTGTAAAATATTATGATGGACGAATTAAAATGGGCGATACGCCATCTTTGGCTTATGTTATGAATGGGAATCCAGACGACCCAACAACCGAAAGTTGGGGCGGCGAATTCGTGAAAATAAACCACAGTTCGAGAACTATATTTGAAGGCAACAGCACCATTGCTGATACTGTAAAAGCCTATGGTGTTCAAGAATGGCGCTTTAAAGGGCCAGAATTGGATATTCCTCAAGATTCGGTGTGTTTTACCATGGAAATCTCCAAACAAATTTGGCCGGGTTATTATTTGGGCAATGGGGTTTATGCGACCCGATATTCCTCTAAAAAACCAGAAACGGCCAGTTATAAAACGTCGAGTGTTATTCCCGAACTGGATGGTCATACAGGGCAATATGTTAGCATTAAACCATGGCCGGGCAAAAAAGATAAAGACGATTATATTTTGGGTAAAAACTGGTACAGCGACTTACCCGATGAAGATTTATTCTTAAAAGACCAACAAGGCGCAAAAACCATTTCGAAACATCGCGAAGCCTTTTTAATGGATTGGGCCAAACGGTGGGCATGGCTCAAAGATTAGCCCATTTTAAATGAAATAACTCAACAAACCAAACACCAAATAAAAATGAGAAAACATCTAATTACTGCGATTTTACTAACGGCATGTTTTTATTTGAATTATGCCCAGGAAAATTTAGAAGGCAGGATCCCAAAATATGAAATCCCATACGAATTGCCTTCCGTAGAAAGTATAAAGGACATTTTGAACCAGATTAGGGTATATTATGAAGGGTCGAGTAATCAAAGTATTGTGGTCTCCAAAACAGGAGAGGCAATAACCAATTTTAAATCGTTCAATGCCGATGCTGTGCCCTCAAAGGGTTTGTCAAGCGAGTGGTCTTATACGCATGGCGTGGTGCTTTCGGCTTTTGAATACATTGATGATGTTATTGGTGATGACCGATTTTTTGATAATAATATCAAATTTTATGATTATGTGGTGAAGCACTTGCCGTACTTTCAAAACAATAAAGATAAAATTCACAAAGAAAAAATAGGCGGTTGGGGACGTATTTTGAATTTCCATGCTTTGGACGATTGCGGCTCCATTTCGGCAGCCATGATAAAAACCTATTTAAAAAATAAAAATGCCGGCTATTTGCCGCTAATCAACCAAGCGGATGCGCATATTTCCAAAAATCAATACCGTTTAAATGATGGTACATTGGCACGAAATAGACCGCAGTATCAATCCGTTTGGGCAGACGATATGTATATGAGCGTTCCGTTTTTAATCAACATGGGCGTGCTTACCCAAGACCATAAATATTTTGATGATGCCGTAAAGCAAGTGCTGCAAATGGCCAGCTATTTATATGTTGAAAAGGAAGAACTGTTCGACCATGGTTGGAATGTTACTTCAGGCGATTACGACCCTCGTTTTTACTGGGGGCGAGCCAATGGTTGGGTGTTGATGTCGATGGCTGAGGTGCTCGGTATTTTGCCCGAGAACTATAAAGGAAGAGCAGAAATTTTGCATTTATACCGATCCATGGTACGAAGTTTGGCAAACCTTCAGGATGGTTCTGGATTTTGGTATAATTTATTGGATAAGAATAATACTTATACCGAAACGTCTTGTACCGCCATGTTCACTTTTGCCATTGCGAAGGGCATCAACGAAGGTTGGATAAGCCATGTTTACGGGCCTGTAGCGCTTACCGGATGGAATGCAACCCAAACCAGGGTATTGGAAAACGGAGCTGTTGATGGTGCTTGCGAAGGCACCACCTTTGCGCACGATAATACCTATTATTACCACCGCGGAAAAAGTATTTATGCCACGCACGGTTATGGGCCAGTGCTGTACGCCGGTGCCGAAATCATCCGATTACTGCAAAACGACAAAATAGAAATCAAGCCCACTAAGAAAAACGCTCGAAATAGCACGTTCCATTTTCTTTTGAAAAGTGAATGGCCTAATAATCAATAAAGTTCTATGGCACTATTACCCAACAAAAGAAGAGAAAAAATAATTGAATTGTTAAAAGAAGACGGTTCGGCAAAAGTCGCCGATTTGTCCAAATTGTTTAAGGTTACCGAGGTTACTATTCGGCAGGATTTAGAAAAACTTGAGGCAAAAGATTTGATTATACGCGAGCATGGCGGTGCTTTCCTTAAAAACATTGAAGACAACGTTAAGAACTTTTCGTTGGTGCATCAAGAAAATTTAGAGTTAAAAGAGAACATAGCCCTAAAATGTTTGGAATTTATCGAGAGTGGCGATACCATTATTTTAGATTCGGGAAGTACAACCACCGAAATTGCTAAAAAATTAAAAGGCTACAGCAACCTAACCGTAATTACCAACGCGCTAAACATTGCATTGATGTTGGGCACCGAACCGGGTATTGAAGTGATTATGACGGGTGGCGAATTTAAACCGCCCACTTTATCGCTTACGGGACAAAAAGCTGCCGATTTTTTTGAAGGACTGAACGTTCAAAAATTGTTTTTGGCCACAGCGGGCATATCGTTAAAATCAGGGTTAACTTACCCTAGTATCAGTGATTTGGTGGTGAAAAAAGCCATGATTGCTGCTGCCGATATCACCTATTTGGTAGCCGATAGTACAAAAATAGGTAAAACAGCATTGGCCAGTTTGGGCGCACTGTCTTTAATCGATTTCTTGATAACCGATTCAGCAATAAAGGAAGACGATAAAAATGTGTTTAAAAGACACGAAATAGAAGTTATTGTAGCTTGATTTTTATAAAATCGACCGACGTTGAAAAAGAAATATGGGCTTACGAAATATTTGCTAATTTTATTCTTTTAGGCAAAAAAGCAAAAAATAATAAATTAAAAGTAACACTATAAATCTATGTTTTATAGATTACGGATATGGTTTTCAGAATACTAAAATTTTAATTCAAAAAAGAAATTACTATAAATTAATAATAAACTTAATAACTACAGAGAATACTATTGAATATGAAAAACAAACAAAAATACGGAGCCGGAATTTGGCATTTTGCAACTTACGTAGATCGTTATGCCACAGATGGATATGGGCCAAGCAGAGGCTTATTGGAAATGATTGATTTAGCGGGGCAGGTTGAGGATTTATCGGTTGTAGATATCAACTATCCTTTTGTTGATAAAAGTCTAGGATTTGATGATGTAGAAGCTGCGCTGAAGCGAAACAACCTATCGGTAATAGGGATAACTCCAGAGATTTATACAAGACAATTTTCAAAAGGAGCATTTACAAACCCTGATCCGGGCATACGTAAATTAGCAAATGAAATGGTTAACGATGCTGCCAACGTAGTAAGACGTTTTAATGCCAATTATGTAAAACTTTGGCCAGGACAAGACGGATGGGATTATCCGTTTCAAGTAAACCACAAAGAAATATGGAAATTGAGTGTTGATGGTATTGCCGAATTGGCAGACCAAAACAAAGACCTCAATTTTGTAATCGAGTATAAGCCACGCGAACCTCGTGCGCACATGAGTTACGATAGTGTTGCCCGAACCTTGTTGGCCATCGAAAAAATGGGACTTCCAAATGTTGGAATCTTGCTTGATTTCGGGCATTCACTTTACGGTGGCGAATCGCCCGCAGATGCAGCTCAATTGGCTATTGATTACGGAAGGCTTTTTGGGATGGATGTTAATGATAATTTCCGCAGTTGGGACGACGATTTAATTGCTGGATCTGTACACCCTATAGAGTTATTTGAATTCTTCTACACTTTGAGAAAAAACAATTGGGAAGGCGTTTGGCAGTTAGATCAATTTCCGTTTAGAGAAGATCCTGTGGCCACGGCAAACAGTGCCATTGGTTTCTTGAAAGTTATTGAACGAGCTTTGGATAAATTAGATTTTGAAGCCATGCAAGAAGCGCAAAGAAAACAAGATGCCGTTACAGCTATGAATTTAGCTCGCGAAGCACTTTTTTCTTCATACTAAATTTTTAGTCGAAAATTAAAATCTAAAAAATTGACAGATAAAGAATTAAAATTAAAATCGGTTTTTCTTCGGAAAAGTCTACTTAAATATATTTATAAAGCCAAAGCGGGGCATACAGGAGGAAGCCTTTCGTGTGTTGATACCTTGAACGTGCTTTATAATCGAGTGTTGAATGTCGATCCGAATGATTTTAAAAACCCAAATCGCGATCGTTATGTTCAAAGTAAAGGGCATTGTGTTGAAGCGCTTTTTGTGACCTTGGCAGACAGAGGATTTTTCCCAATGTCTGACTTGGAAACGCTGTGCCAATACCAATCGCATTACATCGGTCACCCTACAAAAAAAGTCAACGGAGTGGAGCAAAACACCGGTGCTTTAGGGCACGGGTTGCCCATTTGTGTGGGTGAGGCCATTGCCGCTAAATTGGACG
>CAZZDI010000053.1:11101-15998 GCA_964653155.1 uncultured Flavobacteriaceae bacterium | reverse complement strand
CATTTTAGCAACACAAGCCTTGTTTTATGTTTGTGTTTTTCGGTTTATCACTATCAATCCAATTACTGATACTATTGTTTCCAATAGTTGTGTCAGTTCCTCTTTAGTTTTACTGGGTTTTGACGAGTATCAAAAATATCAGATATTTTAATTATTTCAGCTTGTTCGTTTACAGTATAAATTATCTTATAATTTGCAATAATCAAATGTCTGTAATTTTGATTTCGGCCAGATAAAAGTTCTTCCTTTTTTCCAATGAAGGGGCTTTTGCTTAATTCCGCTACACTATCACGTATTTGAAAAACTATCTTTTTAGCAAGTCTTGTGCCAACCCTTTCCGCATAATAATTGAAAATCAAATCAAGTTGAAATTGTGCAAATTTTGACCAAATTATTTCATATTCCATTAGTCGTATTTTGCAAAAACCTCTTTATGAGTTTTATAATCTCCGTTTTCAAAGTCCTTTTCGGATTGGTCAATTCTTGAATTAAATTCTTCAATCGTCATTGGCTTTATATCCTTTTTTGTTTCCAAATTAAGTATACTTTCAAACAGAGAAACCAATTCTTCGCTTTGCAATTTTAAAAAAGCTTGTATAAACTCTATTTTTCGTGTTTGTATATCCATATTATAAAATTACAAAATTCAATTCAACTTTTGTGCTTTTCATAATGTTGTTTTAGTTCAGTAATTACTTATAGCTTTAAAATAGCTTCCACATTTTATAATTATCATAACATTTTTAATGCTTTCATCTTTTTGTGATTTTGTAGTTTTACAAAAACGATATAATTATGAACGATATAAAAAATAAAGTCGCCCTAATAACGGGCGGATCGAAGGGCATCGGTTTTGGCATTGCTCAAGCATTTTTGGCCGAAGGTGTAAACGTAGCCATTACCAGCAGAAGCGAATTGGCAGCAATCGAAGCCGCCGATTTGTTAAACAAAAACAACTCTACAAAAGCTGAAGCCATTGGCATAAAAGCCGATGTTAGAAACTTTGAAAGTCAGCAAAATGCCGTTAGAAAGGTGTTGACCCATTTTAACCAACTGGATGTGGTGATTGCCAATGCCGGATTGGGGCATTACGCCAGCATTGAAGATTTAAGCCTTGAGCAATGGCACGAAACCATTGACACCAACCTTACAGGCGTGTTTTACACTATTAAATCGAGTGTGGAAGCTTTAAAACAATCAAAAGGCTATTTTATTACCATTTCCAGCTTAGCGGGCACCAATTTTTTCGCAAACGGCTCGGCCTATAATGCCAGTAAATTTGGACTGACCGGTTTTACACAAGCTGTGATGCTCGATTTAAGGCACCACGGTGTAAAAGTGAGCACCATTATGCCCGGTTCGGTAGCTACCTATTTTAATAACCGAACACCCGGTGAGAACGACGATTGGAAAATACAAATTGAAGATATTGGCGAATTGGCGGTCGATTTATTAAAGATGAACCCCAGAACCTTGCCAAGCAAAATTGAAGTTCGCCCCACTATGCCGCCTAAAAAATAACTAGTTTTTCACTATTTTTTTAGTCGCTAAAAGCACATTCTCGGAATAAAAGCGGGCTATATATACGCCCGTTTTTAAATTCCCGAGGTCTAATCGCTGCTGTCCGTTGTTTGTAACCGACAACGATTGTATCGCTTTCCCATCCACACCAATAATATCGATGTTTAAAGTTTGGTTATTACTGTTTTCAAACTTAAAATTAATTGTGCTATTTGTTGGGTTAGGGTACATTGAAATACTTAAACTATTTTCGGCAGTTTTAATATCTTCAACGCCCAAAGTAGAATAATTTATCGTCCAAGTTACGGTATTAATGTGCAAGCTTTCGTGGTTATCAATTTTTAAAAACGACGTGGCATCATGGACTATGGCTGTCAAGGTATTTTCACCCTCAACTAAATTGACTTCTTCAATGGAAATGACATCAAGGTTATTGGAAAAATTCGTTTCATTTAAAGTCCATTCGGTTTCCAAAGTATTGGGAATGGTATTAATCAAATTCAATTGAAACTCCAATGGAAAACTGGAACCTTCAACCGTATTCAAAACAGGAGAATATGTTTCAATGGGCGATAATAAATCGTGCATTTTCTCTACCATGCCTTCTTTGCAAACAGCACAAAACGGCTTGTTCAAAACTTCCATTTTACATTCGCTTTTTCTTGGTTTATACCATGTCGCGGGCACCCCAGAGTTTCCGTAAGGGTAAACCCCAATACCGCTAATACCAATCCAGTTTTTCCACTTTATTAAATTAGGATCGGTTTCTTGCGTCATGTTAATGGCCTCGGCATAATACACATTGGGCAGCAAGTACTCATCCTTTAAATGGAACATAGAATGCCCTAATTCATGTATGGCAATTTCATTGGAACTGGTATGTGTTGAAGCAATAGGAAACTCCCCTCCCGTTCCGCCATAAGTTGGTGAGTTAACCAAAAGTAAAGCTTGATCGTAAGTTGGAAAATTATCGGCCAACACCGAACGGATTTTTGCTTCGGCCGTTGCCGCATCGGCATAATCAATACCGTAATATAAATACCTGTGATAGCCAAAAGCATCAAAAGTGGCATTAAAGTAGGTATCAACAAACTGTGGTGTATTTCCAGATTCGTTCACATCGGTTGCTGTTGCGGGATGATCTGCACCACTTTCGTTCGAGGGCACTTTTATCGCGTAAATATTAAAATAATTGGCGTATTCTTTAAACGGACTTTGATTGAACATAGCATTGCTAAAAGCTGTAACATCGGCAATAAAATCATCAAATTCCGTAGTTTGATAGCCTTCGCTCAACACGACTAAATTAATCCGGTTTTCGTTGGCCCCAGACACCTTTATAGCTTCAACATCAAACATTTGGGCAAATGAATAAATTCCGTTTAAAAAACACACTAATCCCAATAACAGCTGTTTCATTCTTGGTCAATCTTGGTTTGGTTCAAAGTTTTGTCTTCTGAAAAAGGCTTTACCGAAATCACTCGAGTCTCTGGATGAAGCTGCATCCGAACAGAAAACGGTGCTTCATCCAAATGTAAGGTTTTGGTTTGAAACTCTTTAGATTCATCAACAAATTCCAAAGTTTTTTTTAAAGGATTTTTAATAATCATTCGGCTTAAAACCCTGTTTTTTTTATCGAGTTGAACGACTTCCAAGTCGCCTTCCTGCCCCACTTCATCAAAATGCTTTTTCAAACGGCCTTCACGCATCACATGGTTTAGGTATTCAACTTCCCGTTTTCCATCGGTAAGTTTGTTCATTTTATAATTTAGAAAAATAATGCTGTTGCTCGTTTCGAGGCCAACAGAATAATGAACAGCCTGTTTTTTTCCAGCACACGACAGGCACAACAAAAAAAGCAAACTTAAACACGAAACGGTTTTTAGAATTTTATGGGTTTGAATGAATAGCAAAACAGATTCAAGGTTTCCACAAAACTAATGATTAAAACCTTGAATCTGCTTAAAAACGCCTATTTTGAAAACGGTCTGTGCCGTTTACCGATAAACTGCTTGCTATTTTACTTCTATCCGAACGCCCTCGCTATGGCTGCTAAACTCGGGCGCATACATGCTTTGTATGGTGGTGATGCCGTTACTCATGTTTCCGGCGTTGTTTACCCGTAAATCGTATTCAAAAACGTAAACGCCTTTGGGCAAATAATCGAAAAAGAAATTGGTGCTGGCATCCTTGGTGCTTTCGTAATAGCCCAAGCCATCCTGCCATTTGTATTTACTGATTACGTTTACGGGCTCCAATCCAGCAGCACGCATGTCTTTCATATGGATGAATTCCATGTTTCGGTCACTACGCAATTCAATGCGCACACGCACCAAATCGCCTACTTTTAAATCTGTATTCTCTGTGATTTCTGAAATTTCCTCACCCGTATCGGTGTTCTTTTTCAAGAAGAGTTTTTTATTCAATTTTAAAGGCGTTTCGGCCGAAGTAATTTTATCCAAATCCTCGAAATACTGCCAATACAGGGCGCCCCATGCGATGCCTTCTCCTTTTTTCGAAATTTTAACCTCAGCCATTTCGGGTTTTATTTCCCCAGTATTCCACGAGGTTTTAAAATAGCCCGTTCCCGCTTCCACTTTTACGTTTTCCAGTTTATTAGGTTCAATTTTCTGTCCGCCTAAAACCACATCAACCATGTCGGTTACACTTCGACTCCGCTCTGTGCTGGCTCTTAACCAATCGCTGCCTTGAAGCAATAAGGCATAAACGGCTTCGGTGGTAGCTTTGGTGGTTTTCCAGCGGTTGGTCTGTTTGTTTTTTAGCAACCAGATTTTTAGGTTGTCGATGGTTTCGAGATTCTTTGCTTCGTTCTGAATAACATTCCCTGCCTCCGAAAACACTTCAACCATCAACGCTTGGGTTTCAATTGGGGCTTGGTACCAAAACCACGAATTGGTATTGTTTTTCCAATACATGCCCAATTCTTCGGAAATGATACTGTTTTCCAACAATGATTTTAAAATTTTGGAAGTCGTTTTTTCTTCTTTATTTCTGTGCGAAACCAAAGCCATTAAACCTTTGGCGTACAACGGACGTTTTAACCAGTATTTTTGAATTTGTGTTTGGTAGTACGCGATAATTTCCTCCACTTCCTTCGATTTTTTCAACTCTGGAAAGAAGCTCCGCATGTACAAATAATGCAGTTGGGTGTAGCTTAAATGGTCTTCGTTTAAATCGACTTTGGCATCGTATTTTCTGATGTCTTTATATTCTTGAATGAATTTTGAATCGAGGTAATTGATGGCCTTTTCAATCATAGATTCTTCGCTGTCGCTCTGAATGACATCCAGCTTAGAAAGGTGCCCAAAACCTGCAATAATATGTTGTGTAATGTATCGGTTTTCGCGCCCGCCAT
>CAZZDI010000053.1:0-11001 GCA_964653155.1 uncultured Flavobacteriaceae bacterium | reverse complement strand
TGCCCAAAACCTGCAATAATATGTTGTGTAATGTATCGGTTTTCGCGCCCGCCATTGAACCACGCCCAAGCGCCCGACGGCATTTGGTTATTTTCCAATTTTCGGATGGCCAACTGCAATTCGTTGGTCATTTTGTTTAAATCGAACAACAGTGCGATGCGTTTTTTCTGTTCGGTTTCGCTTTGCGCATCGCGCAGCCACGGCGTTTCTTGAATGAGAATAGACTTTAATTCCTCATTTTTTTCTAGGTTAGAAATTAGTGCGTCTTGAGATTTCCATTGGTTGAAAACTTCCTGAATCCTCGGGTTGGAATTGGCAATATGGCTCGCCAAAGCATTGGCATAATATCTGCTGAAGGTTTGCTCGTTGCACTCATACGGATATTCCATTAAATAAGGCAATGCCTGTACCGCGTACCACGCCGGATTGGACGTCATTTCCAAAGTCAACTTTTGGTGGCTGAGCGTAGTCGAAGCCACGTTCTTCAACTTATCCAAAACAAAGGTTCGGGTTTCGTTGCTCTTTACCCACATGGGCAGCGTTTCGGTCACCAGCATGCGGTTGCTCAAAACAGGAAGTGCATTTTGTTCACCATCACTAAAATCACCTGCTTTGGCGACTATTTTGTATTGAACGGCATCGACGTTTTCGGTAATGTTTAAATTCCAGGAGACTTGGGTGTTGCCATTGGAATCAACTGTAAAAGCCCCCTCTAACTCCCCCAAAGGGGGAGAATTGAGCAAGTTTGCGGTAATATCTTCACCTGAAATAGCATCGGTTAAAATGAGTTTAGCTTGCCCCGAAAGTGGTTTATCCGTTAAGTTTGCAATTTTTGTACTGATGGTAATTTGGTCGCCGTGGCGTAAAAAACGGGGTGCGTTGGGGATGACCATCAACTCTTTTTGGGTTACGGTTTCCAATTGGGTTACGGCACTTTCCAAAGTTTTGGTGTGCGCCAACAATTGTAGTTTCCATTGGGTTAAAGCTTCTGGGGTTTTAAAACTGAAACTGACGTTGCCCGCTTCATCGGTTTGCAACTGCGGAAAGAAAAAGGCGGTTTCCTGTAAATTTTTACGGATTTGAATATTATCGAAGTTTAGGTTTTCATTTTCTAAATCAGTTTCTTCCTTCATTCCTGCACTCGTAACAGCCATTTTACTTTGTGTTTCATAGCCAATAGTCACTACTTCATCCAAAGCAGAAAATGCGACCGTTTCTTCTTCTACCGCATCTTTATCAATTTGTATTCCAGCAACTCTTCCGCTTAATGTATTAGACACACTTGAAATACCACGAATCATAATGTTTCTATTTCCAAAACTAAACCCAAACCAATTCAGTTGATCGTAATTTTGCTTTGGATAGCTGATGCGCATTTTGTTGTTATAAACCCTAAAATTTCGCGTACCGAAACTTCGGCCGGCTTGGCTGTGGCCACGAGCATAATACTGTGGCTGCTGTATGGGGTTGAAATTCCAAGTATGTGTTTTAAACTGGTCCAACGAAGCATCGTACATGCCCGCCAACAATTCGGCGCTTACCTTTTCGCCTTGTGGTCCTTTTATTTTGAATTGCCATGTTTCATCAGCCCCAGGTTGCAATTTGTCTCTAAAAGTGAGCGTTTCAATTTCTAAATCGGTTTTGGGGTACGGCACCGCAATATGTTGAGTTCCCGACTGAAAACTATTAAATGCCGCAAAACTGTAATGCACTGCAAAACCGCCCAAATCACCTTTTTCAACAGGAATTTCTATTGTTTTTTTGTTATTATTTAAAGTGATAATTTCTGTTTTTACGGTTTCCCCATTTTTTTCAATGGAAAGGGTCACCGAAATATTTTCGGCAGCCGAAGCCAAAGTGACCTCTGTCAACTCACCGACACTATATTTATCTTTATTTGTTGTGATGCTGAACAATTGGTTATCGGCCAAAGTGTTGTCGGTTTCACTAAACAGAGTCGTTTTTACTTGGTCTTTCACCTGTTGTCCAAACTTATCTTTGCTTTCCAATTCAATGATGTATTGCCCCGACGCCCATTTTTTAATTTTTCCGAAGTTGACCTCTTTCGAGGTTTCGGTATTGAACGTTTTCTCGAAAACCAACCCACCTTTCTCCCAATTTTCAGATTGGTGCTCATCGGCATAAGCTTCGTGCGGAAATAGTTTTTTGAATTCGGCTTTTGAAAGTGTTTTATAATCGGGAGCCGGCCATGGTCGTGGACGTATCACCACATTTGGAGCTTTCAATTTATACATTTTTATAGTGCCCTTTGCGGGAACAAACTCGCCATTTAGGTTTTTGGTTTCAATCTTTATGCTGTGGCCTTTATTTGCTTTGTTCAAAACATTCGGTACCTCCATTTTAGCCAAAAGGGCATGATAGCCTACATTAACTATGGTTGTGGCGCTTCGGGTTTCACCGTTTAAATCGGTAACATCGGCCGTAATTTCATAATTAAAAACGGGCAAACTGCTTTTATCGACACTGGTATCGGGAAGGGCTTTAAAAGTAATTTCGAACTCCCCTTTTTCATTGGTCATACTTTCGCCATGGGTAATTTCCTGTGGCTCGCTGTTAAACCATGGGTGACGCCAAAAATACCAATGCGGATATTGCACCTTTCGGTGAACGCGATACACCACCTTGGCATCGGTAATGTTGCTGCCCGCATAGGCCAAAGCCGTGCCTTTTACGGTTATGGAATCGTTTATTTTATAAGTTTCGGCAACAGGTTTAAACTGGCTTTGGAATTTGGGGCGTTTGTATTCTTCCACCGAAAAATTAGCCCTGCAATGGATGCTCTTTTTTATAGCGTCCACCCTTAAATGATGCTGTCCTGTAAGCCCTGCATTTGGCAAAATGAACTCTCCCGAAACTGAACCAAACGCGTTGGTTTTTAATTTCAGTTCCTTTATTTCTTCACCGTTTACATTGTAAAGTGCTACATATACCTCTTCATTAGGTAATACCTGCGATTTTCCGTTTACCATTTCCATGGCAATGGCTTTGAAACATACGGTTTGCCCCGGTCTATAAATGCTTCTATCGGTAAACGCAAAAGCCTTGTAAATCGGTTTTTCTGTATTATCGCCTCTGTAAAAACTGCTGATATAAAAATCGCCGAAATAGCCAATATCGTTATTGCCGGTCACTTTTAACTGAACATTATTGTACCAGTCGTTTGTGTTTTTTTCAAAAGTGATCTTTCCATTTGCGTTTGTTTTGTACTTTTTGGTTTGCAGTTCACTTCTAATCCTTTTGTAATAAGTCATTTCTACCAAAGCATTTTCTACAGGTGCACCCGTATTTCGGTCTATCACCTGAAATATTTTATGCTGGTTCGTTTCGGTTTCAACCAAAGCCAAATTGGTTGCTTGAATATTTGCAAAACCGAACACATCATCCTCGCCTTCAACAGTGGCCAAAACAATATACCTGCCGTTATCTAATTTTGGGATTAAAACCTCGGTGGAATGCATTTGGTAATCGCCCTCGTTTTTCAGTTGGCTTTCCCAAAATTCGGCCACATTCAGCTTTTTAATGAATTTAAGTTGCTCTTCCTTTCTATGTATTTTGCTGAATTTTTTGAATTCATTTTCTGAAATTGAAAAGATTTTAAATTGTAGATTATCTAAGTTTTTATAACGCACTAACACTTTGGATGGCGATTGAATGGGCTGAAAATCTTCGGCCGTAATTTGAAGCGTGGTATATTCAATTTGCGATTTTAAGGTTTTACACTTTTCGGCCGCCACACTTTTCGGAAATTTTGAAATGACATTGTTGCAGAGTTCCAGAGCTTCTTTGGCTTTCCAACGGAAAGTTTCATCTGCTTTTGGTTGGTATTTTTGGCTTTGTTGAAAATAAATGGAAGCAATCTCAAAATCATACAAACCAGAAGCTTCATGCGATTTTAAACGCTCGCTTTCCGTTTTTAAGGCACTTAGCAACAAGGCTTCTTTATCTCCAAAAGTAGCGTGTTGGTTTACAAACTTCAATCTTTCAATATCGACATCGGCCAATGCAAAAGGCGTTTTATCCTTCAAATGAAATTGGATGACATCCTGGTAAATTTTCAGCGCATTAAGCTGCAAAGACGTGGAATCTTTCGAGGTGATTTTCAACTCTGAAAACGCTCGGGAATCACCCAAAAAATCCGGATTATCAATTTTAAACTTGTATGCTGGTTTGGTGATGTGATTTTCGTCGGTTTTATAAAAATTGAGGGCTTCGTGGTTTAAAAAGTCGAACAACGTAGGCCTAAAAGTTTTCGAACCTTTCGCTTCTTCCAACAAAACGCTGTATTTGCTTAGTGGTTCCTGCTGCAGCATCAGCCCATTTTTTAGTGAATTTTGGAAATGAATATGGATTTCATCAAAAAGCGTCTGTAAATCCCAAGTTCTAAAATCATTTGGATCAACCTTTTCGGCGGTTTTGGTACGGTTGTAAAACCGATGTCTGTTTAGGCCAAAATACTGCCAATAAAGATTGGCCAATACACTTTCCAAAATATGCTTTGTTGGAAAACTTTGCGTTTCTATCTGCTTTTTAAAACCGTTTATAATATTTAACTGTGCATCTTCCTCTAAAATTAAAGCGAATTTTCCTTTATAAAGCGTGGTTTTTATAAACTGTGTGTCATGCCCGTTTTTTAGAGCTTTTTCTTCAATTTCATCAACCACTTTTAAGGCCGATTGGGGCAAACCTTCGGCTTCCAACTGTTCTACTTTGGCCCACAAAGCATTGTAATCATTGGTTTGGGCGGTTAAAAAATGAGCAAAAAACAATATCATAAATAAAGGCAGTAAACGTTTCATGTAATACAGGTTTAATGTTTTTTTCCGTTTTCATGCAACAGAAATCAACCATATTTTCATTAAAAATTAGTTTCAAAAGCTATACCAAACACACTAATCTTATTTTTTATTGAGGGAATTTAGCTATTTTTTGAATGAAGCGGAAACCGAACGCATTAAATTATTATATCGATTATGATTATTTTTATAGCCGTGCACCCAAAACCGTTGAATAAAATTAACTTTGATTTTTTAACTGAAACAATGGTAAACAAACTTTTATTTCTGTTACTATTTCCGTCTTTTGCTTTTGCGCAGACTGGTTTGGAAACTATACCGACTCTTTTTGAAAACAAGCAGTTTGAATTGGCAGAAAAACAAATTGTTCAAATTTTAAAATCTAACCCCAAGAATTTAAAAGCCATTGAATTATTGGGAGATACTTACGGCCACCAAAAAAAATGGGATGCAGCTATTAACCAATACAGCAAACTACTTGAAGCCGATGCCAAAAACGCCAACTATCATTACAAGTACGGCGGTGTTTTGGGTATGAAAGCGCTTGAAAACAAAATGAAAGCCATCGGTTTTATTGGTGATGTAAAAAACGCTTTTTTAACGGCTGCAGAATTGGATAAAAACCATATCGATGCGCGTTGGGCCTTGGTGGAACTCTACATGCAACTCCCCGGAATTATTGGCGGAAGCAAAAGCAAGGCCCTGAAATTTGCTAACGAATTGGAAGCCTTATCAAAAGTAGATGGCTATTTGGCCAAAGGCTACATTTATGAATATGACAATAATCCCGAACTCGCTGAAAAACATTATAAGATGGCCGTAAAAACAGGCGGTTCGTTGGTATGCTACGATAAGCTCACTCAGTTTTATATCGCCCAAGACCAACCCCAAAAGGCTATTGCCAATTTAAACGAAGCCTACCAAAAACATCAAAAGGACAGTTTACTCAAACAAATTGAAGCTTTAGAGGAAAAACTTCAGTAAAATTTTAAAGATGTTATTGAAGTTTGAAAACCAATCAATCCTTATATTTACGGCATACAAAACATTCTATGAACGTACATTTTATAGCCATTGGTGGGGCGGCCATGCACAACTTGGCGCTCGCTTTACACAACAAAGGATACCACGTAACCGGCAGCGACGATACTATTTTTGAACCTTCAAAATCACGTTTGGAAGCCCAAGGACTTTTACCCGATTCTTTTGGATGGTTCCCTGAAAAAATCACCAAAAGCTTAGACGCTATCGTTTTAGGCATGCACGCAAAAGCCGATAATCCGGAGTTATTGAAAGCCCAGGACTTAGGACTTAAAATATACTCGTATCCTGAATTTTTGTACGAACAATCTAAAAACAAAACCCGCGTGGTGATTGGCGGCAGCCACGGAAAAACCACCATCACCTCGATGATTTTGCATGTAATGCACTACCACGACCGCGATGTAGATTACATGGTGGGCGCACAATTGGAAGGTTTTGATGTGATGGTAAAACTTACCGAGCACAACGATTTTATGGTTTTGGAAGGCGACGAATATTTAAGTTCGCCCATTGACAGACGACCAAAATTTCATCTGTACAAACCCAATATTGCTTTATTGAGCGGCATTGCTTGGGACCACATTAATGTATTCCCGACTTATGAAAATTATGTGGAGCAGTTCAGTATTTTTGTCGATTCGATTGTTAGCGGCGGAAGTATTAATTACAACGAAGAAGACCCCGAAGTAAAACGCGTAGTGGAAGCCAGCGAAAACACGATTAGAAAAATACCTTACCACACGCCAGAATACACCGTTGAAGATGGCGAAACCCTTTTGGAAACCCCTGAAGGCCCCCTCCCGATTGAAATATTCGGCGCTCACAATTTGAATAATTTGGCCGGTGCCAAATGGATTTGCCAGCACATGGGCATTGACGAAGACGATTTTTACGAAGCCATTGCCACATTTAAAGGCGCCAGCAAACGTTTGGAAAAAATTGCCAAAAGCAAAAACAGTGTCGCCTACAAAGATTTTGCCCATTCGCCCAGCAAAGTGGAAGCCACCACAAAAGCTGTAAAGGAACAATACAAAAACAGAACCCTTGTCGCTTGTTTAGAATTGCACACTTACAGTAGCTTAAATGCCGAATTTTTAAAGGAATACAAAGGCACGCTGGATGCCGCCGACCTGGCCGTGGTATTTTATAGCCCGCATGCCGTTGAAATCAAGAAACTGGAAAAAGTAACGCACGAACAAATCGCAAATGCGTTTCAGCGCGACGATTTAATTATTTACACCAATCCGGACGATTTTAAGAATTTCCTTTTTGAACAGAACTTTGACAATAAAGCATTATTGCTAATGAGTTCGGGCAATTATGGTGGTTTGGATTTTGACGAGGTAACAAAATTAATCCGTTGATTTTATCATGCTGAACTTGCTTCAGCATATAGCTAAATCTACATAAAATGTCATGCTGACGAAGGAAGTATCTCATTTATACTTTTATAGATCCTTCACTTTACTTCGACTTAAGCCTGTATCGAGCGGAGTCGAGATGCTCAGCACAGGCGTTCAGAATGAACAAACAATTACATTATGTCAAACTATTCAGATTTAGCTATATCACTCTAATTGGCCTTACTATTGCAGATGAAGCTGCCTGTACTGACTACACTCTTGGCCGCTGAGCGGAGTCGAAGCGAACAATATTACTGAAAATTTCAACAGATTACTGCACTTTAGCCTGTCTTGAGCAACAGTCAAAAAATTCATAATGACACCTTTTCGGAATCTTCAAGGTATCCGAAAAATCTTTTCCATTTTTCGGCCTTTAGCCAATTCGTCCACCAATTTATCCAAATACCGCACGTTTCGGGTCAGTTCATTTTCAATGTCCTCAATACGGTAACCACAAATAACACCTTTAATTAAATGAGCTTTCGGGTTTAGTTTGGCTTTCTCAAAAAAGGTTTCAAACGTTGCTTTTTCATCAATGAGTTCCTTTATTTTTTCATGATTAAACCCGGTAAGCCATTCCATAACTTGGTGCAATTCTTCTTTTGTTCTACCCTTTTTTTCAACTTTTGCAACATAATGTGGGTAAACTGATGCAAAAGTCATTTTTGCCATTCGGGTGTTGTGTTCTGGGGTTGGTTTCATGTTATTTCAACTTCTCCTTAAAAAAAATCAACAGTTCGTTGCCAAGCTAAAGTGGCCGCTTTTTCATCATATCTTGGGGCGGTGTTGTTATGGGCGTAATCGTCGTACAAATCGAACACCTCTTGGCTAATGTCTTCTTTTTTTAGTGGCTTCATCTGTTAATATTTGTTGTTTTTTTAATGATCAGATGCAATGCCCCGGTTACCATGTTCGGTTGGTTTGCAACTTTTTGTCAATGGGCATTTCATAATTTTGGTTTTTATTGCTACTGTAATTTACAATATTTATCTTTAAAGCGTGACAGAAAAAAAGCCATCCTTTTCAATAAAAAACTGGAGCCAAGACGACCAGCCCCGCGAAAAACTGCTCTACAAAGGTCGAGCTGCCTTGAGCGATGCCGAGTTGGTGGCCATTTTAATTGGTTCGGGCAATAGGGACGAAAGTGCTGTAGCCTTGTGCAAACGGATTTTATCAACCGTTGACAACAATTTGAGCCAGTTGGGAAAACTTTCCATTAAGCAACTTATGGATTTTAAAGGTATTGGTGAAGCCAAAGCCATTACTATTGCGGCAGCGTTGGAATTGGGACGAAGAAGACGTGGCGAAGAGGCGCTTCAAAAGAAAAAAATAACCTCAAGCACCGATGTTTTTGAACTTATGCAACCCATTATTGGTGAACTGGAACACGAAGAATTTTGGATTGTTTATTTGAACAATTCCAATAAAGTGCTTCAAAAAAACCAATTGAGCAAAGGCGGCATGACGGGCACTTTGGTAGATGTGCGATTGGTGATGAAAAATGCTTTGGAAGTTGGTGCCACAGGCTTGATTTTGGCGCACAACCACCCATCGGGCACTTTAAAACCCAGCGAAGCCGATAAACAAATCACCCAAAAACTGAAACTGGCCGCACAAAGTTTAGACATAAAAGTTTTGGACCATTTAATTGTTACCGAAAAAGCCTATTTTAGTTTTGCCGATGATGGGGTTTTGTAAAATCAAATTCCAAAAAACGGCACTGAAAACTGCCCACTAAATCGATGTTACTAGTTTACACCCATAAAATATCGCCCCGTTTAAAATATGTGTTCAGGCACATTTGCAAACGTATTTTGGGTATCGAGGTGAACTTCACCACCCAAATTGAGGCTTTTATTGCCCACGATAGCCTAAAAATGTCGTACACCACCAAACAATTGGGTAATGAGTTTTTTGTAAAAAGTCACGATATTTTGTTTGAGCAGGGCATTAATGATATAGAAATCCATATCCATGACTGGGAAAACACCAAATGCTTCTTTTACGTGGGTGAAAAGAGCACCATACCGTTCGATATTTTTTCAGCCTCATTTTACCTGCTATCCCGTTACGAAGAGTACCTTCCGCACATGAAGGATGAATACGGGCGTTTCACGGCCACCGAAAGTTTGGCTTTCAAAGAAGGTTTTTTACAGCAGCCGGTTGTGGATATCTGGGCGTATAAATTCAAAGCAGCACTGCAAAAACAGTTCCCGGATTTTGAATTCCCAACAAAAGCTTACAGCATAAAGCCCATTATCGATGTACCCAGTGCCTACAGATACAAGCTGAAAGGCATCATGCGTACCTGGGGCGGTATTATTAAGGATCTTTTAAACCTGAGATTAAAAAGTATTTACACCCGATTTTTGGTGATTTTAGGCTTTATGCACGACCCCTACGACACCTTCAAATACATCATTAACCGACAAAAAAACAGTCCGTTTAAATTTCTATTTTTCTTTTTAATTGGCGATTACACCACTTACGACAAAGGCATAAACCCCAACAAAAAAAAATACGTTTCGTTGATAAAACACGTTGGCGATTATGGCTCGGTGGGTCTAAAAGCTTCCTTTTTTGCTGTTGAAAACCTGTCCATATTAAAAAAGGAAAAATTAAGAATGGAAGAAATCATCAACACCAGTTTGGATGCTTCCCGGCAGTCGTTTTCAAAGCTCAATTTGCCCGAATCGTACAGAAATCTCATTACGTTGGAAATTAAGGAAGATTACACCATGGGCTATGTGGACCACATGGGTTTTAGGGCCGGCTCGTGTACCCCGTTTTTGTTTTTCGATTTGGACTACGAAGTGCAAACGCCACTAAAAATAGTACCGTACCACGTTATGGACTACGCCCTTTTAAAACACCGCTCGTTGCTCGATAAAAGACAAGTTTTAAACAACATGATTAACGAAGTTAAACAGGTGAATGGCATGTTCGTTCCTGTGTTCCACAATTATACGTTTAGCGACCACACCCGTTGGAATGGTTTCAAGGAATTGTTTAACATCATACTGGATTCGGCAAATGAAAACTAACGGCATAACAGACATATTTTTCGATTTGGACCACACGCTGTGGGATTTCGATAAAAATTCGGCCTTAACCTTTAATAAAATTTTCAATCTCAACAAGGTAAAAATCGATGTTGATGTGTTTTTACAACATTACGAACCCATTAACCTAAAGTATTGGAAACTGTACCGCGAGGAACAAATTGAAAAAGAAGCCCTGCGCTTTTCCCGTTTAAACGACACGTTCTTGGCCGTTGGTTTTTCTGCGGAAGAGGCACTCATCCATAAATTATCGAACGATTACATTACGCATTTAACCAGTTTCAACCATTTGTTTGAAAACACCTTTGAAATTCTAGATTACCTCAGCACAAAATACCGTTTGCACATCATCACCAATGGGTTTGACGAAGTACAGAACACCAAACTGAACAAATCTAAAATTCACACTTATTTTAAAACCATCACCAACTCAGAAAATGCCGGTGTAAAAAAGCCCAACCCCAAAATTTTCAACTATGCGCTACAATTGGCGCAAACTACCGCACAAAACAGCATTATGGTTGGCGATAATTACGAAGCCGATATTTTAGGCGCTAAAAATATTGGCATGGATGTGGTGCATTTTGATCTGGGTAGCCATATCCCAACACAAAACGGCGTTAAAAAAATCAATAACCTTATACAATTAAAGAAATATTTGTAAGTTGTACTTTTAAA
>CAZZDI010000052.1:0-16077 GCA_964653155.1 uncultured Flavobacteriaceae bacterium | reverse complement strand
AAAAGCATAATACCACAGGATAGTGTTTAAGGTATAGAGTTCTATTTTTACCAAAATCAAAATAGAATCTTTAACAATGAAACAACTCAAGTTGCTACTCTTTCTTCCTTTATTTATCACCGTTGCCTGCAAACAGGAAAAAAAGCAAATACAAATACAGATTGCCGAGGTACAAGTGGAAGCCCCGTTTGAAATGCCGGCTATCACCATTCCAGATTTCAGTGGTAGTGAAACATTTGTTATCACCGATTTTGGCGCCATTAAAGATGACAAAGAAGCCACCACCAAGGCCATAAACCAAGCCATAAATGAAGCTAATGGTGCAGGTGCGGGCATCGTGGTCATTCCAGAGGGCGAATGGCTCACAAAAAAAATACACCTTAAGAGTAATGTAAACCTCCATTTGGAAAAAGGCGCGGTGCTGTTGTTTTCTGAAGACCCAAAAGACTATCTGCCGGCGGTGCATTCCACTTGGGAAGGCATGGAGTGCTACAATTATTCGCCGTTAATTTATGCTTATAACTGTAAAAATATAGCCATTACTGGCGAAGGTAAACTGAAGGCCAAAATGGATGTTTGGAAAACATGGTTTTCGCGCCCCGGACCTCACATGAACAGTTTAAAACGGCTTTACAACTTGGCATCGTACAACAAGCCTGTCGAGGAGCGCCAAATGGTGAACGATACGGCCAATTTCCGTCCGCAGTTCATCCAGTTCAACCGAAGCGAAAATATCTTATTGGAAGGGGTATCGATTGAAAACAGTCCGTTTTGGACCATCCATCCCTATCTGTCAAAAAACGTGGTCATAAGAAATTTGAATGTTTATGCCCATGGCCATAACAACGACGGTGTTGACCCAGAAATGAGCCAAAATGTATTGATTGAAAACTGTGTTTTCGACCAAGGCGACGATGCTATTGCCATCAAATCTGGGCGTAACCAAGATGCGTGGCGATTGAACACACCATCAAAAAACATAGTAATGCGCAACTGCATCATGAAAAACGGGCATCAGTTGGTCGCCATTGGCAGCGAACTGTCAGGTGGGGTTGAAAATGTGTTTGTTGAAAACTGTAAAGTAATCGATGGAGCCAAAATGTTCCACTTGGTATTTATCAAAACCAACGAACGACGCGGCGGATATGTAAAGAACATTCATATTGAGAACGTATCGGGTGGCAGTATAAAAAATGGTGTTTTGGGCATAGAGACCGATGTGCTTTACCAGTGGCGCGACCTGGTTCCGACAATTGAACGTAAGTTAACACCCATAGAGGATGTGTACCTTAAAAATGTAAAGGCTACCAAAGCCGAATACCTTTCCAAAATCACTGGGCAGGAAGAACTTCCCGTTAAAAATATAGTTTTAGATCATGTGGAAGTCGATACCATTATCGGTGAAAAATTTTTGCACGAAAATGTATTGGGTTTAAGCGTGTTGCCATAAGCTTTGAAACAACTAACAGGATGCAACAGGATAGCGATCATGGCAATACATTTTATCTTTATAAAAAATTCCTATGCTAAATTGTTGTAAAATATTATCATTTCTATTGGCTCTGTTTTGTTTGTCCTGTAAGAACAAACCGGGAACTATCAATAATGTATCTCCTGAAATTATTTCTGAAATTCCCGTGATGGAAACTTCCAAGGAAAGTTCGTTGGCAAAGGTTTGGATAGACTCTAGTACAGGCCATAAAATTGAAAAATTGGTTGATCGGGAAGGCGATAACCGTAGCTTTTATTTTCACAATAATCCCTTTTTGAAATCGGAAGATGGCAAAGATGATTTGATGGTGTTTTCAGGAAGAACAGAAACCGGTAGCCAGTATTTCTCCATCAATTTAAAAACCAAGGAAATAGAGCAAATTACCGATAAGCCCGGCAGAAAACGGGGTGAAATTGTGGGGAAAAAAACACGAAAGGTCTATTATATGGTAAGCGATAGTGTTTTTGCCACCCATATCGATACGCACCAAACGGAGTTTATTTATGAATTTAATGATGACGTTATTGGTTCGGTTACCACATTAAATGCCGATGAAACCCTTTTGGGCGGTGCTTTGATTACTAAGGAGGAAAATGAAATTTTTAAGAAAAATCCTTCTAAATCCAGTTACTTCGATAAAATTTATGAAGCCAAACTTGAACGGAGTTTGATTACCATCGATTTGAATTCCCGTAAAATGGAGAAGATCTATTCTGAAAATGCTTGGTTGAACCACATTCAATTTTCGCCCACAGACCCTAATTTGTTGATGTATTGCCACGAAGGGCCTTGGCATAAAGTGGACCGAATTTGGACGATAGATATCAAAACAAAACAAAACCAATTGATGCACAAAAGAACGGTTGACCGCGAAATTGCCGGTCACGAATTTTTTAGCCGCGACGGCAATACCATTTGGTTCGATTTGCAAATGCCACGCAGTGTAACGTTTTATTTAGCGGGCAAAAATATAGAGACCGGGGAAGAAACCCGTTATGGTTTAAAACGAGACGAGTGGTCCATTCATTATAACATTTCGCCCGATCAAAAAACGTTTGCTGGTGATGGTGGCGATCCAAGCCAAGTAGCCCGTGCCGAAGATGGTATGTGGATTTATCATTTTAAACCAAAAGGCGATAGTTTGGTCTCTACAAAATTGGTAAATATGAAAAACCACAATTACGATTTAGAGCCCAACGTACACTTTTCACCCAATGGAAAACAAATCATTTTTAGGGCAAATTTTGAGGGAAGCTCACAAATTTATGCCGTTGATATTCAATGAACTCATCTTAACTTTTTCGATTGAAGCGAAAATTAGCTATTTTGAGTCTTATTGAAAGTATTTTTGAGTTGCATAGCAGAGCTACGGAAAGAAAAAATGATGAAAAGAAGGCTAAAAAGAGCAATTTTTTAGCCCATTTTAAAAGTTGAGATGAGTTCAATAACACTAACTAAATACAATGCAAAAAAAGAGTTTATTTTTTTTATTGGCCGTGGGGTATATTATGGCCAGTTGCTCAGGAAATGAAAAGAAAGAAACCGTTTCCGAAAGTGCCATTTTACCAGAAATAACCAACCAACAAAAACCATGGACACGCTGGTGGTGGATGGGCAGCGCGGTCGATTCCATAAACATCAAACAAAATTTAATTGACTTACACAACGTCGGAATTGGTGGCGTGGAAATTGCGCCCATTTATGGCGTAAAAGGGGAGGAGGAAAACTTCATTGATTATTTATCGCCCAAATGGATGAATATGCTCAATTACACTACTAAAGTAGCCGATAGTTTGGGCATGCAGGTCGATTTAACTTTGGGTACGGGATGGCCTTACGGAGGCCCACAGGTAACGCCAGAATACGCGGCAACAAAATTGATCACCCAAAAATATACGGTTGAAAAAGGCAGTACATTTTCTAAGGAAATTAAAATTGAAAATCCAAAGGAAAGGCAACCAGCAACGTTAAATTATGTGTTGGCCTACGGCGAAAACGGAGCCTATCACGATTTAACTTCTGAATTGAATGATAATAAAATCAGCTGGGAAGCCCAAGACGACAATTATACTATTTATGCCGTTTTTACCGGAAAAACAGGTCAACAGGTAAAGCGTGCCGCACCAGGGGCAAAGGGCTTTACGCTCGACCATTATTCCACCGAAGCTTTGAAGAATTATGTTAAGCCTTTCGATGATGCTTTTACAGGGTTTGATGGTAAAATACGTTCTATATTCAACGATAGCTACGAGGTTTACGGCACCGATTTCACACCAAAATTTTTCGAAGCTTTTGAAAACAACAGAGGTTACGATTTAAAACCCCATTTGCCATTATTGTTGAGTGATGAAGATACCGAAAAAGGCAACCGCGTAAAAAGTGATTACAGGGAAACCTTGTCTGATTTGTTATTGGAATTCAATCAATCTTGGACGCAGTGGGCCAACGACAACAATTTTGAATCGCGATTGCAAGCCCACGGTTCCCCAGGGAATTTAATAGATATGTATGCCTCGGCCGATGTTCCTGAATGTGAAACTTTTGGCTCGATGCCTTACGATATTCCGGGGTTACGACGAGAAAAAGAGGATATCCGTGAAGGCGATGCCGATCCTGTGATGCTTAAGTTTTCATCGTCGGCGGCGCATATTTCGGGGAAACCACTAACGTCTTCCGAAACGTTTACGTGGCTGAGAGACCATTTTAAGGTAGCCCTTTCGCAATGCAAACCCGAAGTGGAAGATTTGTTTTTAAACGGAATAAACCACGTGTTTTTGCACGGCACAACCTATTCGCCGGAACGTGCCGCGTGGCCGGGTTGGAAGTTTTATGCTTCGGTTAACTTTAATCCCAATTTAGCGATTGGCGAAGACGAAAATGAGTTGTTTTCTTATATCGCTAACTGCCAAGCGTTGTTGCAAGAAGGGCAGCCCGATAACGAAACGTTGTTGTATTGGCCTATTTACGATGTTTGGAACACGCGCTTAAAAGGCAGTTTGTTCTTTCAGTTTAAAATCCATTCGTTGGAAGAATGGTTGCACCACGAGCCGTTTTACAAAACCACAAAATCGTTGATGGCGCAGGGCTATGCTCCCGATTTTATTTCGGATGCTTTTATAGAAAAAGCTACGGTTGAAAACGGTAAAATAAAATTACCCGGCGGCACATACAAAAGTTTGGTTGTTCCTACGTGCAAATACATGCCTTTGGAGACGCTTCAAAAGTTAATAGCCTTGAAAAAGGAGGGGGCTTCCATTATTTTTGAGAGCCTTCCGCAATCCGTACCGGGATTCAATAATTTTGAAGAAGCAAATGCCAAAATGCGGCAATTGTTGGCCGATGAAAAGGAAGCAGTTCAACCTTCAAAAAATATGTTTTCAGATTTAAACAACGCTGAGGTTTTTCCTGAAACGCTTGTGGAAACCGGATTAAAATACATAAGAAGAGATGTTGGTGGAGAGAAAATTTACTATTTGGTGAACCATACAGCAAAAGCCATTAATCAATTTATTCCAATCAATGGCACTTCTGAAAACGTTGCTTTAATAGATCCTAAAACCAATATTTATGGAAAAGCCGAAACAAAAGTAGAAAACGGTAAAACGCTGGTTAAAGTTAGTATAAAGCCCGGTGATGCCCTATTTTTGAGAACGGGAATTGATTCAAAGACCGATACTTGGGAGTATTTTGAAACTGCAGGAAACAGTGTCGCTCTTAATGGCGAATGGAATATCTCCTTTTTAAAAGGCGGGCCAGAATTACCTGAAAGCGGAACCGTTTCAGAATTACAATCGTGGACCAACTTAAGTGAAGAGGCAGAACATTTTTCGGGAACGGCCAAGTATGAAATACAGTTTGAAAACCCGGATGCTTCAGTAAAAAACTGGCAGCTTAATTTGGGTGATGTGCGCGAAAGTGCCAAAGTTTATGTAAATGGAAATTATCTAGGGACACTTTGGGCCAATCCGTTCGAAATCAATATAGCTAGCTTAGCCAAGGGCACCAATACCTTAACAATAGAAGTCACCAACCTGTCGGCAAACCGAATCCGGGCCAAAGAAATGCGTGGCGAAGAGTGGAAAAATTTCTACGAAATCAATATGGTGAATAAAGATTACAAAACATTTGATGCGACCCAATGGCAGCCAATGCCGTCTGGTTTATTGGGCCCCATTGCATTAATCCCCTTAAAATAAATTTAAAATCAATAAAACTGTACAATGAGAAAGAATGTATTACTTCTGTGTTTAGCCCTGGTTATTTCAGGTTTGTCTGTGGCTCAAACGCCGTTTAACCGAAAAGAAATATTGGAGCACATGCAGCTTGCCAACAAGTATTTTATGGAAAAATGGCCCGATGTGGGCAAAACCATCGTTACCAACCGCGAACGCCCCAGTAACATCTGGACCCGCGGGGTGTATTATGAAGGCTTAATGGCTTTGTATGAATTATGGCCAAAAGAAGAATATTACCAATATGCTTATGATTGGGCAGAATTCCATAACTGGAGTTTTAGGTATGGTGCGGCCAATCGTAATGCAGACGATTATTGTGCGGCGCAGACCTATATCGATTTGTATAACTTAGAACCCGATTCCAAAAAGCTAAAAGCGACAAGAGCGAACATGAACATGCTTTTAAATACGCCGCAGGTTGATGATTGGTGGTGGATTGATGCGATACAAATGGGAATGCCTGTATTCGCAAAAATGGGCGTTTTGGAAAATGATGACCGGTATTTTGAAAAAATGTACGAGATGTATATGTACACACGCGATGAGCATGGTGAAAATGGATTGTACAATCCCAAAGACGGACTTTGGTGGCGCGATGCCGATTTTGATCCCCCATACACCGAACCAAACGGCGAGGATAGTTATTGGAGCCGAGGCAACGGTTGGGTAATAGGTGCTTTAGCTAAAGTACTGTCCATTATTCCAGAAGATGCTCCGCATAGAGAGCAGTACATTATCGATTTAAAGTCTATGGCCCAAGCTTTGGTGCCCATCCAGCGAAAAGATGGTTTTTGGAACGTGAGCCTGCACGACCCTAAGCATTATGGCGGTAAGGAAACCTCTGGAACGGCATTGTTTATATACGGTATGGCCTACGGCATTAACAACGGTATTTTAGACCGCGAAACTTATCTTCCGGTAATAGAAAAAGGTTGGAATGCCATCATCAAAGACGCACTGCACAAAAATGGCTTTTTGGGGTGGTTGCAGTCCACTGGAAAAGAGCCTAAGGATGGGCAACCGCTTTCGTATGACAAAGTTCCCGATTTTGAAGATTACGGTTTAGGCTGTTTCCTTTTGGCTGGAGCAGAGATTTATAGAATACAATAATATAACCATATTGTTTTTATAAAATAGAGCACCTTGGTTTTGTCCTTCGGTGCTTTATTTTTTAGCTACGATATGGAATAGCATGTATAATGATGAATAGAAAAACAATTCTTTTGTGGCTTTCAACAGTCGTGATGTTAATTACGGTGAACACTTCTCTCTTTGCTCAGTTCCAAAACATAAAAAACGACCAATTTTGGAATACCGTTGATGGGCAGCCCATTTACAGTCAGGGCGGAGGCATTTTTAAATTCCCAGACCCTAAAACCGGTAAAGAAAAATTTTATTGGTACGGTGCCCATTACAAGGAAGCCGAGTTGTACAGAAAAGACCCATCGTACACCCAACCCAAAGACCATTTTGTTGCGGTAACCTGTTACAGTTCCACAGATTTAGTGAATTGGACATTTGAAAACAACGTCATTAAACGGGAAGAGGCCGTAAAGCATGATAAAAATACCCGCTGGATGGGCAGGCTGGGAGTAGCCTATATTTCGGAGTTAAAGCAATATGCCTTGTTTATTCAGCACAATGATGGAGTATTAATTTCTCTATCTGATTCGCCCACGGGAAATTTTAAATGGCACCAACGCTTGGACATGACCGATAGAATTGGCACGCCAAATACAGGTGATCAAACGGTTTTTACCGATTACGATACGGGTAAATCATATTTGGTGTATTCTTATGGCCGCGGACGCAATAAAATTTATATCTCTGAAATAGGAGTGAAAAACGGAAAAGTTGATTTACTCGATTGCAACCAAATATTTAAAGGCAAAGGCCGTGAGGGCAACTGCATGTTTAAATACAACGGAAAATATTATGTGTTTGCTTCCAATCTCTACGGATGGGATTCTTCGTATGCTTATTATTTAGTGGCGGAAAATATTAGGGGGCCATACCATCCCACCAACGACATGTTGATTACTCCAGGTTGTATGGACGATTTTGCGCATATAACACAAACGGGCTTTTTTGTAAATATAAATGGTTCAGAAAAAGAAACGGTGCTGTACTGTGGTGACCGGTGGGCCAATTTTGCAGGAAACGGTTTGGGCTACAACCAATGGATGCCTTTGTCTTTTGATGGTGAAACTCCTGTTTTCAATTCGTTGAATTCCTGGAACCTAAATGAAGCAACCGGTGGATGGCAGGTAGCTGTTGATAATAATTACGTGAAAAACCCCAGTTTTGAAGCCGACCGCAGGGCCATTCCTTCACCTGTAAAACCCATTCAGGCGCACCTTACGGGCTGGGTAACCCATATTTATCAAGGGAATACGGTAGTGGTTGGGGAGGAAGAATCTCCACAATTGAATTATTTCAATACCAAAGAAGACCGCAAAACGGTGATAGGAGAAAAAAGTTTGAATATTGAAGACAAAGTACCTTTTAAGCGCAAAGTCTATCAAATAATTGAATCAACACCTTTTGTTGAATTGCCCGATGGAACCTATAATTTATCGGCTAAAGTTAAAAGTAATTCAAAATTCAACGAGTTGGAAATGTATGCTGAAAGCGGAGGCGAACAGACTAATGTTTCTATAGAAAGTGAAAACGGAAATTGGACAAAAATAACTTTAAAAAATATTGAAGTAAAAAACGGAAAAGTAGAAATTGGTTTTTATGCAGAAGGAAAATCAAATGCCAGTTGCCAAATTGATGATGTTGAATTCGTGAAAAATAATATTTAAGATGAAAAACATTTCAAAATTTTTAGTTGGTTGTTTAATGTTGGTTCAAACCATTTGTGCATTTGGATTTTCTGTGTACGGACTCACCAAAAATCCAACCTTCGAAATTTATACACCAAAACATCAAGCCGTCATTTTATATGATAAATCAGCTGCTCCGCTAGATTCCATTACAGCTCATTTCTTAGCAGAAGACGTTTTTAAAGTTACGGGGCATAAACCCAAAGTTATTACCAACATTAAGCAGGCCAAGGGTAACGTTATTGTTATTGGTGAAATTAATTCAACATTAATCAATAAATTTCTGAAAAGACAAAGAGTAGAAGAATCTTTTAAAAGCCAATGGGAAAGTTACCTGTACAAAACTATTGCAAACCCGAACAAAAAAACAGATAAAGCGTTCATTATCGCAGGAACAAACCCACGGGGAACTGCTTATGGCGTGTTCAATGTTTCAAAGCAAATCGGGGTAAATCCTTGGTATTGGTGGGCCGATGTACCGGTAAAAAAACAGTCGGAATTAATTTTGAACCAAACCAATTTCCAAAGCAAATCACCTTCGGTAAAATACCGTGGTATCTTTTTAAACGACGAAGATTGGGGGCTGCAACCCTGGGCAGCTAAAACCTTCGAACCCGAAACGGGCGACATAGGCCCGAAAACCTATGCGAAAATATTTGAATTGCTTTTAAGGCTTAATGCCAATACCATTTGGCCGGCCATGCACCCTAGTACCAAGGCTTTTTTCCATTACCCTGGAAATGCCAAAGTCGCTGAAAAGTACAATATAGTTATCGGTACTTCGCACGCCGAACCTATGTTACGCAACAATGTTGATGAGTGGGATAAGGAAACCATGGGGCGTTTTAATTACAAAACCAATAAAGAAAACGTCTATAAATATTGGGAAGAGCGTGTTAAGGAAGTAAAAAATATTGATGGCATTTTCAGCATGGGGATGCGTGGCGTACACGATAGCGGCATGGAAGGCGTAAAAGGAAAAGATGAAGCTGTCGAGGTACTTACAGAAGTTATTTCAGACCAGCGTGGTTTGTTAAAAAAGCACATCAACACTAATGTTGAAACGGTTCCGCAAGCTTTGACCGTTTACAAAGAGGTGTTGGATTTATACAAAAACGGACTGGAAGTACCTGAGGATATCACCTTGGTTTGGACCGACGATAACTACGGATACATCCGATCGTTAAGTAATGCCGAAGAACAAAAGCGCAGTGGAGGGGGTGGAGTATATTATCACGCGTCGTATTGGGGCAGACCCCACGATTATTTGTGGTTAAGCACTACGAGTCCGTACTTAATTTGGGAAGAAATGATAAAGGCCCACAAACTGAATAATAATGAAATATGGATTTTGAATGTAGGCGATATCAAGCCCGCCGAATATAATACGCAACTGTTTTTGGATATGGCTTACGATGCTTCAAAGTTTGAAAACATTGAAGCCGTAAATTCGCATCAACAGCACTTTTTTAGCAATATTTTTGGTGAGAAATATGGGGCGGAAATTTCCAAAATAAAAGATAAGTACTATCATTTGGCTTTTGAACGGAAGCCCGAATTTATGGGTTGGAGCCAAACTGAAAAAACAACGCCCATTTATAAATCGGCTTATAATACATTGGGTCATGGCGATGAGATTGGGCAACGCATAGCGGCGTATCAAACCATTGAAGACCGGGTAAAAACCTTGGAAACACAATTGCCCGAAAACTTTAAAAGTCCTTTTGTTCAGCTAGTCAGTTATCCTGTTGAGGCGGCTTCAAATATGACCAAAAAATTCATGCATCGCGATAAAGCGTTGACCTATTCTGGTCAAGGCCGAAAAAGTGCGGAGAAATACAAAAGGCTATCCAATAGAGCTTATGAAAATATTGTAGCGTTGACCCAAAAATACAATGCCCTTTCCAATGGAAAATGGCAAGGTATGATGGACATGAAACCCAGAAGGCTCCCCGTTTTTGATAATCCCGAAATTGAATTAAAAGGCATAAAATCAAGCGAACCTATTGGTGTTTCGGTTGAAGATACTTTAACCACTGAAAGTGGTGGAGACAAATTACCTACGTTTTATGTTAATGATTTGGGATCCCATTTTTTGGATGTGTTTTTGATTAATGCCGATGAAGCCCACTGGAAATTTGCAAACCTTCCCAAATGGATAAATGTTTCAGGGAAAGCTGGAACATTATCAAATCCACAAATACTAGAAGATAGAATTTTCGTGACAATAAATTGGGAGTTATGGCAGCAAGCAGGTAAACCACTTTCAAAAATTATCACATTGCAATCGAAAAACTTCAAAAAAGATATTCAAATTAATATTTCCGAAAGCTATAAAAACCTGCCCGAAAACAGTATTGTTGAAAAAAATGGGAAAGCCATTTGGTACGCTGGTAGTTTTAGTGAAAACGTAGAAAAAAACAACGCTTTCTGGAAAACTTTAAAAGGTTTAGGGCATTCGCAAAAGGCTTTGCAATCCAGTCCTTTAACTTCTGAGGCATTTTCAGATTACCAAAATGCACCGGTTTTAGAGTACCATATCAACACAGAAACCATTACTCACGAAGCCATTTTAACTTTGGTGGCGCTTCCAACGCACCCACTAACTACCGACGGACAGGTTAGGGTGGCAGTACAATGGAATGACCAACCAGCAGAAATTATCAATTTTAAAACGGAAGGCCGAAGCGCAGAGTGGAAGCAAAACGTTTTAAGTAATACTGCAAAAAAGCAAATACAAGTTCCTGTAAACTCCAAAGGAAAACAAACCTTAAAGGTATATATGATTGACACCGGTGTGGCGCTTGATTATTTTATGTTGAATACAGCCAACAAAAACATGATTCCCTACCAATTGGGAGCTGAAACCAAAATATAATTGAAATGAAACTAAAGTTATTGGTCCTATTTTTATGCTGTTCTTTTTTCTCCTTTTCACAAGAATTTACAAGAACAAAATTTAATTTTAATTCCGACTGGAAATTAAAACCAGGCGACCTTCAAAAAGCAGAAACCAATGGTTTCAACGATTCCGATTGGAAACGGGTTTCTTTGCCGTACGCCTATAATCAACGGGAAGCGTTTAAAAAGGATATTATCGATTTAACAACAGGTATTGTATGGTACCGAAAAAACTTTAAACTGCCCGAAAATGCCAATAATAAAAAGGTGTTCATTGAATTTGAAGGCATCCGGCAAGGTGGTACTGTTTATGTTAATGGCCAAAAAGTGGGCCTGCACGAAAATGGTGTTATGGCTTTTGGTTTTGATATTTCGGAATATGTAAAACCCTATCCTTTTAACAATGTGATCGCACTTCGAATTGATAACGATTGGAAATATCGCGAAAAAGCAACCCATGCTACCTACCGTTGGAACAACACTAACTTTAATGCCAACTATGGGGGGATTCCAAAAAACGTTTACCTGCATATTACCGATAAGCTTTACCAAACGCTTCCATTGTATTCCAACTTAAAAACAACTGGCGTTTATGTGTATGCAAAAGCTATCGACATTAAAAAGAAAAGCGCCCATGTTCACGTAGAAGCCCAAGTAAAAAATGAATTTGCTTCAACCAAGAACGCTACTTTGTTTGTTGAAATTTTTGATATTGACAATAATAAAGTGGCAGAATTTACTTCTGAATCGTTCAGTATTAAACCAGGTGATTTAAGAACCTTAAAGGCAAAACAACAAGTTGACGATTTAAATTTTTGGAGCTGGGGCTATGGTTATTTATATACAGTAAAGAGCTATTTAAAAATTGGTGATCAACTGACAGATGAAGTTGAAACAAAAACCGGATTTAGAAAAACAGCCTTTAAAAATGGCGAAGTGGTTTTAAACGATAGGGTAATACAAATAAAAGGTTATGCACAGCGTACCAGCAACGAATGGCCGGCCATTGGCATGTCGGTTCCGGCTTGGTTGAGCGATTTCAGTAACCGGATGATTGTTGAAGGCAACGGTAATTTGGTGCGTTGGATGCACGTTACCCCTTGGAAGCAAGATATAGAATCTTGCGACAGGGTGGGGCTCATACAAGCTATGCCAGCAGGTGATGCCGAAAGAGATTCGCAAGGCGACCACTGGAAACAACGGGTGGCATTGATGCGGGATGCCATTATTTACAATAGAAACAATCCGAGTATTATTTTTTATGAATGCGGAAATGAAGTGATTAGTGAGCCGCACATGCACGAAATGAAAAGCCTAAGAAATACGTTCGACCCCCATGGCGGCCGTGCCATCGGCTCACGCGAAATGCTCGATAGCCGTGAGGCCGAATACGGTGGTGAGATGCTTTACATCAACAAAAGTGCAGGCAAACCACTTTGGGCTACCGAATATTCGCGTGATGAAGGTTTGCGAAAGTATTGGGACGAGTACAGCCCACCATACCACAAAGAAGGTGATGGGCCATTGTACCGTGGCAAACCAGCTACCGATTATAACCACAACCAAGATGCGCATGCCATTGAAAATATAACACGTTGGTTTGATTACTATCGCGAGCGTCCCGGAACGGGGCACCGTGTAAGTTCGGGCGGAGTAAATATTGTGTTTTCAGATACCAACACGCACCACAGAGGCGAATCAAATTACCGAACCAGTGGCGAAGTGGACCCGATGCGAATCCCAAAAGATGGTTTTTTTGCCCATCAGGTGATGTGGGACGGTTGGGTGGATATTGAAAACTACCGGACCCATATTTTAGGACACTGGAATTACAACGATACCATAACCAAAAATATGTATGTGGTATCATCTGCCGATAAAGTTGAATTGTTTATTAACGGTAAATCAAAAGGATTCGGTAAACAGAGCAAACAGTTTTTGTTCACTTTTGAGGACATTCCGTTTAAGGCTGGAAATATAAAAGCGATTGGCTATAATTCTGAAGGCGAGCAAATTAGTACGGATGAAAAAAGTACAGCGGGCGAACCTCATAAAATTAAATTGACACCGCATACCAACCCCAACGGGTTTTTGGCGAATGGTGCCGATGTTGCTTTGGTAGATGTGGAAGTAGTCGATAAAAATGGAAACCGATGCCCTGTTGATAATAGCCTCATCGATTTTTCGTTAAAAGGCGAAGCCACTTGGCTGGGCGGTATTGCGCAAGGGCCGGGCAATTATGTGCTTTCACAATCATTACCTGTTGAAAACGGTATTAACCGAATTATGATTCGTTCAGGCTTTAATCCAGACAACATTAAAATTGAAGCAACTTCAAAAGGATTGAAACCTGCAAAACTAACCTTAAAAACATGGCCTTTTGAAACCGTAAACGGATTGGGAACCAAACTTCCTGGTGCGGATTTAAAACCGTTTTTGGGCAAAGGGCCAACACCAAGTAGTCCTTCCTATACCAAAAAGCGACAAACGGTGTTTATAAAACATGCAGAAACCACATCGAATGCAGAAAATGCCTATTTTAGTTACGATGATAACGAACTTACAGAATGGCGAAACGACGGCAAAATTAGTACAGCAAAAATCACCTATGCTTTGGCAAAACCTTCGGTGGTTACAGAATGTGTTGCAAAATTTACAGGGTGGCGTACAAAAAGTTACCCTATTCGTATCTTGGCTGATGATGTATTGGTTTATGAAGGCCATACCGAGCAAAGTTTGGGGTATGTCACCATCGCATTAAAACCCGTTCTGGCACAGCAGATAACCGTTGAGTTAATTGGAGCAAACACCGAAAGCGATGCGTTTAACCAAATTGTTGAGGTAGATCCCAACAAAGAACTCGACTTGTATAAGGACGAAACGGCTTCCAAACAAAAAGGCCATTTGCGTATTGTTGAAATAGAATTTTATGAAAAGCCGTAAAAGCATTTTTCAGACCTCAAAACCTAAAACATAATCGACTAAAATTATATTAAGAAAACACACATCAATGAAATCACAAAATATCCTATTTCGTAAAACCTTATTATTGATTTTTTTAGGAATGGCAACAATCACTTTTTCCCAAAATGAAGAAATCCCACTTTGGAATAACATTCCAGGATCCATCGAAAATGATGATTACAAAGAAGAGTTCAGGTTGGATTCAAACGGAAACCCTAATGCCATTCGGAAAGTTTCAGAGCCTACACTCAAACCCTTTTTGGTTGAAAATGGCAACACTAAAAATCCCGCAGTTGTTGTTTGTCCCGGTGGCGGTTATGCTGTGCTTTCCCATATAAAGGAAGGCGACAAAATTGCTGAATGGTTAAACAGTATGGGTATTTCGGCCTTTGTTTTAAAATACCGCTTACCGAGCGATGCTATTATGGAAAACAAAACCATTGGCCCGCTACAGGATGCACAGGAAGCCATACGAACCTTGAGAAGAAACGCAGAAAAGTGGCATTTGGATGCCAATAAAATTGGGATTATTGGTTTTTCTGCCGGTGGACATTTGGCTTCAACTGCTTCAACGCATTTTAATGAAACCGTTTACGAACACGATGGAACAAGTGCGCGTCCCGATTTCTCCATGTTAATCTATCCCGTGATTTCCATGGAAGATGGCATTACTCATAATGGTTCAAAAGAAAATCTGCTTGGCAAAAAAACTTCCGAAGCCCTTATTGAAAAATATTCCAACGAAAAACAGGTGAACGAAAACACACCGCCAACCATTTTAATCCATGCTACTGATGATGGAGCGGTTCCTGTAGAAAACAGCATTAATTATTATTTGGCTTTAAAAAGGCACAAAGTACCTGCCGAAATGCACATTTACGAAGATGGTGGCCATGGTTTTGGTTTGGGGAGGTTCGGTACGCACTTAAACTGGCCAAAAGCTTGCGAAGATTGGTTGGTTGCCCAAAAAATTATCCCTGAAAAGGAAGTTTATATGTTTTCGTATTTTAAAGGAAATGGAGAAGATGGCTTGCATTTAGCTTACAGTGAAGACGGTTACAAATGGAAATCCTTAAAAAACGACCAGTCCTTTTTAAAACCCGAAGTAGGTAAAGATAAATTGATGCGCGATCCTTGCATTGTTAAAGGTGGCGACGGACTTTACCACATGGTATGGACGGTAAGTTGGACCGACAAAGGTATTGGTTATGCCAACTCTAAAGATTTAATAAACTGGTCTGAACAACAATTTATACCCGTTATGGCCCATGAAAAAGGGGCTCGAAACACATGGGCGCCAGAGCTAACGTATAACGATAAAACCAAAGAATACATTATCTATTGGGCCAGTACCATAACTGGGAAATTTCCTGAAACCCAAATAGAGGAAGACAAAGGTTACAACCATAGAATGTACTATACCGCTACTAAGGATTTTAAAACATTTTCGCCCACCAAATTATTTTATGAGCCGGGCTTTAATGTTATCGATGCCACCGTTCAAAAATATGCCGAAGATAAATACGTGATGTTTTTGAAAGACGAAACCAAAAAGCCGGTGCGAAAAAATTTAAAAGTAGCTTTTGCTGAAAAATTAGAAGGCCCTTACTCTAAAGCCAGTGAACCTATCACCGGAAAATATTGGGCTGAAGGGCCA
>CAZZDI010000051.1:13894-16445 GCA_964653155.1 uncultured Flavobacteriaceae bacterium | reverse complement strand
GGTTTCGATAAAATTGAAGATCGAGTATTATCGATTGGTGCGGTGGCCATTATAGGAAAAAGCATCCCGGTAAATGACACCTTGGAACTGTATTTAAAACAAGAGATATTTAAGGCCGAAACGGTTAAAATACATGGGATTATTCGCAACGGTTCCGAAGAGAAAATAGAAGAACTCGAAGCCATAAAAATGTTTTTAGATTACATAAAAGACGCTGTACTAATAGCCCATCACGCTAGTTTTGACCGCGCTATGGTAAACAATATGCTGGCCAGGCATGGCTTAGGAAAACTAAAAAACAATTTTATCGATACCGGAATATTGTATAAAAAATCACTTCATATCATTTACCAAAACAACACCAAACCCTACACTTTAGATTACCTGTGCAACGAACTGAACGTTCAGCCTATAGATAGGCACACCGCCACTGGCGATGCGCTTATCACAGCTTTGGTATTTTTAAAACTATTGGCCCGTTTGGATAAAAGAAAACACCTCAATTGGGGGTATTTGTTGAATAGGTAGCTTCCAATTAAAGTGCATTATCCATAATATCCTGTACCACTTCTGGATTCAACAGTGTACTGGTATCACCCAAATTACTGGTATCTTTACTCGCTATTTTACGTAAAATGCGTCGCATAATTTTACCCGAACGCGTTTTTGGCAAGCCTTGGGTAAACTGGATTTTATCCAGCTTGGCAATAGGCCCAATACGGTCTGAAATCAATTGATTGATCTCTTTGCGTAAGTTGTTATGGTCTCTTGATTCTCCTGGATTGGTAAGCGTAATGTATCCGTAAAGTGCACTTCCCTTAATATCGTGCGGGAAGCCCACAATGGCCGATTCGGCTACCGCTGGGTGCTCGTTAATGGCATCTTCAATAGGTGCGGTTCCTAAGTTGTGTCCGGAAACAATGATCACATCATCTACCCTACCTGTAATTCTGTAATAGCCCACCTCGTCGCGCATGGCGCCATCTCCGGTGAAGTATTGATTTTCATAAGCCGAAAAATAGGTCTCTTTGTAGCGTTCATGGTTGCCCCAAATGGTTCGTGCAATAGCTGGCCACGGAAATTTAATGCACAAACGCCCTTCTACTTGGTTGCCCTTTAATTCTTCTCCACTTTCATTTAGTAATGCCGGTTGGATACCAATAAATGGCAAGGTAGCATAGGTTGGTTTTGTTGGTGTTACAAACGGAATGGGAGTAATCATAATCCCACCGGTTTCTGTTTGCCACCATGAATCTACTATAGGGCTCTTATTTTTCCCCACCACATCATTGTACCAATGCCAAGCTTCCTCGTTAATGGGTTCGCCTACGCTGCCCAACACTTTAAGTGATGACAAGTTGTATTTTTCAACCAACTCCACACCTTGTTTCGCCAAAGCACGAATGGCCGTTGGTGCCGTATAAAATTGATTGATTTTATGTTTTTCAATAATTTGCCAGAACCGCCCAAAATCGGGGTAACTTGGCACGCCTTCAAACATAACGGTGGTAGCTCCATTGGCCAAAGGCCCATAAACAATGTAGCTGTGGCCCGTAATCCAACCAATATCGGCCGTACACCAGTACACATCATTTTCCCTGTACTGGAACACATTTTTAAAGGTATAGGCCGTGTAAACCATATAACCCGCGGTAGTGTGTACCATGCCTTTGGGCTTTCCGGTAGAACCGGAAGTATAAAGGATAAAGAGCGGATCTTCGGCATTCACAATTTCAGCTTTGCAATCCTCTGAAGCTTCGTCCAAAAGTGGCTGCAGCCATTGGTCGCGCCCTTCTTTCATATTGATATCGGAATGGATTCGCTTGGCCACCAAAACGGTTTTTACATCGGGGCATTGTTCTAAAGCATCGTCAACAATCCCTTTTAAATCGATCGTTTTGGCACCACGGTACGAGCCATCGGCGGTAATCACCATTTTACAATCGGAATCATTGATTCGGGTCGCCAAAGCGGTAGACGAAAAGCCCGCAAAAACCACAGAGTGGATGGCACCTATTCTGGCACAGGCCAAAATGGAAATGGCCAACTCCGGAATCATGGGCACATAAATACAAACACGGTCGCCTTTTTTAATACCTTGTTCTTTCAAAACATTGGCAAATTTGTTAACGCGTTTGTGCAACTGATTATAGGTAATATGCTCGGAAGGCTCGTCTGGGCTATTCGGTTCGAACAAAATAGCCGTTTTATCGCCACGGGTGGCCAAATGCCTATCGATACAGTTTTCGGTAATATTCAATTGGGCGCCTTCAAACCATTTGATTTCGGGTTTGCTGAAATCCCAACTCAACACCTTGTTCCATTTTTTGCGCCACATAAAATGTTCTTCGGCGACTTCTTCCCAAAAGTTTTCGGGCTCGCGGATTGATTTTCTATAAACTTGGTAATATTCTTCTAGGTGTTTTATGTGGTAATTACTCATGAACTATTTAGTTTTGTTTCGCTAAAAATAGTATTTCTATTTCTTATTAAAAAATGTTTCTTCCTCTGGTGTTAATAATCTAGAATGAATTATAAAGCGTAGCCCTAA
>CAZZDI010000051.1:5437-13794 GCA_964653155.1 uncultured Flavobacteriaceae bacterium | reverse complement strand
ATGTTTCTTCCTCTGGTGTTAATAATCTAGAATGAATTATAAAGCGTAGCCCTAAAGGGATCTCTAAAGAGAAACTTGCGCCTCTTCCTTCGGTGATATCGATAGTTAAATGTGTATGTTTCCAGTAATGAAATTGATCTTGATTCATGTAAAAAGGAACACCTTCAATATCTCCAAGATGAATATCACTTTCATCTAAATACATATCATCTTTTTCAAAAATCATTGGTGCAGAGCCATCACAACATCCGCCACTTTGATGAAAAATCAAATCGCCATGTTTTTCTTTTAGCTGCCTAACTATTGTTTTTGCTTGTTCTGTTATATCTAATCGTTGCATTACTATAAATTTAATAAAAAAGGCTGAATTAATTAAACCCAGCCTTTATCTGCTATTATATTTTAACTATTAAAAGAAACCTAACTTATTCTTATCATAAGAGATTAGCATGTTTTTAGTTTGACGGTAGTAGCTCATCATCATTTGATGGTTTTCTCTACCAAAACCAGACTTTTTATAACCACCAAATGGTGCGTGTGCTGGATAAGAATGGTAACAGTTTACCCAAACACGACCTGCTTTTATAGCTCTTGGTATTTGGTATAGTTGGTGTGCATCTCTGGTCCAAACGCCTGCACCTAAACCGTAAAGTGTATCGTTAGCAATCTCTATAGCTTCAGCTTCATCTTTAAATTTGGTTACGCAAACTACTGGTCCAAAAATTTCTTCTTGGAAGACTCTCATTTTATTATGACCTTCTAGAATGGTTGGTTGGATGAAGAATCCATTACCTAAATCGCCTTCTTTATTAGCGTCACCACCACAAAGAACTTTAGCTCCTTCTTCTTTTCCTATTTTTATATAAGATTGAATTTTTTCATATTGATCATTAGACGCTTGTGCACCAACCATACAATCTGTACTGTAAGGACTGGTTTGTACAATTGCTTTGGTACGCGCCACAACACGCTCCATAAACTTATCGTAAATATCTTCTTGTACTAAAATACGAGATGGACAAGTACATACTTCACCTTGATTAAAGGCAAATAAAACCGCACCTTCTATAGCTTTGTCTAAATAAGCATCATCAGCATCCATAACACTATTAAAGAAAATGTTTGGTGATTTACCACCTAACTCCATGGTTACTGGATTAAGGTTTTTAGACGCATATTGCATAATTAATTGTCCTGTAGTTGTTTCTCCTGTAAAAGCTACTTTATCAACACGAGAACTTGATGCTAAAGGTTTTCCTGCTTCTGGTCCGAAACCATGTACTACGTTTACTACACCTGGAGGAAATACATCTGCTATTTTTTCCATTAATAAAGTTGCTGAAGAAGGCGTTTGCTCTGCAGGTTTTAATACCACACAGTTACCTGTTGCTAAAGCTGGAGGCAACTTCCACGATAACATTAATAACGGGAAATTCCAAGGAATAATTTGACCAACAACTCCTAATGGCTCTTTAATATTCATAGATAAGGTGTTCGAATCTAATTCTGTGGCACTCCCCTCTTCTGCACGAATACAAGATGCAAAATAACGCCAATGGTCAACACTAAGTGGTATATCGGCATTTAAGGTTTCACGAATGGGCTTGCCGTTATCACAGGTTTCCACCAAAGCAAACTCTTCTAAATTTGCTTCAATAATATCGGCAACCTTGTTCAATAAGGCGGCGCGCTGGGCGGCAGAAGTGTTTCCCCAGCTTTCTTTGGCCGCATTGGCCGCATCTAAGGCCAGCTCTACATCTTCTTTTTGCGATCTTGGGTATTTTGCAATTAACGATTTATCAATTGGAGACGTGTTTTCGAAATACTCGCCGCCTATGGGATCTACAAACTTTCCGTTTATAAAATTTCCGTAAGAGGCTTTAAATTCTGGTTTAGAATAATTCATTTTTTCTTATTTTATTTTAGTTCAACATTATTCATTAACCATTGCCTTTGGGGATACAAAAACGTTAACATTTTTTAACATATCTCATTTTTAACCCCAATAACATAGTTAATTTGTAATTTCCATAAAATTATTTTATTAAATTGTGAAATATTTGAACAGAATTATTATAAAAGTGAACATATCTATCATTTAAATAAAAAACCAGATAAAATCTTGTACTGTAGTTTATGGAACAACTGTTACAACACCACATAAACAACCGAAAGCTAACCACTTTGGTTGAAAACCGGACCACTTACAACTCTGATTACGCCGAACTAAATATTTATGAAACCCATAAATATGCAGAAAAAGTATCGTTAACTTTTAACTTCCCCGTTATTGCGAGCATGTTAACTGGAAAAAAAGTGATGCATCTGGAGGGTATGCCATCGTTTGATTTTTTCCCGGGAGAATCGGTAGTGATGCCAACCAACAAAGAAATGATTATTGACTTCCCTATTGCGACCATGGAAGCCCCTACACAATGTTTGGCCTTGGGAATAGATAGTAGTAAAATTGACGAAGTGGTAGATAAATTTAACAGCCACGTAGCTATTGAACGCGAAAACAATAACTGGAAACTAAGCAACAATGCATCGCATTTAATAAACAATACCGATGTTAACCATCTTGTTGAACGTTTGGTTTATACTTTCACAAAAAACGCGAAAACAAAAGATATGTTGCTCGATTTAATGATCCAGGAGCTTATTGTTCGTCTGTTACAAACAAAGGCAAAAGCCTTTTTATTAAACGATACCAAAGGGATTTTTAACGATACGCGCATTGGTTACGTTATCAAATATATCAAGAAGAACTTGACCAATAAGGACATTACAGTTGAACTTCTTGCAGAAAAAGCCTGTATGAGTGCTTCCCATTTTCATAAAAAGTTTAAAAATACCCTTGGTGTTTCGCCCATTGATTATATAAATTCTGAAAAAATTAAGTTTTCTAAAAAACTTATAAAAGAAACCAAAAACCTGCGTATGTCTGAAATTGCATTTAAATCCGGTTTCAACAACACCAGTTACTTTAATAGGCAGTTTAAAAAAATGGAATTGATGACACCTCAACAGTTTAAAGCATCTATTACAATAAAATAATAGATGCTTTTTGTTTTAAAGTTTGGGATAGCTTGGCTATGTTTAAAGCTTAATGATCTACTGCTTCGCCTGCCCCGCTCGGTATCCTTATATTTTCAACAATGTCTTGAACATCTTCAGGTGGATTGGGGGTGAATTTCATAATAACTATCGAAACTATAAAGTTCAACACCATGGCTACCGTACCGAAACCTTCGGGCGAAATGCCAAACCACCACTCACTTTTATCGGGCACGGCATCGTCAAACCACCCCAATCTGTATTTTACCATGTAGAGCAGCATAGTGGTGATACCCACAACCATTCCGGCAATGGCGCCTTCTTTGTTCATTTTTTTGTAGAAAATACCCAAAATAATGGCCGGGAAAAACGATGCCGCCGCCAACCCGAAAGCCAAAGCTACGGTCGCCGCCACAAACCCTGGCGGATTAATACCAAAATAGCCTGCAACGCAAACAGCAATCACGGCCGATAAACGCGCTGCAATTAATTCGCCATGCTCAGAAATATTGGGGTTAATCATTTTCTTGATCAGATCGTGAGATACGGAGGATGAAATAACCAGCAACAGCCCCGCAGCAGTTGATAAAGCGGCTGCCAATGCACCGGCCGCTACCAAAGCAATAATCCAGTTGGGCAGTTTGGCTATTTCGGGGTTTGCCAACACCATAATATCGTTATCGACTACCAATTCATTTTTACTTTCATCGGCTACATATTGAATGTTTCCATCGTTATTTTTATCGGTGAACGTGATAAGCCCCGTGGTTTCCCATTTTTTAAACCATTCGGGCATATTGGTATATGGTTTGTTCGATACCGTTTCAATCATGTTTGTTCTGGCAAAAACAGAAACTGCCGGTGCTGTGGTGTACAAAATCGCAATAAGCAACAGTGCCAATCCGGCAGATTTCCGGGCATCTTTTACACGTTTTACTGTGAAAAACCGAACAATAACATGCGGCAAGCCTGCCGTACCTACCATAAGCGCCAAGGTGATGGCAAATACATCGATTGTAGATTTTGAACCTTCGGTGTATTCAGAAAAACCCAGTTCGGTACTCAACCCATCCAATTTATCCAACAAGTAGGTTCCCGAGCCATCGGCCAAAGTACTACCGAAGCCCAACTGTGGAATGGGGTTTCCAGTCATTTGTATGGAAATAAAAATAGCGGGCACCATAAACGCAAAAATAAGTACGCAATACTGCGCTACTTGAGTGTAGGTGATACCTTTCATTCCACCAAGTACCGCATAAAAAAGAACGATAATCATCCCGATGATCACCCCGGTATTGATGTTGACTTCCAAGAATCGTGAAAACACCAAACCAACGCCACGCATTTGCCCGGCCACATAGGTAAACGACACCAGCAGCGCACAAATAACCCCCACCAAACGGGCAGTATTGGAATAATAACGGTCGCCAATAAAATCGGGTACGGTAAACTTTCCGAATTTACGAAGATATGGAGCCAACAACAGTGCCAGCAATACGTAACCGCCTGTCCATCCCATTAAATACACGGCACCATCGTATCCAGCAAAAGAGATGATCCCCGCCATGGATATAAACGACGCCGCACTCATCCAATCGGCCGCGGTGGCCATACCGTTCGCTAGCGGCGATACACCGCCACCGGCAACGTAAAAATCTTTGGTTGATCCTGCCCTGGACCAAATGGCGATGCCAATGTATAATGTAAATGTAACTCCAACGATAATATAGGTCCAATTCTGTACGTCGATGGTCTCTGCCAATGCCATAATACTACTTATCATACCCATATTTTTTATCTAGTTTGTTCATGATCCGAACGTAAACAAAAATGAGTATTACGAACACATAAATAGAACCCTGTTGTGCAAACCAAAAGCCTAGTTTAAAGCCTCCAATTCTTATTTCGTTCAATGTGTCCTTTAATAAAATACCCGCTCCAAACGATACGAGAAACCAAATAGTGAGTAGAATAAATAAATACCTAATGTTTTCTTTCCAATAGGCCCTTGCATTGTTTTTTGTCATTTTAAATTTAGTTTATTATAGTGGTTTAATGGTTAGTGGTTGAAGCACCTTAGTTAAAAAAGAAAGCGCTTTTAAGAAGACGATTTTATGACGCTCCATTCAATCATCCTTAAAAGACACTTCAATAAAAAAACAGCTAAAAGAGTAAGAACTTCAACAAAAAACAGACGTTAAAATGCTAATATAGCATTTAGATTGTTAAAATCAATTATAATCGATTATATAAATACGAAAAAATTCAAGACATCTTTTGAAAATAGCGCTTCATTTGCCCTACAGCCCTTGGTGCCAATTTAACCGTGGCGAGCATGGTAGGTATTGCCATAAGCGCAAAAACGCCATCAATTAAATTGAGCATGGCGCTAAACGGCGAAACGGCAGCAATGATAATACTGAAAATGTAAAAATAGTTGTAATAATATTTTTTATCGGCCCCGATTAAAAACGACAAACATTTTGTGCCGTAATACGAATAGGAAAACAACGAAGACACACTAAAAATGAACACGCAAACCATGAGCAAATAGCTTCCGTAGGCAGGCATAGCATGGCTGAATGCGGCCGCCGTTAAGCTCACTCCGTTGTTCGTGGTGGTTTCCCAAACTCCCGTTACCAAAATAGCCAAAGCCGTTAATGTGCATACCACCAAGGTATCTATTACCGGGCCGAGCATAGCCACCAAACCTTCACGCACGGGTTCGTCTGTTTTTGCTGCACCGTGCGCCATGGGTGCCGTACCAATACCAGCCTCGTTTGAAAAAGCACCGCGGCGAATACCCAATAGAATCAATGCGCCCAAAACGCCACCGAAAAAAGAATCGCCTTTGTAAAATTCCGCTGAAAAGGCATCGGAGAAAATCATAAAAAAATACCTTGGCACCAGATTATAATTTGAAATTAAAATGTAAGCTACGAGTCCGAAATACAATAGAACCATTGAAGGCACTAATTTTGAGGCCGCATTACTAATCCGTTTTAAACCGCCCAGAATAATAACCGATGTTAATGTGACTAAAACAGCCGCCAAAATAAGGTTGGATTTCAGCCCTACTTCAACGCCGTTAGGGATTAGCACAATATCGTTTATGGCCTGTGTCAATTGATTTACATTCACCACGGGCAGCGCACCAACCATGCCGAAAACACTAAACATAACCGCCAAAGGTTTCCACGATTTGCCTAAGCCTTCCACTATAAAATACATGGGGCCGCCCTGCAATTCGCCATTACTATCTTTTCCGCGGTACATTACGGCCAAAGTGGCGGTAAAACATTTGGTAGCCATACCTACAATAGCGCTTACCCACATCCAAAACATAGCTCCCGGTCCTCCAACGGAAATAGCCACCGCCACGCCGGCAATGTTCCCCATACCAATGGTAGAAGACAAAGCTGTGGCAAGCGCTTTAAAATGTGAGATTTCCCCAGGATTATCGGGGTTGTCAAATTTTCCTCGAAGCACGTCTATGGCATGCCCCAAATACCTAAATGGCAAAAACCTAGATAACACCAACAGGTACAGGCCGCCGCCAATAAGCAAAATAACCAAAGGCAGGCCCCAGGCATAGTTGGCAAAAGCTTCAATAAGTTTTTCCATAAACCATATTATTTACAAATAACCTGTTGCTATTAAAAAAGGAGTGCTTCCAACCAATAAGCGGCACACCGCTTTTAAGCAAATTACAATAAAATCTCGAAGTTTAAATGGTTGACAGTTTAAACTTTCAGTATCAAATATGTTCCCAAATCGACGGGCAAAAATTTATAGCTGTAAATTTAGTTTCAGGAGATATGGTTTGATAGCGAATGCTTATTTTTTTTGGAACACTTTCCTTTTCCATTTCCTCAAAAATAGATTTCTTAGCAAAACAAAAGCACTTATGGCAATTCAACGTATTAATACATTTATTGAAAACAAAACGATAACAACCTAAAAATCAACCTAAACAACTACGAATTTAGATGAGTTTCTTGTAAAACCACAGGTCTTAAAATATACATAAACAGGCTTGGCTTTGTATTTTAATATTGTTAAATTTCAGCAGAAAATCAGTCGTAATATTCAAATCAAAATTCATTAAAAAATATAAAATGGAATTATACCCACTAAAATTTACTCCATTGTTCAAATACAGACTTTGGGGAGGCGAAAAGCTAAAGACCCAACTCAATAAAAACTATAACGAAACCAACATAGGAGAGTCTTGGGAGATTTCGGACGTAAAAAATGATGAGACAGAAGTTTCAGATGGAGCGTTGAAAGGAAAAACCTTAAAACAACTAATAAAGAAATACAAAGCTGATTTTGTGGGACAATCGGTTTACGACACGTTTGGAGAAGATTTTCCGTTATTAATAAAATTTATTGACGCCAAAACCCCTTTGTCAATCCAAGTGCACCCTAGCAACGAGCTTGCAAAAAAACGCCATAATTCTTTTGGAAAAAATGAAATGTGGTACGTTATGGGGGCCGATGAAGACGCAGAACTTATTGTTGGTTTTGAAAAAGAAATTGACAAAACCGAGTACCAAAAACATTTGGAAACAGATAGCGTGCTGAGCGTTATGCACCATGAAACGGTTAAAAAAGGCGATACGTTTTATATTCCAACCGGCAGGGTACATGCCATTGGAGCTGGTGTTTTGTTGGCCGAAATCCAACAAACATCTGATGTTACCTACAGAATTTATGATTACAATCGCGTAGATTCCAGCACAGGAAAACAGCGTGAGTTACACAACAACCTGGCTATAGATGCCATTGATTTTACCTATCACAGCCAATTCAAAACAGAATATGCCACAAGCCCAAACACCAGCAATAAACTTGTGCACTCCCCTTATTTTAAAACCAATTTTATAAAAGTTGATGGGGTTTTGGATAAAAATTACTCCCAACTAGATTCATTTGTAATCTATATGTGCGTTGGTGGAGATTTAGAACTTGAGTGCGACAAAGCAAGCTATAGCCTGAAAATGGGCGAAACCTTATTGTTGCCAGCATCTCTAAATAAGGTAAAAATAACATCTGAAAAGGCAGAGCTTTTAGAAATCTATTTGTAGCATTTTTTAATTTGATTATCTGTAAACAGATCTAATAAAACGAATCAATTTTAAAAACAGATGTTTAATTTACAAAAAAAACTTCAACAAGCCCGGTGTGATGATTTCCGCTAGGCTGTTGGTAATCAGCAAGTCAGGCTTTATTGAAGCTTAGTCAATAAAAACGGATATTCAATTTTTAGTAACCTTTAGTTTTTAAGCATTTCTGGA
>CAZZDI010000051.1:2897-5337 GCA_964653155.1 uncultured Flavobacteriaceae bacterium | reverse complement strand
CAATAAAAACGGATATTCAATTTTTAGTAACCTTTAGTTTTTAAGCATTTCTGGAGTGGCTACAGTTCTAAAACCGGTATGATCTGAACTTGAATCTGCACTATTGCCCATTTTTGCAGAAATTCTAAAACTGGCGCAATAGGATGCATGGCATAAAAAAGACCCGCCTTTAATAACGTGTTCTTCTTGGTATGGGTTATTGGGGTTGTAACTTTTTTTGGCTCCTTGCGGGTTTATTATAGGTTTCGAAGCATCCAACTCTTTATAATGGTTTACGTTGAACAAATCGGCTGTCAATTCCCAAACATTGCCGGCCATATCGTAAAGGCCAATGCTGTTTGGAGGGTAGGACCTTACAGGAGCAATAAGCTCAAAGCCATCTTTAGATTCGTTTTTTATGGGGAAAACCCCTTGCCAAGTATTGGCGTATTGGTTTAAAACCGCAGGGTCGTTACCCCAAGTGAACGTGTTGTTGGTATAGCTGCCTTGTGCGGCCGATTCCCATTCGGCTTCAGTGGGCAACCTCCTGTTTGACCATTCGCAATAGGCCAAAGCATCTTCAAAAGCAATGTGTACCACCGGAAAATTATCCTTACCTTCTATAGTGCTATTTGGTCCTTCTGGATGCTTCCAATTGGCACCCACTTTCCAAATCCACCATTGGGAGTAATCGCCCATATTGGCTACTTTATTGACATTTTTATTGAAAATTAAACTACCGGGCTGCAGTACAGAATCGTGTGGTTTTGGTGTTCCTGGAGGTAAGCTTTTTTTCATATCCTCCCAAATTATGGGGCGTTCTGCTACCGTTTTATAACCAGTAGCTTCAACAAAGATACTGAACTGTTTGTTGGTTACTTCGGTTATGTCTATAAAAAAACCATCTACGGTTACTTGATGTGCCGGTTTTTCACGGGGCAAAGCAAACCCATCTTCTGGTTTGGCTCCTTGTGTGAATGTTTTTTTGGGCACCCAAACCATTCCCTCTGGGGTTGTTGTACTTACAGAAGGTGGTTGCCCTTGTGGGCTAGTTTCATTTTTTGTAACGGGAATTTCCTTTTGTGAGTTTTTGCATCCGAAGAAAATAATAAATAGAATTGATGCGAAAATAACGGTAAACTGTTTTGTTTTCATTTGTGGTTTTGTTTTCATTTATGGCCGTGTTCCTTTGGGCCCAATAAGTGCCTTTTTAAATAAACTCAATCGGAGCATTGTTGCCTGTTTTTTTGGTGAAACTTTATCTTGTCAATAAATTTCCTCACCAAATTGTAAACAAATGTATTTGTTTTTGCATAATTAAATGAAATTACACAAACTACAAATATGAATAAAATAGCTCCTAAAATGGCTTCCGTTGGAGGTAACAATTTGTTTAAAAACCGTTTAATACCATATCCTGTGAAGCTTCCGTAAAGTAAAATAAAATGGATTACGTAAATGGAAAGTGTTTTTTCTCCAATTTTAGCGATTATAGATTGTCTTAAAAATTGCTCGAAAGCATAAAAACCGCCAAATAAGATAAGCACATTGCCCAATCGGGTAAATAGGTAATTGTAGTGGGCACTTTGTTTAAATAGTTCGATATCAAAAACTCCATAAAGCTTCATCAAAAACCATGAAGAATGGTAAATGAGAAAATAACCTACAATAAAAAAGGTTGCTATTGTACTTATTTTAAAACGCTCGCGATGCACATGTCTAAAAAATACCGTTGAAATGAAAGCACCAAAAGCCGAGTACCCAAACCATGGTAAAATGGTAAATACCGAGCCGTTGCTTTTGCTCATGTAATTAGCCAAAACCAAAGGTGCACTTTCTAAAGTCAGGTTCCTGTAAAGCGGTTCGGACAGGAAACAAACGCAGCCAATAAAAAACAGTACCACTGAGAAAAGATAACTGTATTTCCTGAAAATAAGGTGCAGAACTACCAAAAAAATGAGGGCTAAACCAATGCATTGCAGTACATCAACCACAAAAAAACTGGGATTAAAATAACCGCTAAGCCAACTAAATATATTAATGCGCAAACTATACCCAATGGCTATGAGCAACACCCCTCTTAACAGCCCCTTTTTAATTCTGGTTTTATCGTTGCCTTTGGTGAAAGCACTAAGCAGCAAATATGTAAAAACGAGCCCGGAAACTGTGAAAAAAGTAGGAGCTGTAATCCCCCTAAAATACAACCAAGCATGATAAGCCAATAATGATTTATCCCTAAAAGAGGGAGCTAACAGGGTGTCGATAAAATGCCCCTGAAGCATCATTAAAATAGCAAATGCCCGTACGGCATCAATAAAATATAAACGTTTGGCCCGCAATATGATTTTGGTTTAAGCGGTTAAAGATACTCTTAAATAGTGAGCTCGTTTAAACTTTTTCAATGGGAAAAATTCATGAAAAAGAAAGTCGCCTAAAAATCACTTTTTAGACGACCTCTTTT
>CAZZDI010000051.1:0-2797 GCA_964653155.1 uncultured Flavobacteriaceae bacterium | reverse complement strand
CAGACGATTCAAGGTTTTCCCTAAGAATAACTTTGCCTGTAATATCTTTAAGTGTTGCCAATATTTTAGAACTGTTGTATGATTCTATTTTTATATTGATTGTGTTACTAACCGGATTTGGGTAAACTACAACGCCGTTATTTAAAGTAAACTTAGAATTAGCCAAAGAACCGTTTTGGTAGAGACTCGAAACCTGATCGCTACTTAACGCATAATTGAATATTTTAAGTTCATCCAACTGGCCTTTGTAAGGTGCTGGTGCGGTTCCATTCTGTAATTCCAATTCGCCAATGTTCCCTAAAATTAAATCACTTACCTCGGCAATGCCCCCCACTCCGGTTTCATCTAAATCGGCTACAAAATCACCATTTAGGTACACCCTTAATTTGTGGTTTTCAATATCGCGCATAACCACAACATGGTTCCAATTTCCGGAAAAGAGTGGCGTTGCACTGGTTGAAAGCTCTTTTTTTGTATTATTATCGTCTATTGCGAAACGAAATTCGCTATTTTTAAATTCAATATTATAACGCTTACCGGTTGATCCCGTTGTTCCGTTTTCACTAAAAGATCCCTTACATAATAAATAAGCACTATTTGAACCCGTTGGCATCAAATTGGAAGCTGCTTTCATCCAAAATGAAATGGAAAATGAACTGTTGTTCAAGTAAATTTGATCTTGGTTAGGAATATTTACAATAAAGGTTTCATTCGGTGCTGTTGAAAAATCCAATCCGTTGCCTTCCTTTCCGGTAACCCTAACATTTGAATTATCATAATTTACATCCAACGCACCATGGTTGGCATAAGTTGAAGCATCTACGATTTGTGCTCCACTTGAAGGCGATTCATCAAAAGGCCAGTGGCCCACCATTTCTGCCGGCATATCGGCAATGGTACTAAAGTGCCATACATCTCCAACTGTAAGCCCCATATTGTTCGAAGCATCAATACGCCAGAAATAATCGGTTTCTGTATTTAATCCCGATACCTGAAATGAAGGATTTGCTGAATATCCCACATCTGCTAATTTTGAAAGACTGGAGGCGCTTTCACCAAAATAAACTTCAAAATTTTCAGTGTTTTCGCTGCCATTCCACCCTAAAGTTAAATTCCCTCCCGATAATTCCACGAAGTTGAAACCATTGGTTGGTGTGGGCAATGAAGGTTTATCGGGTGCCGAAGGAATGGCGGGCGTTACTATTGAAGCTACCCCACTATAAACGGATGACTCTTCAGTATTAACAGCCTTAACCCGATAATAATATTGTGTGTTTGGCACCAAATCGATATCGTTGTACAGCGTTACGTTTGCCCCAACTTGGCCAATTACACTGAATGAATTTCCATCTTCAGAGCGCTCAACAACATAGTGATCTTCGTTATCTGAGTTATCGTTCCAATTTACGGTTAAAGAACTACTTGGCGGTGTTTGTACTGATTCTGCATTTGTAAAATGTACATTTGATGGCGGAATAATAAAATCTGGCGGTGTTTGGTTTACCAATCCATTTATATACACTTCAATGTTTAAATACGGTGAATTGGACGCACTTACCGCCAAGGCATCGGCTGGATTGTTTTTATCCAAGCCGTTCGCATCTTCCCACTCATCGGGCATGCCATCGTTATCGGTATCTTGTGGCGCCGGCGCACTGTAAACGTGGCCTACCCCTCCATTTTCAAAGGGCAAATCGGTTTCGCGGTAAACGTAAAACGCTTCTGTTCCCTTAGACATCAAATCGGCAATCATCAAACTATCCACTTGGTCTCTTTTAGGGTAAGATGCCCCTACACTTAAAACCACTTTATCAAAAGCCTGTTGGGCCGATAAAGGAGCGTTTTTTACGGGATAATCATAAGGTTCGGCCTGAAGGCTATTGGTATCTCCGGTAGGATAGCCCACTAAATCTTCCGGAACCAAATTTCCATCTAAAACACCATTTTTATTACTGTCGAAATAATTTCCAGAACCGTAAAGGTAGAAATTTGAATTTCCTCTGTTGAAAGGCGTAGTAACATCATCTCCCGTATGCGGTCCACTAATAAAATAATTATTGATGATGTTTACATTGGAAATCCCGGCCGAGTCGCCGCCCATAATATAAGCATCGCCAGATTCGGTATGCCCGTAGGTATTTCCGTAGTTGCCCCAATTGTACACTACATTGTTTACAAACTCATTGATGCCTTTTACCTTCGGATTTCGTGTTTTATTGCTGATATAAAGATTGCCTATCAAACTGATTTTGCCATCGGAAGGCTGCATAAGTCCACCGGCCGAATGATTGTGCCTATGCAAACCATGGCCAATAATGGAATTTTGAATGGTAATATTGTCCGGACTTGTCCCTTTATTGTCCCAATTTACAGAAAACACTTCGTCGGTACCCCACGTAAAGGTCATGTGATCAAAAATCATATTGGCTCCATTTGATACTCCCGAAGCATCTTTGTCTTTTGCCCATCCACCAAAACGTATTCTCAAATAACGGGCAATGGTATTACTGGCCCCCGAAAACATAACCCGCTGGCCATACAACACGATGCCTTCGCCTGGTGCCGTTTGCCCTGCAATGGTTGTGTTTTTTGGAACCACCATATCCGATTCCACATTGATTATCCCGCCGACTTTGAACAAAATGAAACGCCCTTCTTGACTAATGGCATCACGAAATGACCCCGGGCCACTATCGTTTAAATTGGTTACTAAATAAATTTGAGGGTTAGAGTGCCCTCTGGCTCCAGTGGTATATTGGCCAAAACCAGTGGCTTCGGGGAATGCTAGTGTTTGAGC
>CAZZDI010000050.1:0-16554 GCA_964653155.1 uncultured Flavobacteriaceae bacterium | reverse complement strand
ATTAGTGATGTTTCCGTTATGATAAAAAATGGCGTCCCAATGGGGGTAACATTGGGATGCTTTAAATGTTAAATGGATCAATCCGAAAGGCCCAACAATTCCTTTACCTCGTCATAGCCCATTTGCTGCCATGCCTTTGCATCCAAGACGTCCTTTTCCCCAGCTTTGGCAGCATTTATCTGAATACCGGCCGGAATGAGCACATAGCGCAACTTATAGTTGCCTGTCAGGTCTCTTATATCTTCTGGTAGTGCCGTAGTGCCGGACGGCCTTCGGACAATAAGATAGAAGTGGTTAAAACCCGCATTATCGCGTAAATACCAATTGGCATGCCAGTTAGAGGTAATGTTTGTGTAAGGCAATTGATGTGTCCAATCGAGTCTGGACAAGTATACCAACAATACGCCACCGGAGGCCGTCATGCTTGTCAAGTCACTATAGCCTACGGCATTCAATATGGGTGCGGGAATGGAGTATGCCGCTTCACGAAGATAAGACACGGATGTATTGGTCCAGGGTATCAAATCTATCCAAGTACTTGCCACCACATTGGCCGTGCCCTTGAGGTTGATGGGCGCGCCCCACCCAGAAGCCGACTTGGGACCAAAAAGATCTCCGGATTCTTGGTTGAGGAAGTAATCCCCCTCGGCCCCTTCCCCAGTTGAGGGATCGACCGTACCGCTGAGAAACTGGCTCCCCGGCGCCCCGGCATCGCCCTGATCGCCTTTTTCCCCTTTCAATTGGAGCGGTGTGCCCCAACCGGAATCGGTTTTGGGCCCGTACAGTTCACTGCCCGCCCTGTCCAGGTACATATCACCGTCATTGCCCAAGGTTTCCGCAGGTGTACCATTGCCAAAAAGAATGAGTGCCCCATCCTTTCCGGGAATGCCCTGGGGACCCATGGGGCCTGTTTCCCCGGTTTCACCCTGGGGCCCCACATCGTCTTCCTTACTGCATGAGGCAAGGAACAATACCATGGTACATAAAAGCAGTGTGTAAAATTGTATAGTCTTCATATTGAGGTTTTTTTAGAAATCCTAATGAAAACGAATTTAACCGTTAACACTTTCTCCTAAAACCCACACTTAGAATTTGGTAGATTCCATTTAGAATTTGGAACGCGCATCCAACAGACCAAACTCTAACCTGAAACCGCCACCGACTTTAGTGTACTGCAAAAACAATCATTAGAATTCGATTATTCTTTTTTCAGTGGCAATATGTTGTTTTTACACTCCTTTGCCCTTTCTATGGTTATTGGGAGGAGAGAATCGTAGGGAAGTTCTTGTTAATAATTCATTTAAAAACCAATAAAAAAACATCCCATTTGTGAAAATTAGCCCCGATGGCTATCGGAATGGGATAACGTGTATAATAATCAATTTTTGTCGTGTACTAAACTAAAAGTCGTTAATTTGCAGTATAATTGTTTTTGATGACGGGACGCATTTATAAATCTACAGGAAGTTGGTACACGGTAAAAACCAATATGGGCAAAACGTACGAATGCCGCATAAAAGGGAAATTCCGAATAAAAGGCATAAAAAGCACCAATCCCATAGCTGTTGGCGATATAGTGGATTTTGAATTGGAAGTGGACAACAACCAAGAATCGGGCATCATTCACCATATCCACGACCGGAAGAATTATATCGTCCGCAAATCGGTAAATCTGTCCAAACAAACGCACGTTATTGCGGCTAATTTAGATATGGTTTTTTTGATGATAACCATAAACAATCCGCCTACATTAACCAGTTTTATCGACCGATTTTTGGTCACTGCCGAAGCGTATTCCGTAAAAACCGTTTTGCTTTTCAATAAAATAGATGCTTACAATCAAGGCACTCTTGATGAGGTGCGGTATCTGGCTCATATTTACCGAAAAATTGGCTATGAGTGCATTGGGGTCTCGGCCAAAACAGGTAAAAATGTAGATAAGGTAAAAGCCTTGATGCAGGATAAAGTGAGTATGTTTTCGGGGCATTCGGGTGTAGGGAAATCGACCTTGGTAAACGCCATAGAACCCGGTTTAAACCTAAAAACCAAAGAAATTTCGTCCCAACATATGCAAGGACAGCACACCACGACTTTTGCGGAAATGTTCGATTTAAGTTTCGGGGCCAAAATTATCGATACCCCGGGTATAAAAGGATTTGGTATTGTGGATATGGACAAAGAAGAAGTGGGCGATTATTTTCCGGAGTTTTTCGCACTAAAGCAAGACTGCAAGTTCAACAACTGTTTGCATGTTAACGAGCCCAAGTGTGCCGTTAAAAATGCTTTGGAAGAAGGCGAAGTAGAATACACTAGATACCGCAGTTATTTGCAGATTATTGAAGGTGAAGACGAACATTACAGAACCGATATTTGGGATAAAGAATAAATGAAAGTAGTTGTACAAAGAGTAACCAAAGCCAGCGTAACCATTGAAGGGCAAAAAGTAGCTTCAATTGGTAACGGATTATTGGTGTTATTGGGTATAGTAAACGAAGATACAGCCGAAGACATTAAATGGCTGTCGAACAAAATAGCGAGCCTCCGCATTTTTAATGATGAAAATGGGGTGATGAACCAATCGCTTAAAGAAACCAATGGCGATGCCATTGCGGTGAGTCAGTTTACACTGCATGCGGCCACCAAAAAAGGTAATCGCCCCAGTTATATAAAAGCGGCCAAGCCCGATGTGGCCATTCCGTTATACGAGGCCTTTGTAAAACAACTTGAAACCGATTTGGGCAAAACCGTACAAACGGGAGAATTTGGTGCCGATATGAAAGTGGAACTTTTAAACGATGGCCCGGTTACCATCATCATCGATTCTAAAAACAAAGAATAGTGGCTTCCGTTTTTGGGCATAGTGCGGTAGGTTTTACTTTGGCCAAATTGCTGGATTCCAAAAATTCTAAATGCTTGCTTTTGGCGGCCATATTTTCAACCATCCTTCCAGATTTTGATGTTATCGGTTTTCAATTGGGCATCCATTACGAGCATCCTTTAGGCCATCGCGGGTTTACGCATTCCATTGTTTTTGCGTTTATTTGGGCACTGGTTTTAATGTTTTCTTTCGGTAAAAACCAAAAACTATTGTGGTTTGCCGTTATCTTTCTGTCAACCTTATCGCACGGGGTTTTGGATGCCATGACTTCGGGAGGACGGGGCGTTGGCTTTTTTATTCCTTTTGATAATGAACGTTACTTTTTTCCATTCCGCGAGATTAAAGTGTCGCCCATTGGGGTAGAGCGTTTTTTTTCTTCTTGGGGAGTGAAAGTACTTTTTAGCGAAATTAAATATATTCTTATTCCTTGTTTTCTTATATTGTCGGTAAGATTTTTAATTCTTAAAATTAAAGATGTAAAATAAGATGAATCATGAAGAACTTCATCTGTTATTGATGGGGGCGTATTTATCTTTATTCGGAATTTATTTAAAATATATTTATGCCATTAACGTTTCTCCCCAAACTTATTGTCTTTTTTATCTTTTTCCAAAGTTTTTCGCAAAGCAATATATATACTGGTTTAACTGTGCCGTCTTCGCTTTCGCAACAAGCCAATGCCGTAATTAGGTTAAGCGAAACCGATATTGTTTTAGTATCTTCAGAAAAAATGCTCATCAAGCAAAAACGTATTATAACGGTAATGAACAAAGCTGGAAATAGTGCTGTTGATGCTTATGTACACTACGATGATAACGTAAAAATAAAAGCATTGGAGGTACTGGTGTACAATAAGTTTGGCACGAATATTAAAAAAGTACGGAAGAAGGATTTTAAGGATGTTAGCGCGGTTGATGGCGGCACACTTTATACTGATTCCAGAGTGAAGTTTTTGGAATATACCCCAACCAATTATCCTTATACCGTTGAATTTATTTGTGAAACCGAAACGAGCAACACGGCCTTTATACCGTCGTTTATACCTGTTTCCGATTATTTTGTTGGGGTAGAAAATAGTAGCTACACGATTAGCAGTCCCGAAAATATCAACATCAGAAAAAAGGAAAAAAATTTTGAAGGATTCGAGGTAGAAAAAAGTTTGGGCCAAGGGATAATATCCTATCAAATAAAAAATCTAGCGCCGTTTAATTCGGAAGATTACAGCCCTTTGTTAGTTGATATTGCTCCCAAAGTATTGTTTTCTGCTCAGCAATTCACTCTGGAGGGTGTTGCGGCAGAGGTTGAAGATTGGGATGCTTTTGGGAAATGGATGTACCACGACATTATAAAAGAAACGCACGATTTGCCCGAAAGCACTATAAAAAAAGTGCAGAATTTGGTTAAAAACGAAACCAGCGATTTGGCAAAAGCCAAGAAAATTTATCAATATGTACAGGATAAAGTGCGGTACATTAGTGTGCAGGTGGGCATTGGTGGTTGGAAACCATTTAGGGCTTCAGAGGTTGATGCCCTGGGTTATGGTGATTGTAAAGGGTTGACCAATTACACCATGTCGTTGTTAAAAGCTGTTGGTGTCGAGTCATTTTACAGCGTGATTTATGCAGGAGCATCGCAACGTAATTTCGAAAAGGATTTTGCTGCCATGCAGGGCAATCACGTTATTTTGTCCATCCCCAATAATGGAGAAACGCTGTGGTTGGAATGTACTAGTCAAAAGCTTCCGTTTGGTTTTATTGGAAACTTTACCGACGATAGGGATGCGCTGGTGATTACACCCAACGGCGGTGAAATAAAACACACCAAAAAGTACACTACAGGAGAAAACACCCAGCTTATAAAAGGGAATTATGCTTTAAGCAGTAACGGTGATATTGCAGCTGAAATTCAGGTAGCTTCAAAAGGGATTCGGTACGACGACAAATATTGGTTGGAAAGTGAAACCGAGCGCGATTTGGATATGCATTACAAAAAAAGATGGAAGTACATTAATAGCTTATCTATTGATAAAATGGCTGTTGAAAACGATAAAATGGACATCACATTCAATGAAAGCGTCAGTTTTAAAGCAGCAAATTACACCAAAAAGGCGGGCAATAGAATGTTGCTTACCGTTAATGCGTTCAATAGAAGTACCCATGTGCCAAATCGTTACGCCGATAGAAAATACCCTTTGAAAATAAGAAGGGGGTTTATTGATAACGATGAGGTGGAAATTACCTTACCGCCAGATTATGTAGTTGAATCGCTTCCGAAGAATGTTTCTATTGAAAATAAATTTGGAAGCTATAAAGTCTCATTTGCCAAAAATGAAGCCCATAAGATAATTTACAAAAGAACATTTATGGTAAATGATGGTAATTATCCAAAAGAAGACTATAATGCCTTCAGGGAATTTTATAAAGAAGTTTCAAAAATGGACAAAGCCAAAGCTATGTTAATAAAGAGCCAATTATAGTTTATCGAATACTATGAATGTGTTTCATGCGGGTTTTTATTTCTCGAATACTTATTTTAGCAGGCTCATAGAAAAGAATCAGAACAAATAGTTTTAACCAAAGCATAATGGATATAAAAAACGCACAAAAAGTAGTTGACGATTGGATTAAAAACCACGGTGTACGCTATTTTAACGAACTCACCAATATGGCTCAACTTACCGAAGAAGTGGGCGAAGTGGCACGGATTATCGCCCGTCGTTATGGCGAGCAAAGCGAAAAGGAAAGCGACAAGGACAAGGATTTGGGTGAAGAATTGGCCGATGTACTTTTCGTTGTACTGTGCCTGGCCAACCAAACAGGGGTGGATTTACAGGCTGCATTCGACAAACGAATGGACAAAAAAGCCAAACGCGACCACGATAGGCACCACAATAACCAGAAATTGAAATAATTTATAATTATATTTGACGCTTCTAATTTTAGAAGCGTTTTTTAATACTATAAAATGAACATCACTCTTCATAAATCCAAAATCACAAACCGTCAATCTGAAGTTACCATAACGGGCTCTAAAAGCGAATCGAACCGATTGTTGCTTTTGCAGGCTTTGTACCCGGAGTTTAAACTTGAAAATGTTTCAAATTCTGATGATAGTAATTTAATGACCAACGCACTTTCTTCCGAAGAAAAAATAGTCGATATCCACCATGCCGGCACGGCCATGCGTTTTTTAACGGCCTATTTTTCTATTCAGGAAGGTCGCGAAACTATTTTAACGGGCTCCAAACGTATGAAAGAACGCCCCATTAAAATTTTGGTAGAGGCTTTAAAAGCATTGGGGGCTGAGATTAGTTATGAAGAAAACGAAGGGTATCCGCCTATAAAACTTCAAGGTAAAAAGCTGACTAAAAATAAAGTGTCGTTACAGGCCAACGTGAGCAGCCAGTATATTTCGGCTTTGTTGCTTATTGCTTCAAAATTAGAAAATGGCATTGAGTTGACGCTTGAAGGCGAAATCACTTCGGTGCCCTACATAAAAATGACTTTGGCACTTTTAGAAGAAATAGGTGTGGAGTCGTCATTCGTGGGGAATGTGATTACCGTAAAACCAGTAACAAAGAAATTAACACCAAAAACATTGGTGGTGGAGTCTGATTGGTCTTCGGCATCCTATTATTTTAGTATCGTTGCGCTTTGCGAACCCGGTACGGAAATTAAGTTGTCGTCGTACAAGGAAAATTCACTTCAGGGCGATTCGTCATTAGTTGAAATTTATAAGCATTTTGGGGTGTCCACCGTTTTCAATGGCAATTCCATGACCTTAAAAAAGGAAGAAACTGAAGTAAAACCGTTGACTTTAGATTTGGTTAATGCACCCGATATCGCTCAAACCATCGCAGTAACGTGTTTCGCTTTGGGGATGCCTTGCGATTTAACGGGACTTCATACTCTAAAAATTAAAGAAACTGATAGGTTGGTGGCTTTAAAAACCGAGATTGAAAAATTAGGAGGCGAAGTTAAAATAACCGATAAATCCTTGCACCTTTCAGCTTCAAAAACCATTAAAGAAATGGTGCCCATCGCGACTTACAACGACCACAGAATGGCCATGGCTTTTGCTCCTTTGGCCTTAAAAACAGATTTGGTTATTGAAGACGCCATGGTGGTTTCAAAATCCTATCCCACGTTTTGGGACGATTTAGAGGCCATTGGTTTTCAAATAAGCAAATAATAATCACGCATTTACTTGACAACCCCTGTGTTGAGATTGTATATTTGCAACTTTCTAAAAATATAATACATGAAATTATCAAACTTTGGATTCGATTTACCGAACGAATTATTGGCAGAATACCCAGCGGAAAATAGAGATGAATCGCGCTTAATGGTTTTAAACCGAAAGGAACAAACCATCGAGCACAAAATGTTCAAGGATTTAATCGACTATTTTAACGAAGATGACGTATTGATTCTGAATAATACCAAAGTTTTTCCTGCCAGGTTATACGGAAACAAAGAAAAAACCGGGGCCAGAATCGAAGTATTCTTGTTGCGAGAGCTTAACGAAGAACAACGTTTGTGGGACGTGTTGGTGGATCCGGCCAGAAAAATTAGAATTGGGAATAAATTGTACTTTGGTGACGACGAAACTTTAGTGGCCGAAGTGATTGATAACACCACTTCGCGTGGGCGTACCTTACGTTTTTTATATGATGGATCCTACCGCGAGTTCCGTTTAAAGTTGAACGAACTTGGGGAAACACCGCTTCCAAAATACATTAAAAGAGATGTAGAGCCAGAAGATGAAGATCGTTATCAAACTATTTTCGCCAAAAATGAAGGTGCCGTAGCAGCACCAACAGCCGGGCTTCACTTCTCAAAACACTTGTTGAAGCGGTTGGAAATTAAAGGCGTTAACTTTGCCGAAGTAACGCTTCACGTTGGTTTGGGAACCTTCAACCCGGTTGAAGTGGAAGATTTATCGAAACACAAAATGGACAGCGAAGAGCTGAAAATTGACGACAAAGCGGTTCAAACTGTAAACAAGGCCATTCAAGAAAAACGTCGCGTTTGTGCCGTTGGTACTACAGCGATGCGTGCCATTGAAAGTGCCGTATCATCAAACGGGATGCTAAATGAATTTGAAGGTTGGACCAACAAATTTATTTTCCCTCCGTACGATTTCAGTATAGCCAATTGTATGGTTACAAACTTCCACACACCAAAATCAACGTTGTTGATGATGGTTTCAGCCTTTGCAGGTCACGATTTTATTAAGCGTGCCTACGAAGAAGCCGTTAAGGAAAAATATAAATTTTACAGCTATGGCGATGCCATGCTTATTCTATAATTCGTAGTCAATCAGAATTTATAAAACAAAGGGCTGTCTTAAAATATAAGGCAGCCTTTTCTTATTTTTGCACACGCATGGAAACTAAGAAAAAAGACATACGGGCACTAACCAAAGAACAACTTCGTAATTTTTTTGTTGAACAGGGCGATAAAGCCTTTCGCGGCAATCAGGTTTATGAGTGGCTTTGGCAAAAATCGGCACATACTTTTGACGATATGACCAATATCTCGAAAGACACGCGCCAAATGCTGGAAGACCATTTTGTAATTAACCACATTAAGGTGGATACGATGCAACGCAGTAGCGATGGTACCATAAAAAATGCGGTTCGGTTGCATGACGATTTGGTGGTAGAGTCAGTATTGATTCCAACGTCAACCCGTACCACGGCCTGTGTTTCCAGTCAGGTGGGCTGTAGTTTAGATTGCCGTTTTTGTGCTACGGCACGTTTAAAAAGAATGCGGAATTTGAATCCCGATGAAATTTACGACCAAGTGGTAGCCATAGACAACGAGAGCCGTTTGTACCACAACCGTCCGTTGAGCAATATTGTGTTTATGGGCATGGGCGAGCCGTTAATGAATTACAATAATGTTTTAAAAGCCATTGAAAAAATAACCTCGCCCGAAGGTTTGGGCATGTCGCCAAAACGTATTGTGGTATCCACATCGGGCGTACCCAAAATGATTAAAAAAATGGCCGATGATGAAGTGAAGTTTAAATTGGCCGTGTCGTTGCACTCGGCAATTGATGAGGTGCGAACGTCCATTATGCCTTTCAATGCTACTTTTCCACTAAACGATCTTCGCGAAGCATTGCAATATTGGTATGCCAAAACCCAAAACAGGATTACTTACGAGTACGTGGTTTGGAGCGGTATAAACGATAAAAAAAAGGATGTTGATGCGTTGGTGGAGTTCTGCAAATTTGCACCCAGTAAAGTGAATCTTATTGAGTACAACCCTATTGACGATGGCGAATTTCAGCAAGCAAACTCAAAAGCTTTGGATATGTACGTTCAGGTACTCGAAGCCAATAATATTACCGTAACCGTTCGCAGAAGCCGCGGCAAGGATATAGATGCAGCTTGTGGGCAATTGGCCAATAAAAATTAAGCAAATTTAGTCTTAAATAGTATCTTTGGATTTTCAATGAAAATAGTCGAGCAAATAAAACAGCCCATAGCCTTTGAAATGGATCTTTTTGAACAGAAGTTCCAGCTTTCAATGTCCAGTAAAGTAGCTTTGCTCAACCGCATTACCCATTACATTGTAAACAGAAAAGGAAAGCAAATGCGCCCCATGTTTGTGTTTTTGGTGGGTAAAATGGTGTCAAACGGCGAAGTGAGCGACCGTACTTACCGTGGCGCTTCGGTAATAGAACTGATACATACCGCTACTTTGGTGCACGACGATGTGGTTGACGATAGTAACCGCCGCCGCGGATTTTTCTCGGTGAATGCCCTTTGGAAAAATAAAATAGCCGTGCTTATTGGAGATTTTTTACTATCGAAAGGGTTGTTGCTTTCTATTGACAATAACGATTTCGATTTGCTAAAAATTATTTCGGTTGCTGTGCGCGAAATGAGTGAGGGCGAATTGCTTCAAATTGAAAAAGCCCGAAAGCTCGATATTACTGAAGATGTATATTATGAAATTATCCGCCAAAAAACAGCTACTTTAATAGCAGCCTGCTGTAGTTTGGGAGCTGCTTCGGTAAAACCAGAGTCGCATCATGTGGAAACCATGAGGAAATTTGGCGAACTCATCGGTATGGCTTTTCAAATTAAAGACGACCTTTTTGATTATGGCGATGCCCAAATAGGGAAACCAACAGGTATTGATATTAAAGAGCAAAAAATGACCCTGCCTTTAATTTATGTGTTGAACCATGTGCCCAAAAAAGATAAAAAGTGGTTAATAAATTCCATAAAAAACCATAATAAAGACACCAAAAGGGTAAAAGAAGTTATTGAATTTGTGAAAATAAACGGCGGATTAGATTATGCTATAGGCAAGATGAAGCAATTTCAAACGGAAGCTCTCGATATTTTAAAAAATTACCCAGCATCCGAATATAAAGAATCCCTTAAATTAATGGTGAATTACGTTATTGACCGAAAAAAATAAAAGGCTTTTGTTAACTTAGTATTCCGGTTTTACAGGTTTTCATGTAAAATACTCCAAATAAAATTTATAAAATTTTGATTTCACCAACTTCCATAGATCAAGTTTTTGAAACCGCCCGCGTCGAGGAGGTTATAGGCGACTTTGTTCAGCTTAAAAAATCGGGAAGCAATTTTAAAGGGCTAAGTCCGTTTAGCGACGAACGTACCCCCAGCTTCATGGTATCGCCTGTAAAACAAATATGGAAAGATTTTTCAACAGGAAAGGGCGGTACGGCTGTGTCGTTTTTAATGGAGCACGAGCATTTTACCTACCCAGAGGCCATTAGGTATCTGGCCAAAAAATATAACATCGAACTTGAGGAAACCGAGCAGACCAACGAGCAAAAGGAAAAGGCCGATGAGCGTGAGAGTTTGTATTTGGTAAGTGAGTTTGCCAGTAAATATTTTCAGAATATTTTACAAAAAACCGACCAAGGGAAAAGCATTGGTTTAAGTTATTTTAAGGAACGCGGTTTTACAGAGGAAACCATTAAAAAATTCGATTTGGGCTACTCGCTTGATGAGTGGCAAGCCTTTACGGATGAGGCTCTAAAGAAAGGCTATAAATTGGAGTATCTTGAAAAAACGGGCCTCACTATTGTAAAGGACGAAAAGCGTTTCGACCGTTTTAAGGGCCGCGTTATGTTCCCCATAAAAAGTATGAGCGGCCGTGTTTTGGGTTTTGGTGGGCGAATTTTGGTAACCGATAAAAAAGCGGCTAAATACCTCAATTCACCAGAAAGTGACATCTACCACAAAAGTAAGGTGCTCTACGGTATTTATGATGCCAAACAAAGCATAGCCAAAGAAGATAATTGTTATCTGGTTGAGGGTTATACCGATGTTATTCAATTTCACCAAACCGGTATCACAAATGTGGTGTCTTCCTCCGGAACGGCATTAACATCCGAGCAAATTCGGTTAATAAACAGGCTCACCAAAAACATCACTGTGCTTTTTGATGGCGATGCCGCTGGTATGCGGGCGTCGCTTCGTGGTATCGATTTGATTTTAGGGCAGGGCATGAACGTTAGAGTGTGCACCTTTCCGGAGGGCGAAGACCCCGATAGTTTCGCAAGGCAAAATACGCTTGAAGAACTCAATGACTATTTAACCCAAAACGCCAAGGATTTTATTCAATTTAAAGCCTCGGTACTTTATGAGGAATCTAAAAACGATCCCATAAAAAAAGCAGAAACCATTCGCGACATTGTAAACAGTATTTCCAAAATACCCGATTATATTAAAAAGGAAGTATATATTCAGGAATGTGCCCGTATTATGGACATTAGTGAGGAGGTGCTGTTCGGAACGCTGGCACAGATTGATAAAAAAGAGCTTCAGGAAGATAATAAGAAACACCAAACCGGACAAAAAGCTTTTGAAGTTATTAAGCACCAACAGCCCGTAAAAAAAGTTGATGTACAGTATTTGTTGGAACGCAAGATTATTGAGATTTTGTTGCTTTATGGTAATGAAACCGAAGATTTCGAAGATTTGATTTTAAAAGAGGACGAAAAAGGCAATCTAGGATTAGAGCCTGCAATACAAAAGGCCAAGGTATTTGAAAAGGTGTTTTTGGATTTACAGGACGACGAAATGCAATTTTCAAACAATACCTTCAAAACCTTGTATTATGCCATTATTGAGCGCCTCAACCAAAACGAAGATTTTGAGCTGAAAACCTTTATTAATTCCGTCGATCAAGACATGGCCAACGAAATCACTACCATCCTTATGGACGATGAGCGCTATACTTTGGATGATTGGAACCGCATGGATATTTATCCGAAAGAAAAAAAACATACGGTTGCTCAGCTAGTTAGCGAAACCATTTTGAGCTTACGCTGTTTTTTAATTGATAAAAAAGTTAAGGAGTTCCAGCAAGAAACGCTTAAAAATAAAATAGACTCGAATAGAAATATACTTGAAGAAGTAAAAGACTATTCGAGTCTAAAAATGTTGTTGTCTAGAAAATTAAATAGGGTATTATGATACCTCTTCGTTAAGCTTGGCTTGGTTTACTAAATCGACCAGGTTGGTTACTTTTAGTTTTCTCATTAGCCTTGCTTTGTACGTACTAACGGTTTTTTCGTTAATATCCAATTCTTTAGAAATTTCTTTGTTCTTTTTACCAATGGTCAACAGTTTTAAAACTTCGGCCTCACGGGTAGACAGTTTTTTGTAGTAGTTGCCACTTTTGTTGGTTCTGGTACCAAAAGCTAATTGTTGGGTTAGCTCGTTACTTAGGTAAATGCCTCCGTCGTTAACTTTTGTAATAGCCTCGGTAATGGTTATAACGTTTTCCGACTTGTTTATATAACCAAAAGCACCAGCTTTAATAGCGTTAATGGCGTAAACCTCTTCGGGCTGTGCACTAAGAATAATGGTTTTTACATCTTGGTGGCTGTTTTTTAAATAACGAAGCACGGTTAAACCGTTCAGTTTTGGTAAATCGGCTTCGGTTAAAACGATGTCCACCGGGTTTTTCTTTACAAATTCTAAAATGGCTTCGCCATTATCTACGCTTCCTACAACTTTAATGTTGGGAGTAGCTGAAAAAAGAACTTCTAGTCCCTTTCTGGTAATTGGGTGATTGTCTGCTATTAATAATTTTATCATAATTAAGCTTTTTTTAAAAACTATTTTGAGAGATAGTTATGGTTGAGAGAATAAGCTTGCCGTAAAAGTAATACTTTTTTATAGGTTTTGCAATAGTTAATTTAAATTATTAGGGATTTTACAAACAGGTATGGGGGTCATTTTGTGTTTGTTAGCCGAGTTAAAGCGTTTATAAATTTTAAATACTTCTAATTTTCTTCCTGAAAAATCACTAGTGGTTTTACCTTGTTCGTCCATATTCATGGCCCATTCCAGTTCGGGGTAACTGGCACCAATTTGGTCTTCATCACTTCTGGCATCGCCAAAAAGCCCATCGCTGGGAGCGGCTTTCATTATAGATTCGGGTACTTTCAAGAATTTGCCCAGTTGGTACACTTCCGATTTTACCAAATCGGCAATAGGACTTAAATCCACACCGCCATCGCCATATTTTGTGTAAAAGCCCACCCCGAAATCTTCCACTTTATTGCCTGTTCCGGCCACCAAAAGTTTATAAAGCCCGGCGTAATAGTAAAGGGTTGCCATTCGTAGTCTAGCGCGCGTATTGGCCAGAGCCATATCAATAGTGGCTTGGTCGCCATCAAGAAACACTTCGGTTTTAAATTCTTCAAAAACAGGGGTAAGGTCGGTTCGTGTGGCATCCACATTATCAAAACGTTCTTTAAGTTGTGCAATATGCTCGTGCGCGCGGCTTACGTGGCTTTCGGCTTGGTGAATGGGCATTTCAACACAAAGTACGTTAAGTCCGGTTTTGGCACATAAGGTAGATGTTACGGCCGAATCGATACCGCCAGAAACTCCTACTACAAAGCCGTTAACGCCAGCTCTTGTAGCGTAATCCTTAAGCCAGTTCACAATATAATCTACCACTTTTTCTGTTTGCATTTTAATCGAATTTAATTCTAAGAATAGTACCTTTGCAAACAAAAATAGCCTATACGCCCAATTTACAAAAATTTATGACGTTTAAGTTTTTCATGAAGTCTGTTTTATTCCTTTTTCTTGTGCTTATTTTGGTGGGTTCCTGTAAAAAGAACAATGCTTTGGAAACTGAAATAGCCAAAATAAATACAAAAGTTGAGGCGGAGCGTTTTGAAAAGTTATTCAGAGATGCGGATGCCGAAAGTTTTCCTGAACTCAAGCAGGCTTATCCGTTTATGTTTCCGCAAAAGTACACCGATTCGTTTTGGTTGGCCCGAAAGGCCGATACCCTTCAAATAGAGTTGCTAAAGGAAGTTGAAAAAACTTATCCGAATTTTAATAATGAAGCGGCCGAAATTGGGTCGCTTTTCAATCATTTAAAATACTATTTTCCACAGTTTAATGCGCCACGTGTTATTACGGTGACTAACGATGTGGATTACCGAAACAGCGTTATTGTTACCGATACCATTGCGCTTATTGCGTTAGATTCGTATTTGGGCAGCGACCATAAATTTTACCAAGGCATTCCAAAATACATCCGAGCTAATTTGAAAAAGGAACAGATTGTGGTCGATTTGGCCAATGCCTATGCCGAAAAGTTGATTTTCCATCCGCAACGCAAAACGCTGTTGGACGAAATGGTATATTACGGCAAGCAATTATATTTTAAAGATGCCGTCATTCCGTTTAAAACCGATGCCGAAAAAATAGCATACACCGAAGCCGAACTCGATTGGGCAAAAGCCAACGAAAGTTACATTTGGCGCTATTTTGTGGAACGCGAACTGTTGTTTAGTACCGATACCAAATTGCCCGGACGTTTTATAAACCCGGCGCCTTTCAGTAAATTTTATTTGGAAGATATCGATACCGATTCGCCAGGGCGGTTGGGTAGGTACATCGGTTGGCAAATTGTAAGGGCTTATATGGAAAACAACCAAGAGTCTTTAAACAATATGCTCATAAAAAGTACCGAAGACATTTTTAATAACTCGAAGTTTAAACCAGAAAAGTAATGGGAAATATAAAATCGAAAATAGAACTTAACGTAGAATTGGACGAAAATCGCGTGCCCGAAAAATTACATTGGTCGGCCAATGACGGCGGAATAACCAACGAAGAGGCCAAAGCCATGATGCTTTCGGTGTGGGACTCGAAAGCCCAAGAATCGTTACGTATCGATTTGTGGACCAAAGATATGCCCGTTGATGAAATGAAAGTGTTTTTCCACCAAACCTTAGTGGCCATGAGCGATACCTTTTACCGCGCTACCCAAGACGATAAGATGAGTGCCACTATGAAGGATTTTTGTGATTATTTTGCTGAAAAGTTAGAGTTGAAGAAGTAAGACAATGTTACTCCTTCGAAACGCTGCAGACAAGCAAATTGGAAAAAATGATGTCGTACTTTAAATTAGGGTACTGATTGGAAACCACGCGGTAAGTGTGAAACAGTTGGCCCGGGTACTTCCAATTTAATCTAAAGAATTCCTCGTCAGCTTGCTGCGGGGTCATTCATTTTCTTAAAGTTGTGTCTTTTTAAAATTTTGGAACATGAACGGCTAGCTATGGTTAATCATGCGAAAATGAAAAGTATTGTTTTTTTCATTTGAAAAAAGATAAAATGCCAGTTAACGGCCTACTACCACTCATTGATTCTATTGGAATCCAATTTAATAAAAATAAAGATTAAAATGGTAAACGCCCAAAGCCCCGAACCGCCATAGCTGAACATAGGCAACGGAATGCCAATGGTGGGGATAATCCCCATAACCATACCAATATTTATAAAAAAGTGAATAAAAACGATTGATGCCACGCCGTAGCCATACACCCTACTAAATTGCGATTTTTGTAATTCGGCTAAATGTAGGATGCGGAGGATCAACAATACAAACGCAATAACCACGAGGCTGCTGCCCAAAAAGCCCCACTCTTCGCCAACGGTGCTGAAAATATAATCGGTGTGTTGCTCGGGCACAAATTTTCCGGTGGTACGCGTACCCTCCATAAAGCCCCTGCCCGTAAAACCTCCCGAACTTATCGCTTTTTCAGATTCGTTGAGGTTGTAGGCAAAAGTTTGTTTCATGCGCTCCAACTTTTCGGGATCTTTTTCTAAATTCAACCAAAGACTGATACGATCCTGCTGGTGTGGCTGCAAGATGCTTTGGTAAAAGAATTTCACTCCAAATGAAATGCCAATGGCAACCAATGAAATTAAAAGGGATTGGTACACCCTCAATTTCTTTTTGCTTAAAAAATGATAAGCAACAATTGAAGCGACTACCAAAAAGGAAGTGATAATGGCGCCAAATTTTAGGGCAAAAATGGAAATTAAAATAACCGAAATGCCAAACGTAAGATAGTATTTTGGCAAGCCCTCTCTGTAAAGTACAAAAAAGAACGCGCCATAAACAACGGTGCTTCCGGTATCGTTTTGCAAAAGCACCAAAACAGCTGGAATGAGTATGATGGCAAACAGCCTAATTTGGTCTTTTAAGGAGTTGATGTTGAAGTTTAAATCGCTTATGTATTTGGCCACGGCCAAAGCGGTAGCGGTTTTGGCAAACTCGCTGGGTTGGATGGTCATGCCGCCAATGGCGTACCACGAAGTAGCGCCGTTTACGTTTTTCCCGAAGATAAAAAGCCCC
>CAZZDI010000049.1:0-16674 GCA_964653155.1 uncultured Flavobacteriaceae bacterium | reverse complement strand
CAAATCGCAATACCAAACCCCATATTTTTCAGATTGGCAAATGGAATCGTCAGTATTGGGGTTATCGTATTCGCGGTACACTTTTTCGCCTATTGAAAATTCAATAGGTGTATTGAAAATAGGGCCATCGAAACAAAAGGTGTGGAATTCGCCATTTTCGCCACAAGCGTCCACTCCTTCGGGAAGATTTTCAATAAAATGTTGGTCGATTATCGTACCGACAAAGTCTTCGCCAAAATATTTTGAGTTAGCACAAACCACAATGGTTTTAAAACCCAAATCTAAAAACTCGGTTAACAGTGCTTTGGTGTTGTGCTTCCAAATGGGAAAAACCGTTTTTATATCCACTTTTGCCAATTGGTTTTCACGGTAGCTTTTTAAATCTTCCAAAAAAATATCGCCAAAAGCGGCATGGGTAAAGCCTTCACTTTTTAGTTGCGAAATGGTTTCGGTCATTTTTTGTTCGTAAACTGCCATGCTGGGCATTTCGGGCAGTTCGATTAAACTGACGGGAATGTTTATGGCCTTGGTTTGGGCTATGAGCAATTCGTTCCGAAGGCCATGCATCGATACCCGATTATAATGGCTGTTCACCGTCGTAACCAATTTTTCAACCGAAAAATTTTCGTTTTGAAGTAAATGGTAAAGAGCCAAAGCCGAATCTTTACCCGTGCTCCAATTGAAATAGGTTTTGTGTTTTGTCAATGGTTAGATTTTATAGATGGTTTAGTCGATGCGCATACCGCCTTTATTGGGCTGAAACGCATTACTATTAAAAATTTCTTTTGATGGAGAGGTTTTTTCGGATTTGATTTTTTCAGATTTTGCACTCGAATTTTCAATATCGGCCAGAGCCAAAGCCAAAAGCGGCTCGTTTTCGTCGCCTAAAATCCCATAATTGAACGGATTTTCTTGAAATTCAAAACCTATAGTGGGAGGAAGACCTGTGCTGGGAACGGCTTCATTATTTTTATTAACGCCATTGGCTATAAGCGGTTGCATCGCGTAAGTATGGTTTGGATTTACGCCGTCTCTGGAGAAATCTGGAGAATCATATAGTGTTCTTGATGCTTGAGTTTTTCCAGTGGTGGTTGTTCCTATTTGAATGACTTCAATGTAGGGGTTCAAACCATTGATCAATCCTTCGCTTGCTGAAGCACTACCATCGGTAGTTAGTACATATAATTTGTTTAGATTTAAGCTGTTAGTAGGGTTTCCGTTTAATTGGTTTTGAAACGTAAAATCTATATTATTTGATGCCAAGTTTTCATTGTAAACCAGTTTTGTGAAAACCTCGCCGGTAAACTGTCCAGTAATCATGCTGGCTAAGTACGTTTCGGTATCAACCCTGCCACCGGGATTGTAGCGTAAATCTAAAACCAAATGCTGTACGTTGTTCGATTTAAAATTTCCAAAAACAGTATTCAGTGCATTTTCAGAACCTGCAATAAAACCATTGTACATTAAATAACCCACATTTTCTCCGCCAATGTTAAAAATATTTGACAAATAAATGGGGTTTTCGGTGTACTGTATTTTGTTTAAAGTGATGTTTTCGCCATTCGGCATAATAGCATCGTCAGTGGTTTCCGGGGTGCCGTTATCATCATATTTACCCAAATTTAGGGTGTACGATTCTTGAGTTAAAAGCTGAAAATAATTGTTTCGGGTAAGGGGTGTTCCATCAATGCCATAAAAAATATCGCCGCGTTTTAAAAGAGCATCATCGGCTGGAGTGTTGGGTTGGACTAAACGGATAACACCGTAAACACTATTGGAGTTTTCGTTAAAAGCAAACAAACTAAACTCCATGCCGTTGGTGGTCGTGGTGCCTTGAAATTGCTGTTCTAAAGCAATATAATCTGGATAAATCCTGCTGAATAAATCAACATTTTCTGGTTGGTGCTTTAAACTTTCAAAAAGGACTTCAGGGCTTTCAAAATTGCTCAAATAATTGTTGTAAGCTGCGGTTTGTCCGTATCTATTTTCAATGGTATTAATCCCAAATTCGTTATCGGATAGTTTAGCCACATCGGCTTTGTACAGATAAAACAGGTTCATGCCTTTCCATACAAAATCGTTTATTTCTTCCGTGGAAACGGGCACGTCGTCATGGTCTTCAAAACAACTTAAGGAAACAAACGAAACGGCTAAAAGTAGCATTAGGGCTTTAAAATTTTTCATATAACAATTTAAAGAGTACAGTCTATAAAACCCTAAAATTACTTACATTATGGCGATATAAAAAACTTTTGTAACAAAATTGAAACTGCTTCGTCGTAATATCAAATAGCCAAAACCAAGCTGTTTTTAAACCAAACCAAAATGACTCAAACCGAGTTTTTAAATATTGTAATACCTTTTAAGGATAAGGTATTCCGTTTAGCAAAACGGCTGTTGGTATCGACCGAGGAGGCCGAAGACGCCACGCAGGAAGTGCTTTTGAAATTGTGGCATAACAAGAAAAAGATTCAGGAGTATAAAAACGTTGAAGCTTTTTCGATGACCATGACCAAGAATTACTGTTTTGATAAATTAAAGTCGAAGCAAGCACAAAATTTAAAATTGGTGCACAGTAATTACGAAGACAAGCAAACGGCATTGCAAAAACAGGTTGAGCTGAGCGATAGCGTAAACTGGGTGGGCCGGATTATTGAAACATTGCCCGAACAGCAACGGATGATCATTCAATTAAGGGATGTTGAAGAATACGATTACGATGAGATTGCAAAAATGCTCGATATGAACCAAACAGCAGTGCGCGTGGCATTATCGAGAGCGAGAAAAACAATACGGGAAAAATTGACTAATACACATAATTATGGTATTAAATAATATAGAAAAATTACTGGAGAAATACGAAAACGGTGAAACCACCCTAAAGGAAGAGCAAGTGTTGAAACACTATTTTTTAAGCGACACGGTTGCTCCGCATTTAGAGCATTACAAGCCCATGTTTGCGTATTTTTCGGTAAGCCAGCAGGAACAGTTTACTAAAGACATTCCGTTAAAAACTAAAAGTAAATTTAATTACAAATGGATTGCTGTCGCAGCCGTAGCCGTTCTTATGCTGGGGTTTTACCTAAATCAATCATTCAATAATGCGAATGAATTAGGAACTTATGAAGACCCGGAATTGGCCTTCAACGAATTTTCAAAATCAATGGAACTGATTTCAAAAAAATTCAACCAAGGCGCTTCAACCGTGGGGTATTTAAAGGAAGTGGATAAAGGCGCTTCAACCTTAAACTACCTCAACACGATTGAAAACACTACAAGTATCATTTTTAAAAACTAGCATGTGCTGAACCCGTTTCAGTATGGATCAAAAAAAACAGAACGTATTAAAATAACTTAAAAACAAGAACCATGAAAAATAGAATCATATTAATAGCAATGGCCGTAATGTTACTGCCGCTAACCGCATTGGCGCAAAAGGATATTTTTGAAAAATATAGCGACAATACCGATGTTACCTACGTAAACATTAAGCCTAAAATGTTCCAGATGATAGCCAAAATAGGCATCGATACCGATGATGCCGAAGCCAAGGCTTATATGGATATGGTAAAAAGCATTACCAGTTTTAAAACCATAGTAACCGATAACCAGTCTATTTCGGGCGATATTGCCAAGTGGGTAAAGTCGCGTTCCAGCAGTTTGGAAGAATTGATGGAAGTAAAGGACGATGGCACCAACGTTAATTTTTATGTCAAGGAAGGCAAGGATGCCGACCACGTAAAAGAGCTTTTAATCTTTGTGAACGGCATTGATAAAGTGATGGAAGACAAAATTGAAATTAATGGTAAAGAACGTAAAATTGAAACCGTTGTGGTATCGCTCACCGGAGATATCGATTTGAACGAAATATCCAAACTCACTGATAAAATGAATATTCCGGGAGGAAAACACCTAGAGAAAAACAAATAACCATCAATCATGCAACGAGCAGTTAAATATTTCATTTTCACCTTTTTTATCGCAGCCTTTTTGTTAAGCTGCGGTAACGAGGTGAGTTTACAGCGGTATTATGTAGAAAATCAGGAGAATAAAAATTTTATCACACAAGATTTTCCGTTGTCGATGATTGATATCGATAAAACCCAGTTCACGACAGAACAGATTGAAGCCTATAATTCAGTAGATAAATTAAATTTTTTAGGCTATAAAGTCAATGAAACTAATTCCGAATCGTATAGCGCAGAACTCGCAAAAGTGACCTCCATTTTAAGCCAAAACAAGTACAACGATTTGATGGAGTTTAGCGACAAAGGCAATAAAATTGAAGTAAAATATATTGGTGACGATGATGAAGCCGATGAGGTGATAGTTTTCGGAAACTCAAAAGAGTTAGGTTTTGGCATTGTACGGATTTTAGGCGATAACATGAATCCTGAAAAAATGGTAACACTAATCAATGCCATGCAAAAAGCCAATATAGACGAAAAACAAGTGGAAAATATTATGAATTTCTTCAAATAAAAACCGCTATCAATTAACAAATAAAGAGGCTGTCTGAAAAGTTAAATTCTATGTCATATTGAGCCTGTCGAAATATCTCAATGTATTGATATCAACATTGGTTTCGACAGGCTCGACCTTACAAACGGAAATTAAATGACTTTTCAGACAGCCTCTTTTCGTTTATCACGTTTCAAACACATTTATAATTGTATTTTTGCCAAAACACTTCACTATGAATTCCAGAGCAGACCAATTAAAAGCCTTCGATAGATTGTTGACCATTATGGACGAACTCCGTGAACAATGCCCGTGGGACAAAAAGCAAACCATGGAAACCCTTCGGCATTTAACCATTGAGGAAACTTACGAGTTGGGCGATGCCATTTTGGATAACGATTTGGAAGAAGTAAAAAAAGAATTGGGCGATGTACTGCTGCACATTGTGTTCTATTCAAAAATAGGAAGTGAAACCAACCATTTTGATATGGCCGATGTGTGCAACAGCATTTGCGAAAAACTGATAAGCCGCCACCCGCACATTTACAGCGATGTAAAAGTTGAAAATGAAGACGATGTTAAGCGAAACTGGGAAAACCTAAAGTTGAAAGAAGGCAAAACAAGTGTGTTGCAAGGCGTGCCAAAAAGCTTGCCGGCATTGGTGAAAGCCAACAGGATACAGGAAAAAGTAGCCGGAGTAGGTTTCGATTGGGAGCAGCCCAACCAAGTTTGGGAAAAAGTAGAGGAGGAGCTCAATGAGTTTAAAGCCGAAGTAAAAAATGGCAATGCCGATGCCATGGAAAGTGAGTTTGGCGATGTGCTGTTTTCTATGGTGAATTATGCACGATTTTTAAAAATAAACCCAGAAAATGCATTGGAACGCACCAACAAAAAATTCTCAAAACGGTTTCAATATTTAGAAAGCAAAGCCAAAAGTTTGAATAAACCTTTAAAAGAAATGACCTTGGCCGAAATGGATGTGTTTTGGGAGGAAGCCAAAAGTCTTTAATCGAACTAATTTGCTTTTTTGTCTTAAACCTCTCTAATAGGTTCTATTTTCAATAAATATTTACTTTCTTTAGGCAAATTAATTGCCGTCAGTTGTTTAGAAAGAAAATATACCGTTTCCTTTTTTTGATAAATGTGTTTTTGGCACAAACATTTCAGGGTCAAAATATCGCGCCAACATTAACGGCATCGGGCAATCAACCTTATTGTCCCCAAAGTGAAATCAATATTGTCACCGATTTTGATATTGATGATCCCGATGATGTTGAAATAGAAGCACTTTATGTGCAAATTTCAACAGGCTATCAGCAAGGCAACGACCGACTATTTTTATCGGGAACACACCCTAATATTAGTACATCTTGGAATATAGTTGAGGGAAAATTGACTTTACGCGGACAAACCTCTGCGCCCGTTAGTTATGTGGATTTAATTGCAGCCATTAAAGATGTGATGTTTCAAAGTTCGAGCACCCAGCCGAATGATAAATCGTTTTCAATCACCATTGGCGATGCTAATTATTTGCCGCTAACAGGGCATTATTACGAATATGTTCCGGCGTATGGCATTACTTGGACGGATGCCAAAAGTCAAGCAGCAGCCCGGACCTATTTTGGTTTACAAGGGTATTTGGCCACCATTCTTTACCCCGAAGAAGCCCAATTGGTTGGCGAACAAGCCTCGGGAGCCGGGTGGTTGGGAGGAACTGATGAAGAAACTGAAGGCGTTTGGAAATGGGTAACAGGCCCGGAAGCGGGTACTGTTTTTTGGAATGGCGTCGCTAATGGTTCTTCGCCCAATTATGCCAATTGGAACTACAACGAGCCCAACAACGTGAATGGAGGCGAAGACTATTTGCATATTACCGATCCCTCCGTAGGAATTCCAGGAGCTTGGAACGATTTAAGGGAAGTTGGCGAACCGCCGGGGGCTTATTTCCCCAAAGGCTATATTGTTGAATATGGTGGTATGCCTGACGATCCGGTGTTGAATATTTCGGCAAATACAAGTCTTTTTGCCTTGACTGTTGTTGAACCGTTATCCAATATTTTGACGGCTTCAAAATGTGATGACAATACAGATGGAAATGATGCCAATGGACGGGCATTGTTCGATTTGACAACCAACGAAGCAACCTTACTGAATGGTAATGCGGCCTCAAATTTTCATTTTGAATATTTTTTGGATGCCAATTATTCAAGTCCAATACCAAACCCAAATGCTTTTGGAAATACTGTTGCTGGTCAACAAAGTATTTATGTGAAAATTATCAATAATCTTGATTCGAGTTGCTTTACCGAAACATCAGTAAACCTTGTTGTGGAGGGGTTGCCTTTGCTGGCACCTTCCGTAACTTTTAAAAACTGTGATGAAGATGGCATCGCTGATGGGTTTACCGATTTCAATCTCAATGAAGTTACTCCATATATCTCTTCAGATTCAAATGTTGCCATTTCGTATCATGACTCTTTTAATGAAGCTGAAACGGGAGATAACCCGATTTCAACATCTATTAATAATCAGTCGGTCAATCCCGTTTTTGCCCGAGTTGAAAATGCCTTTGGTTGCTACCGAATTTCAACGGTAAATTTAGAGGTGTCCACAACGTCGTTTCCCGATGGATATGTTGAGGAACTGAACGATTGCGATGACGATATTGATGGTTTGCATGAATTCGACTTAACGCAAACCTCCGCTGCATTCATAAACCAATTCCCTGCAGGGCAAAATTTAAGCGTGCATTTTTTTGAAACTGAAGAAGATGCGCTTTTGGAACGAAATGAAATATTAAACCCAGATACCTACGTGAATACCTCGGCTTTTTCGCAAGACATTTATGTGCGGGTAGAAAGTGATGATAATGGCGATTGTTTCGGTATAGCTCCAGCGTTACGTTTGGTGGTTCATCCTGCTCCGGAGTTTGAAGTAGATGAATCTAAAATGTACTGCTCAGATGGTGTTCCCGTTAGGGTTTTTGCCTTTAATGCTGCCGAAAATTACACTTACGAATGGAGGGATAGTACTGGGCAAATAATTGGTGGTTTGCCTTATGTCGAAGTGGCTTCGGGCGGTAGTTATTCGGTTGTGGCGACGTCGAGTTTTGGCTGTCAGTCGGAGGCTGTTGAATTTGTTGTTGAATCGTCATCGGTAGCCGATTTGAGTTTGGACGATATTACGGTAGTGGATGCCTCAAAAAATAACACGATTACCATTGATAACGGCAATAACAATTTAGGTTTGGGTGATTACGAATTTGCATTAAATAATGCCGGTGGCCCTTACCAAGATGAACCGTATTTTCAAAATGTAAGTCCGGGAATGCATAAGGTTTACGCTAGAGATAAAAATGACTGTGGAATAGCTTCTGTTGAAGTGTTTGTATTGGGTTTTCCAAAGTTTTTTACGCCGAACAATGATGGTAAAAATGATTTTTGGCGAATTGAAGGATTAGGTGGAAATTTCACAGAAGCATCGAAAATAAGTATCTACAATCGCTACGGAAAACTCATCAAACAATTTACAGCTAATGATAAGTGGGATGGTACATTTAAAGGCCGTTTTTTGCCAAATTCTGATTATTGGTTTGTGGCCGAATTGCAAAAAACCTCGGGAGAAATGAAAATCTACCGAGGCCATTTTAGTTTGAAACGATGAAAAGGTTTTGATGAAAAAAAAACGTCTGTTCGAGCGTGTTTCACTCCTAAAAATCACTCGAACAGACGTTTTAATTTATACTTTTCTGAAAGTTTAACAGACTAGTAAAGCTCCTTTATTTTACTCAGTTTTTCTTCCCAAAGGTTTAGCGATTCCTTTTGTGCTTTTATATTGTCCTTAACTTCTTTTACCACGGGGTTGTCGTCTTCCACATTGGTGAAAAATTGCAGGTTGTTTTCCAGCTGATTAATTTGGCTTTTTACCTCATCAATTTTCTTACGGATAAAAACACGTTCGTTGTCTAAATCTCTATTGTCGTCCGAAGCGTTAAGTGTTTCAATCTTGTTTTCAAACTTGATCATTTCGATGTCGTTCTTCGGAATTTCCAATCCGCCCAGCAAATCATCGACCGTTTTTTGGAACTTACTTTCAATAAAGCGTTTATCGTTGGGCACTTTTCCAAAGGTTTGCCATTGAGCAATCTGATCTTTAACCAATTCCAGACTTTTTTCTTTGTCTTTTGGTAATTTAAGCTCTTTTAAAGAATTTAAAAACGTATTCTTTTTATTGAAAGCTTCAAGCTGCTCTTTGCTGGCTGCATTTCTTTTGGCGTGAATACGGTCAAAATAGTGATTGCAAGCTGCTTTAAAGCGCTTCCAGATTTTATCGCTGTCTTTTCTCGGTACATGCCCAATTTTTTTCCAATCGCTCTGAATCTTTTTCATTAAAGGCGTAACGGTTTCGATATCTTCGCTATCCTTGTTGTCTTCCGCAATTTTGATTAAATCGAGCTTAAGCTGTAAGTTTTTGTACTGCTCTTTCTTTAAGCCTTTGTAAAATGCATTCTTTTTTCGGTTAAAAGTCCTAACGGCATCTTTAAATTTTGCCCAAGTGTCTTCGTTTACTTTTATAGGGACTTTGCCGGCATTGAAAAACGCTTCGCGCAAGGCTTCAATGACTCTAATTTTCTTTTGCCAAGCGCCGTGAGAGTTGCCTTCTTGAGCTGTTACAGCATCAATTTTGGCAATAATGTCCAGTTTTTTTTCTAGGTTTTTTTCGTAAACCTTATCGATTTCTTTGTAATAAAGTTGGCGTTTATCGTTGATGATTTTGGTGGCCGCTTTAAAACGGTCCCAAATCTCTTCGCGATGTTCTCTGGCTACGGGGCCCAATTCTTCCTTCCACATTTTATGGAGCTCCTGCAATTCCCTGAACGCACGCATCACATTGTCGTCTTTTGCTAATTCTTCGGCGCGCTCAATAATTAAAAGTTTCTTTTCAAGATTGTGCTTAAAGTCCAGATCGCGCAAATCGCGGTTTAAATGCAAAAAGTCGTAAAACATTTCTACATGGTGGTGGTAGCTGTTCCAGGCATTATTGTATTTATCACGCGGGATAGGCCCCGTGTTCCGCCAACGTTCCTGAAGCTCTTTAAAATGCTTGTAAGTAGTGTTGATATTTTCTTCAACATCAATAAGGCCTTTTAATTCTTCAATAATTTCAAGCTTATCGGCGAGATTTTGTTTTAGGTTTTTTTCTAAATTTTGATAATGCTCGTTTAACTTTTTGCGGTAATCGCGGTATGCGGTTTTATATCGTTTTTGAACGGGCGATGAGTAGTAAAAGTCAATTTCATTGCCGCCATCATTTATAAAATCTTCCTTCTTTTCGTCAACCAGTGCCTGAAATTTGGTTTTAAATTCGGCATTGATTTGGCTCACGTGATTTCTAATAGCCTGAACCTTTTCATTTTTCAGCAGTTTTTCCAACTCGATAACCAAGGCTTCCAACGACATGGTATCGTAGGCTTTCACCTCAATGGTATGCCGGTCTTTATTGCCTTCGTCTTCAGCGTCTTCAGCGTTTGATTCCTCAATTTCATTCAAAACCTCGTCGTCTTCGTTTGGAGTAGATCCGTTTGAAATATTGGCAGTTTCAGCGGTGTTATTTTCAGAAACGGCAGAGGTTTCCTTGGCAGATTTTTGATCGGCATTCGGGCTTTCGCTGTTGGCTTTGTTGTTCTCTAATCCAGAGGTGTTTTCGTTCGGATTAGTGTTTTCAACGCCTTCGGCATCTTGTGGTTTGTTAATATCAGACATTTTTAAAAATGTTAAGGTTCCAATGTGTTATAAGAACCTTAAAGATACTAACAAGTAAAGTATTTACAAAGTTGTTGAAAAAGATTTAATGCTTTTGGACTTATTTTATTGAAGGTTCCAGATTCGCCAAGCTTTTTCGGCTTGTAATTCTAACATTTTTAGGCCGTTGATGGTCGTGGCATTGTTTTTTTTTCCTTTTTTAAGGAAAGCAGTTTCTTCTGGATTATAGATTAAATCGTATAAAATATGATGCTTTGAAATGCCGTTGTACGGAATGTTGGGACAGTGCTCAATATTCGGAAACGTGCCAACCGGCGAGCAATTGATGATAATTTGGTGGTTTTTTATATCGTTTTCGGTTAAGGTGTCGTAACTAAAGCTCACGTTTTCCGAAAGCTTTCGCGATACGTAATGGTACGAAATACCTAATTCCTTTAAGCTGTAAGCAACGGCTTTGCTGGCACCGCCCGTACCTAAAATTAAAGCGCTTTTGTGGTGTGGTTTTAGCAATGGTTTTAATGATTTTTTAAAACCGTAACAATCGGTGTTGTAACCGGTAAGTTTTCCTTTTTTTGTGATTTTTATGGTGTTTACTGCCCCAATTTCTTTGGCTTTTTTGTTTATTTTATCCAAAAAGGGCATCACTTCTTGTTTGTACGGAATGGTAACGTTAAGGCCTTTTAAGCCTTTGGTGTTTTCAATGATGGAAGGAAAACGGTCAATGCTTTCAATATCGAAATTATCATAAGTGGTGTTTTCGATGCCTTCGTTTTCAAACTTTTTTTTGAAATATGATCGTGAAAATGAATATGAAATGTTTTTGCCTAAAAGTCCTAATTTGTTCATTTTATTTTTCTTGTTTTTTGTCCGTACCACTCCAAAGCCAAAACAATGGCCACGCCCAAAATAATAAAACCAATGGCATAAAAGGTTTCGGTTTGGGCTTCGGGGATATAGCGTTGGTAGTTTTGTATCACTTTTTGTCCAGTTGAATCGAGTATAAAATTGCCGTCGGTAGCCGTTTTATAAATGGTTTTTTTCCACGGCCATACCACGCCCAACGATCCGATAATAAAGCCGATAATGGAAGCCATTGTAATACTTTTGTAGTGTTTTAATATATAACTGAGCGCATGCGAAAAGGTAACCAAACCCGTAACCGATCCCAAAGTGAAAACGGCGAGAACGGTGAGCATCCTAATGCGTTCGGCATTTTCGGTAAAACTGAAATCGCCTTTAAAAATATCGGAAAAGGTATCGTACAAAGCGTTAACCGAATCGACCAAAAGCAGTACATAATTTCCTAAAAGAATGAGGATGAACGAGCCTGAAAACCCAGGCAGGGTCATGCCAGAAACGCTAATGATTCCGCAGAAAAAAACAAACCATAAATTGTCGTTTTCCTTCGCCGGATTCAAAAAACTGATGCCGGCACCCAAAATAATACCAATGGTCATGGCGGTATAGGTTCGGTAATTCCAGTCTTTAAAATCTTTGTTGATGTAATAAATGGAACCGATAATCATTCCGAAGAAAACACTCCAAACGTAGAGTTCGTAATGCTCAATCAAATAGTCCAATAATTTTGAAATGCTAAAATAACTGACCACCATTCCCAAGAAAAGGAGGCTTAAAAAGCGGCCGTTAATGTACCGGTAAAAACTTTTGAAACGTCCGTTTATGAAAAGCTTAAACGCTTTGCCATTAACCTTTTTCAAGGAATAAATAAACTCTTCGTAAAAGCCGGCGACAAAAGCCACCACGCCACCAGAAACCCCCGGTACTTTATTGGCTGCACCCATGCCCAATCCTTTAAGGACTAAAAACAATTTATCGCTAAATGTTCTGGTGCTTTGCATGTTTATTTTTTAGAGCCTAACCGTTCAAGTATAAAAATAGTTAAAAAGCCGAAAACCATTAAAAATATGGCAAAAATGAGCTGGTTGTTGCCATCAAAAGCCAACGGAGAAATACTTTCTTGCATTAACGGTACTTTTTCGCCTTTGGAATTGGTATGCCATGTTAAGGTATTTTTCCAAGGCCACACCCGGTTTAATGATCCGAAAATAAACCCCGTTAATACCGCCAAAGTAGCGTTGTGGTAATTTTTAAACAGCCATTTTAAAACATGGCTGAAACTAAGTAAACCAATAACGGCACCCGAAATGAAAACGAGCAATCTTTTTATGTCCAAATCGTGGATGGCGTTGCTCAAGGTTTTGTAAGCGCCAAGAATAATTAGGATAAAAGACCCCGAAATGCCCGGCAAAATCATGGCGCAGATGGCAATGGCTCCCGATAAAAATAAAAACCACAAATTTTCATTGGTGGCGAGGGTGGGCAGCTTACTGATGTAAAATGCTACGGCAGCGCCCACAATAAAACTTATAATACTGCCAAGGTTCCATTTAGTGACCTGTTTGCCCACAAAATAAATGCTGGCGATGATGAGCCCAAAAAAGAACGACCAAATTAAAACAGGATGGTATTCCAGTAGGTATTTGGCCAAGCGCATAAATGATACAAAACTGATAACAATTCCCGTTAGGAGGGCCACCAAAAAGTTGCCATTTAATTGTTTCCAAAACGGTTTAATGCCTTCTTTGAACAGGGTTTTAAATAGGGAAGCATTTACGTTGCTTATGGTGTCTATCAATTCCTCATAAATACCTGAAATGAATGCTATGGTACCGCCAGAAACTCCAGGAACGGCATCGGCGGCCCCCATGGCCAATCCTTTTAGCGAAATAATAAGGTAGTCGGTTAATCGTCTTTGCATACTCGGTTTTTTAAGCAAAAACCAAAGGTATGTATTTTAGCTTAAAAGTAGGGTTAAAGATTGGCTTTAAGCACATTTTTTACGGCCATTTTATTGGCAACCTCTGGAAAGAGTTCATCGAGAATAAAGCTAAAATCTTCGTTCAGTTTTAAGGCGTTTTTTAAGTAAAATGTGCCTTTGTTGTTTTGGTTCAATGAAAAATAGGCGCCTGCCAAACGGTATTCTATTTCGGCGTTATCGGGGTAAAAATCTTGGGCTTGTTCCAAATTGAAAATGGCACCATCCAACTCTCCTAGCTTTACGAGCAAATCGGCCCGCGACAACCAAGTGTTCAATTCGTAATTGCCCAATTCGAGGGTTTTTTTGAAACCGCGTTCGGCTTCCTCGTACAAATTCAATCTTTGGTTAATTTGTGAGTAGAGTTTCCAGTACAACACGTTTTCAGAGTCGATATTTATGGCTTTGTTGATGTAATAAAGCGCTTTTTGTAAGTTGCCTCTTTTTTTGTGGTATTTGGTGATGGCAATCCAACCTTTGTCCAAAAGTGGGTCTTCGTGAACGGTTCTGCCAAAGTATTGCAGGGCCAATTCATCATTTTTCAACCTTTCGTGACAATGGCCAATGCGGAGCAAAGCGAACGAGGTAGGGTCGTCCAGCTTTAAGGTTACGGAATAGTTTTCAATGGCCTCTTCGTAGCGTTTTAGTTTTTCCAAAACTTTGCCGCGCTCTAAGTAAGCCCCAACAAAAGTATCGTCTGAAATAATCGCAAAATCAAAGGCAGCGAGGGCTTTTTTGTATTCTTTAAGCGTGAGGTATTGCTTGCCCAATTGATGCCAGGCCACTTCGCAATATGGGTTTTTATCCAAAAACAGGTTTAAGTATGAAATGGCATCTTCATATTGGTTCAAAAACTCGAAGCAATAAATAATGTTGTATAGTGCCGAATAATCATCGATATCTTCCTCGAGGCACTTCATGAAATATTCCTTGGCGTTTTCATATTCATCAAGAAACAGGTATTCCATTCCTATTAAGGAATAAAGATCCACGACATCGTCAGTAAGCGAAAGGGCTATTTTTAGCACTTCAATGGCTTTTTCGTGATTGTCTTGTTTTGAAAAAATATTGGCCTTCTGGATATAAATTTCTTCGTTGGTAGGATCGATGCTGTAAAGTTCGTTCAGTAACGTGTCCGCTTCTTCGATTTTGTCCTCAAAAACAAACACCTCTACTTTAAACAACCTTAAATTTACCGAAGTGGGGTGCTGCCCCAAACCCAGCTTTATGGCTTTTTTGGCCAATGCTATTTTTCCTTGGTTGAGGTAGTGGTGAATAATGTTTTCAAACTCTTCCGAATCAAAAAATAAAACATGGTTTGTTTTCAGCATTGATTCAAACTTGGTAAGCGGCAAATTGTTGTTGTCGTTATGACTAAACTCCATACGCACATTTATGAGGTTCTACTTGAATAAATTTAAGGCTCTATTTGTTTTTTATTGACTATTTGCGCAAATGTTTTTAACAAAATAATCAACATTGATTTGGGAGGTTGGTGGTTTTTGTTGATTTTCAGTGGTTTGGTTGCTTGTTTTGATTTTGTATTTTAGTCAGAATTTCTAAAATCACCTTACAGCCTTGTTGAATTTCTTCATTTGAAACGGTTAAAGGCGGCGTTATTCTTACTGCTTTGGGTTCGAAAAGGAGCCAAAAAAGAATCAGTCCGGCATCTTGGCACTCTAAAATAAGTTGGTTTGTTATTTCTTCTGAAGGCAAAATAAGGGCGAGCATCAAGCCCTTTCCTCTTATTTCTTTAATTAACGGGTGCACCAAAAGCGATCTGAACAATTGTTCTTTTTCTAAAGCTTGCTGCATTAAGTTGCTCTTGGTGATTTCTTTTAATGTGGCCAAAGCCGAAGCGGCAATAACCGGATGCCCTCCAAAAGTTGTGATGTGGCCCAATTTGGGATTGTCTTGCAGTAAATCCATTAATTCTCCAGAAGCGGTAAAAGCTCCGATGGGCATACCACCGCCCAGGGCTTTTCCTGTAACCAGTATATCGGGCTGGCAGTTGTAGTTTTCAAAACCGAAGAGTTTGCCCGTACGGCCAATGCCGGGCTGTATTTCATCTAAAATAAAAAGTGCGCCGACTTTGCGGCATTGCTCTTCCACTTTTTTAAGATAATCGTTTTGGGGCTCAATAAAACCAGCACCACCTTGAATGGTTTCTAAAATAACACAGGCCGTTTTGGTGGTGATTTGGTCAAGGTCTGTTTCCTTATTAAATTGAATGAATTTTACATTGGGCAATAATGGGCGGAAGGCTTGCTTGCGTTCTTCATAGCCCATAACACTCATCGAGCCCATCGTGTTTCCGTGGTAGGCCTTTTTGGCGGCGATGATTTCACTTCTGCCCGTAGCGCGCTTGGCGAGTTTTAAGGCGCCCTCGATAGCTTCGGTGCCCGAATTGGTCAAATAGGTTTTTTCTAAAGGTTTGGGTAAATGTTTGGCCAAAAGTTTAGTGAGTTCAACTGCTGGCTTTTGGATGTATTCGCCATACACCATAACGTGCATGTATTGGTCCAATTGCTTTTTTATGGCATCTATCACTTTGGGGTGATTGTGCCCCAATGGTGTTGCTGAAACTCCCGCCACAAAATCTAAATACTCCTTATTGTTGGTGTCGTAAATAAACGACCCTTTGGCATACGAGATTTCCATCGCCAAGGAGTGGGGCGAGGTTTGGGCTTGGTATTTTAGGAAGTCTTGTTTCATTTTAATTAGGTAGCTTGATTAACTCAGCTCCCCAGATGTAAAAGTTGTCATTTGTTTGGATGTTACTTATCAAGCAGCGAATAGCATTTTTATTAGTTGTAAAATTACCACTTATGGAATATTGTTTCCATTTATCAGTTAGTGAAATATCTAAGTTTTTGTAAAACTGATACTTGCCACCATTCTCTTGAAATCTTATTCTTATCTGCCCTTTTCCTTTTAACCAAATTGAAAACTTGTAATTTCCACTGAGGTGCAATATTTGGAATAAATGTCCGTCAGAATTAGCTGTTCCTACTATTTCATCGGCAGAAGAACTGTTGTCGGGTGCCGATTCAACATTGCTCGATACCTTTAGTTGAAATTTAGACCACTTTGCATTGTCAAATTCGTTCGGAAAAAGTAACAGATTACTAGGGCTTCTTACAGGTATATTTCTAGCTGCTTTATTCTCAGGCGTATTTTTGCCAGCCAACTCAATCCGCTCCATCATGGCTTCGTTGAAAAAGGCGTCTTGGGGAACATAATCGTCCAGTCCTTTTATGGTAGGAAGGTTGTAAGGCTCATCGTCTTTAAATAAATCTTCAACGCTTTTTGGGCGTTCTTCTTCGCGCCAATCAAAGCCTTTAAGGAATTTTTCGTTTTCTGGATATTTCGATTCCGGATATAAATTGCCGTCCACTTGGTTGAGTCGGGTGTATTCTTCAATATCGCCATTTGAAAAAAGCATGGAAATACTGCCCGATTTGGCCTTGTCGATACCAATGAGTTCCTGCTTGTCGTTACGGGCATAGAAAATAGATTGCGCATTTTTGGTGATATCGACCTGCCGCAATTGGTTTTCATCATTAAAAAGGCCGACCAAACTCAAGCCATTAATTTGATTGTACCCCGTCTTGC
>CAZZDI010000048.1:0-16691 GCA_964653155.1 uncultured Flavobacteriaceae bacterium | reverse complement strand
GTATTTATGTTTGTTTTCAGCTAAACTGTATATTTTTTTCGAACGCTCTTTTATGATGTCGGCGCGCATGGCTGCTGCATAATGGGGCTCGCCATGGGTTGGGAAATCTAGAAGCAGTTCCATTTTTTCGCCCGAAATATCATAAAGCTGTGCCGAGTGTTCTAATTCTGGTCCGGTGGGCAGATAGCGGTCTTTGGTTATTTTGTTCATGGCAAACATGTACTTGCCCTGTGGTTTTGCAGAGTTTCCTCCGGGGATGCATAAGTGCCCAACCGAATAATAGGTTGGTTTTCTGTCGATAACCTCCCAAGTGCCCAATTTCCATTTTACCACTTCAGAAGAAATAAAGAACGTGGTGTATGCGTTGCCTTGTCCATCAAATTCAGTATGCAATGGGCCTAAGCCGGGCTGTTCTACAGAACCGGCCAAAACATCTTCAAATCTTAACACCGGAATGCCGTATGCTTCGCCCGCAAATTTTTCATTCTCAATGGCATCGAGCATTTTTGTAAAGGAGTGAACGGTTAGGTTGGCCGATAGTTTACCGTTGCCAACAATATATTCGCCGGAAGGGTCAACATCGCAGCCATGTGGCGATTTTGGTGTGGGCAGGAAATATACTAATCCAGGAAGCTCGGCGGGATCCAGTACGCGCACTTCTTTTTTCATGGTTGAAGTAGCGGTGTGGCTAGTTTCGTCATAAACGTTGTGGGCATAGTTGGCTGGCATGGTTTTAAATTTGCCGGCTTTGATGTATTCTTCGGCTTTTTTCCAGTTTACTGCGGCAATAAAATCTTTGTCGTTTTGCGAGGCATTTACTTCTAAAAGGGTATTGGCCTCTTCGGTGTTGTAAGTAGTGAAGAAGAACCAGCCGTGCGATTTTCCGCGTCCGGGGTGCGATAGGTCGTAATTAAACCCAGGCATCAAGATTTGGAACGAGAGATCCATGTTACCATGTTCTGGCTCGATTGCAATGAACGACAGTGCGCCTTTAAAGTTGCCCTTGTATTCTTTAATAGGCATGTCGCGCTGCGGAACGGGGACCGAAAAGCGCGTTCCGGCTACCACATATTCGGTGTTTTCGGTAACGAAAGACGAGCTGTGGTTTCCGGCGCTGTTGGGTACTTCAATGATTTCGGTGGTTTCAAAGGTCGTCAAATCGATTTTTGCGATCCGCGGTGTATTGTTTTCATTTATAAAAATAAAACGGCCGTCTATTTCGCCATTGGTTTGCGAAATGTCTGGGTGGTGCGAGTCGCCCCATGGAATAAAACCATAGGAGGTGTTTAGCATAGGTTTGGTTTCTTCAGAGTAACCATAACCCGAGGTTGGAAACTGCGAAAACACAGGTATTTCTTTCAATAGTCTTCCAGAGGGCAGGCCATAAACCGTTAAGTTTCCGCTGTACCCACCTGAAATAAAGGCGTAAAACTCGTCGTGCTCACCAGGGGCAACATATACTTTTTCGGCAATGTTGCTGGCTAAGGCTCCAGACTTCCCATTTGATTTTCTGGAATTGTTACAACTTGTAAACGTTGCCATAACAACTAGTATGGCAAAGGTTGAGGTTAGTATATTCTTCATTGTGAAATAGTTTAAATTAGTGCATTTATTGGGTTGGAGGCAGTAAAACCTTATCGACAACATGTACAATGCCATTTCCGGCAGGTATGCTGGCAATAATTTTTGCACCGCCAATTAAGGGTTCGCCATCTGTGACTTTTACAGTTACATAGGCATTGTTGGCTTGCCCTAGTTTTTTGAATTTTTTCAAAAAGTCTTTGGAATAATTACCTGGCGTAACATGGTACTTTAAAATATTGGCTAAGGCCGCCTTGTTTTCGGGCTTAAGAAGGTTTTCAACGGTACCGTCTGGTAAGGCTTCGAAAGCGGCATTGGTTGGGGCAAAAACCATTAAAGGCCCTGCGTTTACCAGTGCGTTTTCTAATTGTGCGGCTTGTACCGCGGCGACTAGTGTAGAATGGTCTGCAGAGCCCATGGCAATGCTAAGTACCGTGGGTTTGCTTTCGTCGTTTTCTATAAACGCCTGTCCGGTTCGCCCAGTGTTTTCTGAGCTTTGGGCCGAAGCCCCGGGGGGCACTGCTTTGGGTTCGTTTTTACAAGCGAAAAGTAGCGCTGTTAAGACCAAAACCATGTAAAGTTGCTTAGTTGCCATGACTAATTTGTTTTAGTTGTACGGTTAAAGTGTTCTGAAATATTCCAGTACGGCTCTGGCATCGTCTTCAGAGAGACCTTGATTGGCCATTGGCGATCCATTAAATTCAATAAGCAAATCTTTGGCTAAAGGATCATCTTTCACCATTGCCTCTGGGTTTAAAATCATGTTCATGACCCATTCTGGCGATCGACGTTCTAAAATTCCTGCTGGCGGTGGGCCAATAAATTTTTTGTCGGGCCTGTGGCAAGCAGTACACATGTTTTTAAACACCTCGGCGCCGTGCGCTGCCATTTTTTGGTCGACTTCTGCCGGAAGGCTAAGCGATTTAATTGGCCCCACGCCTTTATTGTCGAGTTCTACTCTTTTGGAGGCAGGAACGGCTTCAGCTTTTTTGGCGGTTTCAACTTTTTTTTCTGAAGCGGCCGGTGTGTCGTACGAAAAGGAGGGTTTCTTTTTTTCTTCTTTTCCGCCACAGCTCATTATTAATATTAAACTAAATAGAAGTAAGATGTTTGGTGCTTTTTTCATTTTATGGTTGAATTAAATTTCAACAAAAATAAGTCCTAATTATTCTAAATAACATGATAAAAGTCATATTAGGACAAAAAAGTCCTTTATTGGGGTGGCAGATTGCAAAGCACAGATTTGTAGTGCTTTAAATGTTTGGTTTTTGTGTTTTTGTGCTGGCGTTGCTCGGGTGCGGTTTAAAGCTTTGGAGATTTTTTTTTGCCAACAGCATGGGGGGAAGAAGAAAGTGTGCCTTTTAAAAATAAAATCGCACAAATGGCATCCAAGGATCAACGTAAATACTTTTGTTTCTATCGTACAATACGTCGTATCTAATGCCCAAGGTAACGTTGCCGTTTCTGTAACCGGCTCCCAAAAATAAGGCGGGGGTCCAGTAACTATCGTCTTCCATATTTAGGTTTACGTTATATTTTCGGTTAACATGGAGTTGCTCATATTCTGCCGATAGTTGAAGTACGTTAAACATGTTTCCTAGGGCAATTAAACTTCCTCCTAGAATGGTAGATTTGTAAGTGCTTTTTTGGTTGTTGAAAGTGGCGTTTAGCCCCAAGCCTGTAGCAAAGTGTTGGTTAAATTGGTATATCGCGCTGGGGGCAACGGTGGCACTAAAAAAGTTGTCGCCAAAATTTAATCCAAGTCCGCCACCAAAACGAACGTTTTCCCAAAATGGAGAACCGTTGTTCTGTGCTATTCCATTAAAGGTAAAAAAATAGAAGATGCTAAAAAGCAGTGTGTATTTTTTGTTTATTGAGAAAAATGTATTCATAAATATGGCGAATTAGTAAAAAATTAACAAAAAAATAAAACATTTTTATTTAACAACTATTCGTGCTATAAATATAGTTAAACCAACTTTTAATTTTGCTAAAAGTTGTATTTTTGAAAAATATTTTGACTAAACCTTTTACGGGATTAAAACAAGCGATGGATAAATTTTCATTTTTAAACGCAGCACATACAGCTTTTTTTGCAGACTTATACGAACAATATCTTGAAAACCCTGATACCGTAGAGCCTAGTTGGAGGGCTTTTTTTCAAGGCTACGATTTTGGTAGTGAAAACTACGGATTGGATGGTGAAATTGTAGAAGGTGTTTCGGCACAAATGCCAGAATATCTTCAAAAGGAATTTCAGGTCATCAAACTTATTGATGGCTACCGAATGAGGGGGCATTTATTTACTAAAACAAACCCGGTTCGTGACAGAAGGACTTATTCGCCCACTTTGGCTATTGAAAATTTCGGACTTACCGAAGCCGATCTGGACACCGTTTTTAACGCTGGAGAGATTTTAGGCATCGGCGCCCAAACACTTCGTCAAATTTTAGTGCATTTAGAACGCATTTATTGTAGTTCCATTGGTGTTGAATATATGTATTTGCGTAACCCGGAAGTGATTTCGTGGTGGCAAGGCAAGTTGAATTTAAATGACAACCAACCCAATTTTTCGGTTGACAAAAAGAAATACATCCTTTCAAAACTGAACCAAGCCGTAACTTTCGAAAACTTTTTGCAAACCAAATATGTAGGGCAAAAGCGCTTTTCGCTTGAAGGTGGCGAATCGTTAATTCCAGCCATTAGCAACGTGCTGTTTTATGCCGTTGAAAAATACGATGTAAAAGAGTGTGTTTTAGGCATGGCGCACCGGGGCCGATTGAGTACTTTGGTGAATATTTTTAGAAAACCATTAAACGAACTGTTCAACGAATTTGATGGTTTGGATTTTGAAGATGAAAATATTGATGGCGACGTAAAATACCACTTGGGTTTAACACTTGATAAAACCTACCAAAACGGTAAAAATATCAAGATGAATTTGGTGCCAAACCCATCGCATTTAGAAACCGTTGCTCCAGTAGCAGAAGGAATTACCCGTGCCAAAATCGATAACGATTATGATGGTGACGATTCTAAAATCATTCCTATTATCGTTCACGGTGATGCAGCCGTTGCAGGGCAGGGCGTGGTTTATGAAGTCGCCCAAATGAGCCAGTTAAGCGGTTATAAAACCGGTGGTACGGTTCATATTGTGGTGAACAACCAAATTGGGTTTACCACCAATTACCTAGATGCACGCTCCAGTACCTATTGTACCGATGTGGCCAAAGTAACCCTTTCGCCCGTAATGCACGTAAATGCCGATGATGCCGAAGCTGTTGTACATGCCGTTGAGATGGCTTTAGAGTACAGAATGCGTTACAAAAAAGATGTGTACATCGATTTGTTGGGCTATAGAAAATATGGGCATAACGAAGGTGACGAACCTCGATTTACCCAACCTAAATTATATAAAGAAATTTCAAAACATCCCAACCCGTTTAAAATCTATTCCGATAGGCTAATTGCTGAAAATACGGTAGATAAAAATTATGTGGATGGCATTGTAAGTGAATTTAAAGAAACCTTAGAATCTGAATACGAAAAGTCGAAAGAGGCCGAGTCGTCCAAAGTAAGAGAGTTTATGCAAGAACGCTGGAAAGGGTTCGAACGCAAAGGCATTGAGGCGATGTTGGAATCGGGTGAAACTGGCTATGATGAATCAAAATTGAAAAATATTTCAAAAATAGTTTCCACAGTTCCCGACGGCGTTAAGTTTTTAAGAAAGGCCGAGCGTATTTTAGAGGGCCGTTCTAAAATGGTTTTTGAAACCGATACCTTGGATTGGGGCATGGCCGAGACATTAGCCTACGGAAGTTTGTTGGAAGAGGGCTATAACGTGCGTATTTCGGGGCAGGATGTTGAACGTGGTACCTTTAGCCACCGTCATGCTATTTTAAGGGACGAAAAATCTGAAGAGCGTATCAACCTGTTGAATACCAACCCAGAGAATAAAGGCGAAATGTATATTTACAACTCGTTCTTATCAGAGTACGGCGTGTTAGGTTTCGATTACGGTTATGCATTGGCTAACCCGAACACCCTAACCATTTGGGAAGCTCAGTTTGGTGATTTCAGTAACGGAGCACAAATTATTTTCGACCAATATTTATCGGCTGCCGAAGACAAATGGAAATCACAAAACGGTATTGTGGTACTGTTGCCACATGGTTACGAAGGGCAAGGGTCAGAGCACTCTTCTGCAAGAATTGAACGTTACCTTCAGTTATGCGGAAACGACAATATGGTTGTTGCCGATTGTACTACTCCGGCCAACTTCTTTCACTTGTTGCGTCGCCAAATGAAACGCGATTTCAGAAAGCCTTTAATTGTGTTCACTCCTAAAAGTTTATTGCGTCACCCCAAAGCGGTGTCGTCCATTAGCGAGTTAACCTCTGGAAAATTCCAAGAAGTTATAGACGATACGGTAAACCCAGAAAACGTAAAGAAATTGGTGTTTTGTACCGGTAAATTCTATTACGATCTGTTGGAAGAAAGAGAATCGTTGGGCAGGGAAGATGTGGCATTGGTAAGAATTGAGCAGTTGTTCCCGCTCCATTTAGATAAAATACAAGGTGTGATTAATCGTTATAGCAACGTTGAAAAATACGTTTGGGCACAAGAAGAACCTAAAAATATGGGGGCTTGGACGCACATGGCACAACGCATGGATTTAGTGAAGTTGGAAGTGTGCTCAAGACCATACAGTTCGGTTCCAGCACCAGGATCCAGCACCCGAGATAAAAGAAGACAAAGACAAGTAATTAACGCTGTTTTTGATATAGAATAAAAAATTAGATTTAGATACCATTAAAATTATAAAGAATGATTTTAGAAATGAAAGTTCCCTCGCCAGGGGAATCCATCACAGAAGTTGAAATAGCAACATGGTTGGTTGAAGAAGGAGATTATGTTGAAAAAGACCAAGCCATTGCAGAGGTAGATAGCGACAAGGCTACTTTAGAATTGCCTGCCGAAGCCAGTGGAACCATTACCTTTAAAGCAGAGGAAGGCGATGCCGTTGCCGTAGGTGCAGTGGTTTGCTTGATTGACACAGCTGCCGAAAAACCAGAAGGTGGCGACGCTCCAAAGGCTGAGAAAAAGGAAGAAGCTCCAAAAGCTGAAGCACCTAAAGCACCTGCTGCCGAAACCAAAACCTATGCTACTGGTAGCGCAAGCCCAGCAGCAAAAAAGATTTTGGCCGAAAAAGGTATGGATGCCGCTTCTGTTACCGGAACGGGTAAAGATGGTAGGGTAACTAAAGACGATGCCGTTAAAGCGGTACCGTCTATGGGAACACCAACTGGTGGAAATCGAGGGACTTCACGTACTAAAATGTCAATGCTGCGCCGCAAGGTAGCCGAGCGTTTGGTGGAAGCCAAAAACACTACGGCTATGTTAACCACCTTTAACGAGGTAGATATGTCGCCTATTTTCGCATTGCGTTCAGAATATAAAGAAACCTTTAAATCCAAGCACGGCGTTGGTTTAGGGTTTATGAGTTTCTTTACTTTGGCTGTGGTTAGGGCATTAAAAATGTACCCTGCGGTGAATTCCATGATTGATGGGAAAGAAATGCTGACTTACGATTTTTGCGATATCAGTATTGCCGTTTCCGGCCCAAAAGGTTTAATGGTACCTGTAATCAGAAATGCCGAAAACTTAAGTTTTAGAGGGGTGGAATCTGAAGTGAAGCGTTTGGCTTTGCGTGCCAGAGACGGGCAAATCACTGTTGATGAAATGACGGGTGGTACCTTTACCATTACCAACGGTGGTGTATTCGGTAGTATGTTGTCCACGCCAATTATCAACCCACCGCAAAGTGGTATTTTAGGTATGCACAATATTGTTGAGCGTCCCGTAGCTATTGATGGCAAGGTTGAAATCCGCCCAATTATGTTCGTGGCGCTTTCTTACGACCACAGAATTATCGACGGAAAGGAAAGTGTTGGGTTCTTGGTAGCCGTTAAAGAAGCTTTGGAAAACCCAACCGAGTTATTGATGGATAACGACGTTAAAAAAGCGTTGGAATTATAAAAACGAAAAAGGAAACCTACCTTTTTTAAAATTCAAATTATAGAACAAAGAGCATTCCGGTTTATTCGGAATGCTTTTTTATTTTTGCAACCAAAATGAATGGTTATGTGGTCATTTTTAAAAGGGTTATTTGCAAAGAAAACAAAGGTTGAAGAACAGGACGTTATGAAGAAATTTTTAATAGTTGGTTTAGGGAATATTGGTGAAAAATATGAAAACACCCGCCATAATATCGGTTTTAAGGTGTTGGATTATTTTGCCGGTAAAGAAGGTTTTTCGTTTGAAACCCAAAAACTGGGCGATGTAGCTACTTATAAATTAAAAGGGCGAACGTTTATATTTATGAAACCCAATACTTATATGAATTTAAGCGGAAAAGCGGTGCTGTATTGGCTAACCAAAGAAAACATCCCGATGGAAAACCTCTTGGTGATTACTGACGATTTAAACTTGCCTTTTGGCAGCATCCGATTAAAAACCAAAGGTAGCGACGGTGGCCACAATGGGTTGAAAGACATTCAAGATAAACTCAATACCACAAAATACAACCGTTTTAGGTTTGGTATTAGTGATGCGTTTAGCAAAGGCCAACAAGTGGATTACGTTTTGGGCGAATGGACCGACGAGGAAAACAGCAAACTTAAAGAACGCCTAGAAAAATCAACTGAACTGATAAAATCATTCGTCTTGGCCGGGGTCAATAATACCATGAATGCTTTTAATGGAAAGTAATCCTTAAATAGTAAAAAGAAATTCTATTGAAATTGATTGGTTTCAAGTTTTTGATAGTTTTTTCACTAAAGTAGCGTTGAAATAAAATTTCTTTATCCTTTATTTTTCCTGATTTGCACTTTGATGAAATTCGTCAATTCGAGTGAATTTTTCGATTGCAATGAGAAGAATTTTTATCGAGAATTAGGATTTTATTACCCTAAAAGTTCTCGATATAATTTTTCGTTCTACTTCGACAAGCTCAGCAACCACTCAAAATCACTCGAACTGACGATGCTAAACTAAACTTTATCGATCAACAACTATCTTTTTTGTAGCCCGTCTTAATCCATCACTCACTCGTAAAAGATAAATACCCGATTGCGCGTTTTTTAATAAAATGGTTTCATTAAAATCGCCTCCTTTTTCATAAAGATTTTGATAAATCATGCGTCCGCTAACGTCGTAAACTTCCACATTTATTTTGCTGGTTGAAGCACTATTGAGTTTGATGTTGAATTCACCTTGATTCGGATTGGGGAAAACGTTAAAATTAGCAAACCCAAATTCTTGAATGCTCAATTCGGCTTCCACGTTTATGGTATAATCTTCCACTTCACCGTCAAAATCATTTTCACACGAAGTTGGTATCCCGTCATTTTTATATTTGGTGGCCACACGCATAATCGTGTTTCCAAGAATGGCATTGTTTGGAATGGTAATTGAAACCGGTGTGCCCGTTTGGCCATCTGAAACATTGGTAGCATCGCCCAAATCGAATGTTTCGCCAGGGTCATCAAAGCTACAGTTTTGGTTCCAGTCTATCCATACTTGGGTAGTGGTGGTAAAATTGCCGTCTGTATTTACGTTTACGGTTAAATCGTAGCTGCTGTTTCGGTTAACATCGGTTGAAATGTTCGTGAAATCTGAATATGCCGATTTAGCAGAAGCATTATTAATAGTATTGAACTGAACGCGGGTTGTACTGGTTTGATACTCCAAACTGCCCGATGCGGTGCAGATGGAGTTGAAAAAAGGAAAGTCCACATTTTCGTTTTTGGTTGTAGTGGCCGTTCCCGTGATGGTAATCGTGTAATCGCCTTGTAATACACCACCTAAGTTGCCGAGAGTTAATGTAACCGACCCCGAACTGCTCAAATTGGTTGGTGAAAACGAAGCAGTGGCACCGCCCGGAATGTTGGACGCACTAAACGTGGTGTTTTCCGAAAATCCATTGGCGGTAACATAATCAAAAGTGAACGTTGCGCTATTGTCGTCGCAATTAATAGGGGCTAATTCAGTTTCAACAATAAAAAAATCGGGGTTGGTTGAAATGGTAAAATCAAAATCGGAAACATCATAAAAAATATTGTCGGCTGCCTCAATAAGCAATCTCGCAGAATTAGTGTTGGGGATAGACGGTACTGTAAACGTATGTTGGCCGTCGTTGGGCGTGTTTGAAGCAATAGTAGTCGGAAACGTCAATCCGCCGTCTGTCGAGAGCTTAATATTTACAAACTGACAATTAATAGTGCCAACATCAGCGGTTTGCCCCACGTTCCAATTAATGGTTTCTGTGGTGGTTTGTGCCCAATTTACAGGATTGGTAACGGTAAAAGGCTCGGTGCTGTTTACGGTAACGTCCATAAAATCAACATCGGTTTGTCCGCCGCCGTTAGCGCCAATAACGTCATTATCCCTAACAGTTAATGCAAAACGCATGGTTCTGTTAACTGCAGGAAGCTTTTCCCAATCTGTTGAACCGTTTGTGGAGAGGTAATCTTCAAAATTCGGAAAATATCTTACGGGGTCGGTAGTGCCTTCAAAAGACCGGAACAATGGCCCCGTAACGTTGGTTTCTTCTGGTGTTCCTGCTGGGCCAAGGTCGTACTGTTCCCAAGTGTAAGTGTGGGTAGTTGTGCCGTCGATATCAGTTGAATTTCCGGTAAGTTTAAAAGCTGTTGAAATAGGAATGGTATAATCGCTGCCGGCATTGGCGATAGGTGCATTATTTCCGGTAGTGGTTTGTGTGCCACAGGTACTTGCGCCGGTAGTGATGTTGTCCCAAATCATTTGGATACTTTTTTGGTGGAAATAAGCATCGCTATTAGACTGCACATTTTGCGAGGAACATAACCCAGCGTAGGCCATAATGGTGCTTCCGCTCCCTGGTTCGTAAGCGTTGTCGCTCGTTCGGTTATTGCCGCCACAGCTTCCGTTGGTTCCGTTAAAGGTGTGCGGTGCCCCAAATTGGTGTCCCATTTCGTGGGCTACAAAATCAATGTCGTAGGCATCACCAACGGGAACCAAAGCGCCAGTAATGCCCATGGCCTTTCGGTTATCAATACAAGGTGAGCTTGGAGAGGCCAAACCGCCAGCGCCAGTGCTAAACGTGTGGCCAATATCGTAATTTTCAGGTTGAATAATGTTGTTGATTACCGATTGGCTTTGGTCAATCAATATTTCGGCGTCATCATTATCGAAATTGTCTGAATTGATAAAAATAATGTCGGAATTGTCCACCATAACCATTTTAATGGACAGGTCGCGCTGAAAAATGCCATTTACTCGTGCCATCGTAACGACCATGGCATTGAGCACAGCATTTTTTTTATCGGCTTCGCTATCGCCAGCATTAAGCCCGGCCGCCATCCAATGGAATTGGGAATATTCAATAGTTGAAGCCAGTGCCAACCGAAACGTTCTAAGCATGCCGTCGTTTGCATTGTTTAAAGCTTTGGACTGGTTCTCAGATTTATTGGCAACAATGGCATTTTCCGGTAAATAACATTCAAATCCTTTTTTTAAAGTGGGCAGGTCGCCTTTGTTGTACACAATATATTGATTGGTGTTTTTTGAATACGGATCAATAAACTGTACGCCATTTTCTGTGGCAAATGTCATGGCGTGCAGTCCCTGCGATGTTAAACTAAAGGCAATGGTTGAGGCCGGATGGTTAACGTTTTGTCCAATATAAGTTCTAATTTCGGGATGTTTGGCTTGGAAACTGGCTTCTAAAATAGAAGATTCAGTGATGAGGAATGTTTCTAAATTCCCATTGCTATTGGGGAAATTTACCAGAACATTTTCCGCCGTTTTTGTTTTGTTTTTATGGGCTTTACTCAAAACCATTTTCAAGCCTTCAATATCCAATTGATAAAATTTTGCTTTTTTGGGCTCAGTTTTTCTAGCCAGTTTCTTTGCGTTTGATGCTTTTTCGGAGGTTATTGCTGTCCAAATTGGGTTTTGACTTTGTGCTGTAAGATTAAAAAAAAGGCAGAAAAAAAATACAGAGAGCAGGGCTGTTTTTGTGTAAAAACGTTTCATTCGGTTACATTTTTGTGGCCATTTACTTTTTATTGTTGTTAAGTCATGCAAAACAATCAATAAGAGCTTTTGTGGTATTTGCGATTTGGATGTTACAATTGGCTAAAAATACTCTGTATAAATTTCAATTGCAAAAAATAACGACCATTTTAAAATACATACATTTGTTTATGAAGCATTTGAAACTCTTTATTTTACTTGTTTTTACGCTTTCCTGTAAAAGTAAAAGCACAGCGGTAGCTCAAAAAAATAGTGAAGTAAATTCCGTTGTTTGTCCTGAAAACGGCGTGTGTTCATTTAAAGTTTTGCAGAACAAATCATTGGCGATTAAAACCGATGGTTTGGGAGATTTGTTTTTGGAAACCGTTGAAGGTGAAAATCTGGTTTTAAAATTTGAGTACAGCAAAAATCACGATAAAAAATTAGCAGACGGCAGTTATAGAGAGGAAGTTTTTTTAGAGCTGAATCCTAACGATTTAGAAATGGAAACTAACGATTTGGCGAATAAGAAACTCTATTTTGCACGTTGGTGCTATTGTAAGGGGCAAACGGGGTATTACAAAATCAAGGAAGGCTTGTTGAAAATAGATAGGTTGAAGAATGGGACTTTTCGGCTTAATTTAAATTTCAAAATAAACGAAGTGCCCCAAAAAATGACTCAAATGGCAGAAACCTTCAGTTTACAATAAGTACTTTCAGTTTGTTTTAATAGGGATTATACCTAGTTTTGTAGAAAATTCAGAGCTTGAAAACGAAAAGTAATTTAAATGCCCTGGGCAAAGAAGCAACCGTAGTTACTATTGGTACTTTTGATGGTGTGCATATTGGGCACCAAAAAATAATAAAGCGCCTTATTAAAACGGGTGAACAGTTTGGGTTAAAATCGGTGATTCTTACTTTTTTTCCACATCCGCGGATGGTTCTTCAGAAAGATTCCGACATTAAATTGATTAATACCATTGAAGAGCGCCACCAGATTTTAAACGATTTGGGCTTGGATTATTTGATTATAAAGAAATTTACCCATGAGTTTTCAAGGCTTTCGGCCGAAGATTTTGTGAAGCAAATTTTGGTCGATAAACTCAATGCCAAAAAAGTTATTATTGGTTACGATCACCGTTTTGGACGAAATAGAAATGCCGATATCAACGATCTGAAAAAATTTGGGGAAACTTACGGTTTTGAAGTTGAAGAAATTTCAGCCCAGGATATTGACGATGTTGCGGTAAGTTCCACAAAAATTAGAACGGCTCTGCAAGCGGGCGATATCGCCAAAGCAAATGCTTATTTGGGCTATCCTTTTATGCTTACCGGAATGGTAACCAAAGGAAAAGGCTTGGGCAGGCAGCTTAATTACCCAACGGCAAACATTCAAATTCCGGAAGATTATAAACTTATTCCCAAACAAGGCGCGTACATTGTCAGTTCAAAAATCGATAATAAAACGGTTTTTGGAATGATGAATATTGGTACCAATCCTACGGTAAACGGTAGCCAACAAACCATCGAAGTGCACTTTTTTGATTTCGATGCCGATATTTATGGAGCAACCATTCAAGTGGATTTGTTACAACGTATTCGTGATGAACAGCGATTCGAATCGGTGGAGGCTCTAAAAACACAGTTGTCGCTCGATAAACAAACCGCATTGCATTTTATCTCAAACCAAAATGGGTAATAATGGGCTGTTCAGGCGAATTGATAATTCGGCATTAATTGTTTTCCGAATTATTTTTGGGCTGCTCTGTTTTTTAGAATCGGTAGGAGCGATTTTTACCGGTTGGGTAAAAACCACACTTATTGAGCCTCAGTTTACATTTTCTTTTATTGGTTTTGAATGGTTGCAACCATTGCCGGGAAACGGCATGTACATGTATTATGTGTTGATGGGCGTTTTCGGTTTGTTCGTTATGTTGGGCTATAAATACCGATTCAGCATGTTGGCATTTACGCTAATGTGGTCGGCCACGTATTTAATGCAAAAATCGTCCTACAACAACCATTATTATTTGTTGATGTTGGTCAGTGCTATTATGGTGTTTCTTCCGGCCAATCGTTATGCTTCCGTCGATGCTAAATTCCATCCAGAAATTAAAAGTATTTCCATGCCGCAATGGTGCCGTTGGGTGGTTATTTTGCAACTTTTCATTGTTTACACTTATGCTTCGGTGGCCAAGTTTTATCCCGATTGGTTGGATACCGCGGTTATTGAAGTGTTTATGAAAAACAAACAAAACTATGTTTTGGTGGGCGATTTGTTGCAACAAAAATGGATGCACTATATTATGGCTTACGGTGGCATTTTGTTCGACGGACTGATTGTTCCGCTACTATTGTACAAACCCACAAGAAAATATGCATTTGCCGCAGCGGTGTTTTTTCATCTGTTTAATTCGGTGGTGTTCCAAATTGGCATTTTTCCGTATTTGGCCTTGGCGTTCACATTGTTCTTTTTTGAACCGAAAACCATTCAAAAGTTATTCTTAAAAAGGAAACCGCTTTATGAAGGAAATGAAATTTTACTTCCGAAGTATAAATACGCATGGATAGCGGTGTTTTCAATCTATTTTGTCGTCCAAATAGCTTTGCCTTTGAGGCATCATTTTTTTGAAGACGATGTGTTGTGGACGGAAGAAGGCCACCGACTGGCATGGCGCATGATGCTCCGTACAAAAGGCGCCCAGGTAGCCTATTGGGTGGAAGATAAACAAACGGGCAAGCGCGAATATGTTAATTTAAATGAGCACCTCACCCCAAAACAAAAACGGGCCGCAAGCACCAAACCCGATGTGATTTGGCAATTTGCACAACGTTTAAAAAACAAGTATAAAGCTGAAGGAAAACACGTAGCGGTTTACGTAAATAGTAAAGTGAGCGTTAACGGAAAGCCGTTTAAAACCTTGATAAACCCCAATGTGGATTTGGCTAGTGTAGAATGGCAGCACTTTAAACACAGCGACTGGATTTTACCTTCAAAAACGGCGGTAATTGAGGAAGTAATTCCTTAAATTTGTCGCTTAAATTTTCATTGCATGTTACAAGTTCCCTTTATTAGAGAAAACAAAGATTTAGTGATAGAGCGGTTGGCAAAACGAAATATCGACGCCACGCCAATGATAAACGATGTCATTACTTTTGATGAGGATAGAAGACGCCTTCAAACGGAGTTGGACAATACTTTGGCCGAATCGAACACCCTTTCAAAAGAAATTGGAAACTTGTACAAATCTGGCGAAGTCCAAAAAGCCAATGTGCTGAAGGAAAAAACGAGCCAGTTGAAAGAGGCTTCAAAAGAATTAACCGAAGCTTTAAACCAAAAAACCGAAGCGCTTAACGAATTGCTTTATAAAATACCTAATGTGCCCAACGAAATTGTGCCACAAGGCGGTACTGATGCCGATAACGAAGAAGTGTTCAGGGCGGGCGATATTCCCAAACTTCACCAAGGCGCATTGCCGCACTGGGAGTTGGCGAAAAAATACGATATTATCGATTTCGAATTGGGCAATAAAATTACGGGAGCCGGATTTCCGGTTTACAAAGGAAAAGGCGCCAGGTTGCAACGTGCGTTGATTGCTTATTTTCTGGATAAAAATACCGCAGCGGGATATACCGAATACCAATTGCCGCATTTAGTGAACGAAGCGTCTGGCTTTGGCACCGGGCAGTTACCCGATAAAGAAGGGCAAATGTACCACGTTACAGCCGATAATTTATATTTAATTCCAACGGCCGAGGTGCCCGGAACCAATATTTTTAGGGATGTGGTGTTAAATGAAAGCGATTTGCCTATTGGCATTACGGGCTATACGCCGTGTTTCCGTCGTGAGGCTGGAAGTTACGGCGCGCACGTTCGTGGGCTGAACCGTTTGCACCAATTCGATAAGGTGGAGATTTTGCGTGTAGAGCACCCCAGTAAATCGTATGAGGCTTTAGATGGTATGGTGGCGCACGTAAAAACCATTTTGGAAGAATTAAAATTACCTTACAGAATTTTAAGGTTGTGTGGTGGCGACTTAGGTTTTACTTCAGCATTGACCTATGATTTTGAGGTGTTTTCAACCGCGCAAGACCGTTGGTTGGAAATTTCATCGGTGTCTAACTTCGAAACCTTCCAAGCCAATCGATTAAAATTAAGGTTTAAAAATAGCGAAGGTAAAAACGAATTGGCGCATACCTTAAACGGAAGTTCTTTGGCTTTACCACGCGTGCTTGCCGGAATTTTGGAAAATTACCAAACCGAATCGGGTATTGTTATTCCAGAGGTTTTACATCCATACACCGGTTTCAAAATTATTGATTAAAAAAGTAGGTTAAAACGTTCTTTTTTAGGGTGTTTAATTTAAAATAATCGACAAAAAGCACAAAACACATGTTGTTTGGTGTGTTTTTTGTCGATTTTCTTGTTTTTTTAAATTTTATTTGCCAAGTTCGTCTTCCCAAATCTAATTAACCTGCTGATTATGAAAAATGTTAAACGCATTGTTTTATTAATTGCTCTCATTTTTTTCGCGACAAAAGTGTTGTCTTCAGATTTTAAGCTATTTGAATCTGAAGGTGAAACTACAGCGATTGTGAGCAAATAGAATTCCATCTTTATTTACTTGATACGATAAATAGCCTGGCTTGCAGAGCAGGAGTATAATGGCTGTCCCCAATCGAGTAGTTAATTAACAAATAGTTAATAGAACATTATTTTTGGTTGGTTAGTGCCCGGATGTTTGTCCGGGCATTTTTTTTGCCCTTTTGTTTTTTAAAAGATCCAAAAATATTCCACCTTATTTAAAACTGAAATCCACATTTGTTATATTTACCGCATGAGGCCTCTATTTATCATATTGTTTTTCATAACCACTGCGGTTTTTTCCCAAAGCGATGTAATCGCCAAAGAATATTTCAACAATGGGGAATACGAAAAGGCTTTGTTGGAATATAAAAAACTATACGCCCAATCGCCCGCCAATATTAATTTTATTAACCAAATTATAAGTGCGCACCAGCAGTTGGAGCAATATGGTGAGGCCGAAACTTTT
>CAZZDI010000047.1:0-16851 GCA_964653155.1 uncultured Flavobacteriaceae bacterium | reverse complement strand
GCTGCAAAGTTTTGTGCCAATCCGGCAACGGCCACAATTTGCATCAATTCTTTGGCTGATGGTTTGTGCAAGAGTTCCAAGGCCAATTTTACCAACGGATGCAAGCCGGTCAATCCGCCCACGGTACCCAAAGCCAATGGAATTTCAATCCAAAATTTAAAAATACCGTCTTTAACTTCGGCATGCGATAAGCTACTGTATTTTCCATTCTTTGAGGCATAAGCATGTACACCTGCTTCAATAGCTCTAAAATCGTTTCCTGTTGCCAAAACAACAGCATCTATTCCGTTCATGATGCCTTTGTTGTGCGTAACGGCACGATAAGGTTCTACTTCGGCAATGTTTACGGCCTGTACAAATTTATGGGCGAAAGCTTCACCTGAAATGGTGTGGTTTTGGGCAAGGTTTTCAACTTTACAGCTTGCTTCGGCACGCACCAAGCAATCGGGCACATAATTAGATAATATACTCATCACTACCTCGATCTGTTTTTCGTCTTCAGAAAATAAACTGTAGTTCAGCGCTTCATCCTTTAACGTTTTTGCAAACTGTTCCAAACACGAATTGATAAAATTCGCGCCCATGGCATTTAAGGTTTCGAACGATACGTGCAACTGGTAATAATTCGGAATATCATCCGTTTTATCACGCAATTCAATATCCAAAATACCACCACCACGTTTTTTCATGTTTTTGGTAATGGTTTCGGTAGCTTCAAAAAATTGAGATTTTATTTGAGTAAAAAACTGTTTCAGCTTTTCAAAATCACCTTTAAAAATAAAATGAACCTGGCCAATTTTTGTAGTGGAAATCACCTCGGTTTTAAATCCGCCACGGTCCAACCAAAATTTCGCCGCTTTACTGGCCGCTGCCACTACCGAACTTTCCTCGATGGCCATCGGGATGGTGTAAAGTTTATCGTTAATCAAAAAATTGGGTGCCACGCCCAACGGCAAATAATAGTTGGTAATGGTGTTTTCAATAAACTCATCGTGCAGTTGTTGCAATTTTTCGTTGCTGTTCCAATATTGTTTTAAAATGCTTTTGGCATCATTGGCATTCGAAAAATAGGTGTTCACAATCCAATCTATTTTTTTCGATTTGGATAATTTTGAAAAGCCTGCAATGGGTTTGCTCATAATTTTTTAAATTAACGGAGCAAAGATACCACTCTTGGCATGAAAAAGGAACCGTGTACTAAAAACCACGTTATTTATGTGTTAATATTTGCGTGTTTTGCATATTTTTTAGTAAAATTGACCTCCTTTTATGAAAAAAATATTTTTTTTAATGAAACACCTAAAATTTTCATTTTTTGTTTGCCTGTTTGTAACTTCAATATTGTCAGCCCAAACAAAAGAAATCACTCTTGAAGACATTTGGAAATACGGCACTTTTAGAACCCAATATATGGATGCCTTGCATTCTATGGCCAACGGGCGCCAATATTCGGTTTTAAATTTCGATAGGGAAACGCGCAGTACTTCCATCGATATTTACGATTACAAAACACTTAAAAAAGAGAACACTTTAGTGACTTCGGCCAATCTTGACCAAATCCCATATTTTACAGATTATACCTTTAGCAAAGACGAAGAAAAAGTGATTTTGGCCACCAATGAAGAAGCCATTTACCGAAGATCGGCGTTGGGGAATTATTTTATTTATGATATCAAGTCGGGCGATTTAACCCTAATTGATGAAGATAAAATCCAGGAACCTACCTTTTCTCCCGACGGAACGAAAGTGGCCTTTGTAAAACAGAACAATATTTATGTTTTTGATTTGAACAATGGGGAAACCACCCAAGTTACTTCCGACGGAAAAAAGAATGAAATCATCAACGGGATTACCGATTGGGTTTATGAGGAAGAATTTGCCTTTGTCCGCGCGTTCGATTGGAATGCCGATAGCAACAAAATAGCATTTATCCGTTTTGATGAAACCGAAGTGCCCGAGTTCTCTATGGATGTTTACGGATCGGAACTTTACCAAACCCAGCAAGTATTTAAATACCCCAAAGCGGGTGAGGCCAATTCAAAAGTGTCGCTCCATATTTATAATCTTGAAAGCGGAAATATTAATGATGTAAAAGTGGATAAAAGTTATACCGATTTTTATATCCCAAGGATAAAATGGACGAAAAAACCGAATGTGTTGAGTGCCCAATACATGAACAGACATCAAAACGAATTGGATTTGTGGCTTATTGATGCCAAAACGAACACCTCAAAATTGGTGCTCGCCGAAACCGATGAGGCTTATGTGGATGTTACGGACAACCTCACTTTTTTAAAGGACAACAGTTTTATTTGGACGAGTGAAAAAGATGGTTTCAATCACATTTACCATTACGATGAAAACGGAACGCTGATAAACCAAGTCACCAAAGGCCATTGGGAAGTGACCGATTATTATGGCTATGATGCTGATGGTAATACCATTTTCTACCAATCGACCGAAAACGGCTCAATCAATAGAGATGTGTATGCCATCAAATTGAACGGAAGAAATAAAGAACGATTGACCAAAAGCGAAGGCACGAACAGTGCGGCTTTTAGTGCCGATTTTTCATATTTCATCAATACGTTTTCGAGTGCAACCACACCTCCCGAATATACGTTGAACAGTGCCTCATCCGGAAATGTTATAAAAAGCATCAAGGATAACGACGAACTCTCTCAAAAGCTTTCAGATTACAAAACTTCCGAAAAGGAATTTAGTACCATTAACATAAATGGCAACGACCTCAATATGTGGATGATAAAGCCAGCCGATTTCAATGAGAAAAAAGAATATCCGTTATTGATGTATCAATATTCCGGGCCGGGTTCGCAAGAGGTGGCCAATCATTGGAATTCAGCAAACGATTATTGGTTTCAACATTTGGCTCAGAAAGGTTATATTGTTGCCTGTATTGATGGAAGGGGTACCGGATTTAAAGGGGCGAAATTTAAAAAAGTAACCCAAAAGGAATTGGGTAAATATGAAGTTGAAGACCAAATTGCAGCGGCCAAACAGTTGGGCAATTTGCCATATATCGATAAAAGCAGAATAGGCATTTGGGGCTGGAGTTTTGGTGGGTTTATGAGCAGTAACGCGCTGTTTAAAGGCAACGATGTGTTTAAAATGGCCATTGCCGTAGCGCCCGTTAGTAGTTGGAGATTTTACGATACCATCTACACCGAACGCTACATGACCACGCCACAAGAGAACCCAACGGGTTATGATGAAAACTCACCCATAAACCATGTGGATAAACTAAAAGGCGATTTCCTTTTGGTGCACGGATCGGCCGACGATAACGTACATTTGCAAAATACCATGCGATTGGCAGAAGCTTTAATTCAGGCCGATAAACAATTCGATTGGGCAGTGTATCCCGATAAAAATCACGGTATTTATGGCGGAAATACCAGACTTCATTTATACAAAAAAATGACCAATTTCATCAACGAAACGCTTGGCGATAAAATTAAAAAGGAAGAAGCGAACAAACTAGACAACATTAAAATAAAAGGATAGACTAACCAAAATGAAAATCAATGAGCGATAATAAAGATGTGTTTTTAATCAGGCACCTAGAAAAACAAGGAGTAGATAACAGCATGGTACATGGCCATCCGGCCTCACTTTTTGTGCTGTTTTTTACAGAAATGTGGGAGCGTTTCAGTTATTACGGAATGCGGGCACTATTAACGGTGTTTCTTGTGTCGAAAATAGCTGAAGGAGGTTGGGAATGGACAAATGAAGAGGCTTTAAAACTCTATGGTCTTTATACTGGTTTTGTTTATTTAACCCCTGTTTTGGGAGGCATAATTGCAGACAAGCTAACGGGCTACAGAAAAGCAATTACCATTGGCGCTTTGATTATGACCCTGGGGCACGCATCGATGGCTCTTGAAGGGATTAGCGCCAATTTCTTCTATTTGGGGCTAATATTGATGATTTTAGGTAACGGTATGTTCAAGCCCAACATCTCCTCGATGGTAGGCCAATTGTACCCCGATACAAGCTCGAAAAAAGATGCAGGTTATACCATTTTTTACATGGGGATAAATGCCGGAGCCTTTTTAGGCATGTTGCTTTGTGGCTATATTGGTGAAAAAGTAGGCTGGCATTATGGCTTTGGGCTGGCTGGTGTTTTTATGTTTTTCGGGATGTTGCAGTTTTATTTCGGACAAAAAATATTCGGAATTATTGGAGAAGAGCCGGCAAAGGCCGAGAAATCTATTGAGGTTTTTGAAGAAGAACACGCCGAGGTAACAACCCCAAGCGTGGTAAAAGATCGATTGGTTGTGGTAGCCGTGTTTATGGTGGCCAGTATCTTTTTCTTCTTTGCTTTCGAGCAGGCCGGGGGCTCAATGACGTTATTTGCAAAAGATTTTACCCAACGCTCGTTAGAGGGCAGTTCCGGAACCATATTTAAAGCCGTTGATGCCATTCTTACTATTTTTCCAATTATGATAGTAACATGGGTGCTCTTCGGATTATCAAAAAAAATATACGCCAAATATCCGTTAACCGTCATCTTTACGGCTATTTCATTTGTAATTATTTGGGTCTTGGGACTCTGGAAGGTATATCGTGAGTTTTCTTTGGAAGCCACCGAGGTTACCGTATCGTGGTTCCAAATACTCAACTCTTTCTTTATTATAACCTTGGCTTCGTCTTTCAGTAAAATGTGGGAAAAAATATGGAACCCCTCAGGGCCTGTAAAATTCGCATTAGGATTAATTTTGGTAGCTGTTGGGTTTTTGGCTTTGGCCTACGGAAGTTTTGGTATTCCACAAGGGGTAAAAACAGCTTCGGTAAGCATGGTTTGGTTGGTGTTGGCGTACTTTTTCCATACCATGGGAGAATTGTGTTTATCGCCGGTAGGGCTATCATATGTTAGTAAACTGTCGCCCAAGAAATTTTTAGGATTGCTTTTTGGGTTTTGGTTTATGGCATCGGCTATTGCCAATTTCATTGCCGGGTTTACAGGGGCTTACATCGATAGGATTTCAGAAACATATTCATTAACCATCTTCTTTTTAATTATTGCGGCAATCCCAACGGCAGCAGCATTATTGTTACTGGCATTTAATGGGAAGCTTAAAAAGATGATGCATGGTATTGTTTAAAATCTGGCCGTTAAAAAATAAACTAACTTAATTTATTATGACCGTTAATACCGATATTGAAAACCTGTTTAAAGACAAGGTTATTGGGCATCCCGCAGGCTTGTTCGTATTGTTTTTTACCGAAATGTGGGAGCGTTTTTCGTTCTACGGAATGCGCGTTCTTTTAGTGAATTTTTTAACATTTACAGTAATAGGAGCCAATCCGGGATGGGGTTGGTCGGCCGAAAATGCCGGAGCACTTTTCGGAACTTATGCCATGTTGCTCTACATAACACCCATTGTGGGCGGGATAATAGCCGATAAGCTAACGGGCTACCGCATGGCGGTGGTTATTGGCGCTTTAGTTATGACTTTGGGCCACGCCTCAATGGCTTTAGAAACCGAGGCATCGCTGTACATTGGCCTTGGTTTGTTGGTAATTGGTACTGGCTTTTTCAAGCCTAATATTACATCCATTATTTCAGAGATGTATAAAAACAACCCGGAAAAGAAAGATGGTGCTTATACCATTTTTTATATGGGGGTTAATGCCGGCGCATTTTTTGGAATGATGCTGTGCGGCTATTTGGCCGAAAAAATTGGTTGGGCTTACGGTTTTGGTCTTGCCGGAATTTTTATGTTGTTAGGTACCCTTCAGTTTTGGTTTGGAGGAAAGTTGTTCGGAGAAATAGGAGCCAAACCATCAAAAGTACATTTGGTGGAAGATGTGCAAGATGCCAACAATGCCATTTCCCAAATTAAAGATGAAGATAATTCAGAGAAAACAAACCCATTTACCTTAATAGATAAGGTTTTAATTATTGTATGTTCGGTAGTTGGTTTGGGCTATGCCATAAACGACCCGATGTCTAAAATTGCCGGAATAGATATGTTTTCTGTTTTAGAGACCTCAAATTTAGAAGGTCAATATGTGGCGGTATTGTTTGCTTTGGCCGTATTTTTGTTTCTTGTTATTGGAAGAATAGTGCGTTATACCGCTGTTGTGAGAGATAGGATGATTGCTTTTATCATTTTTGCATTCTTTACCGTATTCTTTTGGTTGTCGTTCGAGCAAGGCGCATCTTCATTGGTGCTGTTTGCCCGCGACAATGTTGATAGGGTTCTGGAAGGCGATTCTGCATTGGTTTTCAATATAGTGAACGCTTTGCTTACGGTAATTCCGTTGATTATTATTACCTATGTGCTTTTTGTGCTCTGGAAAAAAACATTCAGTAAAATACCATTTTCAAACATTGTTTTGGTGTTGTGCTTTTTGGGTATGTGGGGGCTTGTAATTTGGATGTTGGCGCGCGAATTTACCGCCGATGTTTCCGAAATCACCGTATCGTGGTTCAGTATATTAAATTCGTTCTTCATTATTGTTTTCGCTTCGTTCTTTTCCAAATGGTGGGAAAGTAAATATAACCCTTCGGCAGCTACCAAATATGCACTGGGCTTAATCATTATGGCCATTGGTTTTGGTTTGTTGGCATGGGGCAGCCACGGTATTTCGGGAGGCATGAAAGTAAGCATGGTTTGGTTGATATTAGCTTATCTGTTCCATACTTTGGGCGAATTGTGCCTGTCTCCGGTTGGTTTATCGTATGTAAGTAAATTGGTGCCGGCAAGAATGATAGCGCTTATGTTCGGGATGTGGTATTTGGCGATTGCCATCGGAAATAAATTGGCTGCCGTGGTTGGTGGGCAAATTGAAAACATTACCAAAGAATACAGCCTTTCAACCTTCTTTTTAATTTTTACTATTGTGCCTGCTTTAGCGGGATTGGTTATTTTCGTATTGAATCCGGTGCTGAAAAAACTCATGCACGGTGTCCGTTAAACGAAAAAATAAGTTAAAAATAAACCAAAATGCTCCCAATCGGAGCATTTTTTGTAAGTTCGGAACAACTTTTGTTACAAATGGAACTATGAACAAAACATTACTTTTTATAGTGGCTATGGGCTTTGTTAGCTTAAATGCTGCAGCACAGAAAATAAACTGGGTAAGCTTTGACGAAGCATTGGCGCTTCAAAAGAAGAACCCTAAAAAAATTATGGTCGATATGTACACCAATTGGTGCGGCCCCTGCAAAATGTTGGATAAAAACACCTTTCAGCATAAAGAAGTGGCCAATTATGTAAACGAGCATTATTACGCCGTAAAATTCAACGCCGAAGGCAATGCGGTGGTAAATTACAAAGACAGATCGTTTACCAATCCCAATTATGATCCTGCCAATGCCAATAGAAGGAATTCGGCGCACGAATTGGCACGGTATTTTCAAATCAGTGCCTACCCCACCATTGTGTTTTTAGATGAAAATGCCGATGTTATCGCGCCCATCCGCGGGTACCAAACCCCACCAAAATTGGAGCTTTATTTAAAAATGTTCAAAAAAGACGACCATAAAGCCATCAAATCGCAAGAAGATTTTAATGCCTATTATACCGCATTCAAGCCCGAATTTAAAGGCTAATGATTAATATTTGATAAGGAAAGCTCCGTTTTTGCCCGTTTGGTGAAAGGGGAGCTTTCTTTTTTTACAGACCTCTTCCCAGCGCTCGATATAGCTTTTATAGTTGCTCCCATCGGCAATAATTTGTTTCGGTTTTATGGAGTCGATCAAACGGTTCAGGTTGATTTTTGGTGATTGCCGCAACAAAACATAGTTGGGTTTAAAGCTTTTTATGTTGTAAACTCCCAAACTATCCACCACCAAAATCGTTTTTCCGTTCAAAACATAAACTGGGCGGAGCGAATCTGTTTCAATAGTTTTTATAAAATTCCCAACGGTGTAATCTGTAATGGTGCTGTTTTTCAATCTTGAAATGCTGTCTAAATTGTCGGCTACCAAAACCTTATGGTTTGATGTATTTCCCAAAAGGCTGAATCTGCTTTTATGAAAAATCACAAATTCGTTGGAAGGCTTGTTCAATGCCGTATAAATAAATACGGCCTGAATGCACAATATTCCAATTAAAACGAATTTTAAATTAGCGATATTCCTTTTGAAAAAGAACCTGAAAGTGGCAGCAATCAAAATATAAAATGCCAAAACGTGCCAGATGCCAAACGGAATGTTTTGGAATAGAAACGATTCCTGTTGGGCCACCCAATCTACAACGGTGTTCATCAAGCTGATAATCGCTCCATAAAAATCAGCAAAAAAATGAGGTAGTATATCCAGTACGGCCAATAAAATAAGTAAGATGCCCAACCCGAGAAGAACACCCAAAAACGGTACGATAATTAAATTTGAAATAAAAAACAGCCCCGGAAACTGGTGGAAATAATACAGGCTTAACGGAAGGATGCCAAATTGGGCCGAAATAGTTATGGTGAGCGTGTGCCAATAAATATCGAGAATTTTGTTTTTGGGCTGCCAAAGTCGGTACAAATGCGGGTCGATGGAAACGATGGAAAAAACGGCCAAATAGCTTAACTGGAACCCCACATCGAACAGAAAAAGCGGTTTGAAAAGTAAAATAACGAACATGGAAATCGCCAAGGTGTTATAAGTGTTCGTGGGGCGATTAAGGTTCTTGGCAATAGCCAAAATACTGAACATGGTAACGGCGCGCGTTACCGAGGCCGATAATCCGGCAATCAAAGCAAAACTCCAAAGTAGTGAGACGAGAAAAATAGTTTTAACCAATTTCCCGTGCTTAAAGCGTTCAAGTGGTTTTAAAACCCAACTTAAAATCAATAAAATAATACCCACGTGCAACCCGGAAACGGCCAAAATATGAATGACGCCGGCATTGGCGTAGCTATTGTAAACATCTTCGCTAATGTCCTGCCGTTGCCCAAGTAAAAGCGCGTTGATGATAGCAAGCTCTTCGGCTTCGAATTCGAATTTTTCTAGTTTTTTGTTAATGTGGCTTCGAAGGACGTCGGCATATCCCAAAAGCGTGTGGGTGGCAGATTCAACCTTAAAAAGTTCCTCTTCCTTCAATGTTAATTGATGATAAATATATTTTTTTTCGAGATATGCTTTATAGTCAAATTGATGCGGGTTTAAAGGTCTGTAAATATCCCGAAATTCGGTTTTGGCTATAAAAATGGCATCAACATTTAAAACGGGTTTCAGAGAATCTTTTTTAATACTCAACAAACATTTTCCAGAAGTGTTTTGGCCGTCAACCTTTAAAATATCAACTACATATTTTTGGTAAAAACGGTTGGGTTTTAAAACTTCCCGAACCCTGAAGGTTGTGGTAGTTATAATGCTGTTTTCCGCGGAAAGATAATTCGAGTAATGAATGTTGACATATTTTTGGTTATGGAGGTTAGTGGTTAAAACGCCTATGGCGAACATCGTTAAAAAAGCAAAAAAACCAAACCAAACGGTTTTTTTGAACTGCTTTTGGGCAATGAAAAAAAAGACTGTTAGAATACCAAGTAAAATTGAAGTGGCAACTATCGAAGCAAAAGCAGAAACCTCAAAATAATAACCGAAAAGAATACCCAAAATAAGGCAGGCCGTTAGTTTTATTATGGTGAAATTGAGGAGTTTCATTCCTCCTAAGATAAAAAATATCTGCTACAAAATCCGCCGTGCTTCATGAAAAGCATTCAGCCAATAACTTTCGTTCAGTCTGGAGATGGTCACGCCTTTGCTGCTCGTGGAGTGGATAAATTCAATATCGTTATTCCGAATGGCAACAATAAGCCCCACGTGGTTAATGGAGTTACGTCGGTTTCCGGTTTTAAAAAAGAGCAAATCGCCGTGGTGCACATTTTTTAAAGCTATTTTTTCGCCGCGTTTGGCCATGTCTTTTGAGGCGCGCGGTAAGATAATATTGTAGTTTTTAAACGATTCATAAACCAGCCCCGAGCAATCCATGCCCGCTTTGGTGGTGCCGCCCCATTTATAGCGTACACCTTCAAATTGTTTGGCGTAGTTGATAATATGATCGGCAGTAGAGTAGCTTATTTTAGGTGAGGAGGGGGCAACCGTATTCTGGTTTTCTGTATGGAAAACGGTTGGTTCATCCGTGTTTTTTTTGGTGATTATTTTAGTGTTTCGGGTGTTGTTTCGTGTGTGGCTTTTTGAAGATTTACAACTGCTGAAGCTAACTATTAAAAGGATTAAAAGAATGATTCGGGACACCAAGCATTTAAGATTTTAAAGATTCATAAATTAATTTCGCTGTTTTTTCGCTGGCACCGCGCCCGCCCAGTTTTTTTTCCAGTTCGTAATAATCCAAAAAGATGTTCTTTCGGCTTTCGGCATCTAAAATTTTATCCAATTCCGTCTTCAATCGTTTTTTGTTGAAATCGTTTTGGATCAGTTCGGTAACCACTTCGCGGTCCATCACCAAATTTACTAACGAAATAAATTTAAGGGTTATTATGCGTTTGGCAATGTGGTACGAAATGGCACTGCCTTTGTAGCACACCACTTGGGGCACTTTAAACAGGGCCGTTTCTAAAGTGGCTGTGCCCGAGGTAACCAATGCTGCTGTTGAAATGCTGAGCAAATCGTAAGTTTTATTGTCGATGAATTTAATATTGGTAGATTTTATAAACGTTTGGTAAAAGCTGAAATCTTGGCTGGGCGCTCCGGCAATAACAAATTGATAATCGGGATATTGGTCCACTAAACTGAGCATAACCGATAGCATTTTTGTGATTTCCTGTTTCCGGCTACCGGGCAACAGTGCGATGATGGGTTTGCTGCCCAATTGGTACTGTTCCCTAAATTTGAATTCGGCCACTTGTTCGCGGTTGGCAATGGCGTCAATTAATGGATGCCCCACAAACGTAACGTCGTAATCATATTTTTTGTAAAAGGGTTCTACAAACGGCAGGATAACGTACATAGCATCGATGTCGCGTTTTATGGCCTTGACCCTGTTGGCGCGCGAAGCCCAAACTTGCGGGGAAATGTAGTAATTTGTTTTAAAACCTGCTGTTTTGGCCCATTTGGCGATACGAAGGTTAAAACCGGAATTGTCAATAAACACAATCACATCGGGGTTGAAGGTTTCAATATCGCTTTTACAAAAAGAAATATCCTTAAATATTTTGTTGAGGTTGGTAATCACTTCAACAAAGCCCATAAAAGCCCGCTCTTTGTAGTGCTTTACCAGGGTGCCGCCCACCTTGGCCATTAAATCGCCACCCCAAAACCTAATGTTGGCTTCAGAATCGAGCTTAATTAAAGCTTTCATAAGATTCGAGCCGTGTAAATCGCCCGATGCTTCTCCTGCTATAATGTAGTATTTCATGGATTTATGGGTTGAACGGTTCTTTTCAATTTATTGAAACAATTTAAAAACAAAGGTGAAAACTGCAATAAAAACGGTAATGAGCAGTACGCCCCTGGCACGATAATCCTTTCGTTTTTTTATAAAAATGAAAAAAGCGATGAGGTTTAAAACCGCACCCAAACTAATCAGTTTTCCTAAAAAACCTTCCGCGGCAGCGGCTTGGATTACGGTAGTGAAATCGTCGCCTTTTCCTAAAAATGTGGCCGTTAAAAATAGGCCAATGGCGTTGGCAACCAGTCCTACCAGCATGCCTATAAAAATTTCTTTCTTCATTAAATTATTATTTTAATTCCCATGAATTCAGTTCTTTGATAAAATGGTGTGCCGTTAGATCGAACTGCGATGGCACCACCGAAATATAGCCGTTTTCGAGCGCCCATTCATCGGTATCCTCGCCGCCATCCAAATTAACAAACTTTCCGGTGAGCCAATAATAGTCTTTGCCCTGGGGCGTTTGTCGTTTATCGAATTCTTCCACCCAATTGGCTTTGGCTTGCCGGCAAATTTTAATGCCTTTTATGTTTTCTTTTGAAACATTCGGAATATTAACATTAAGCACTACGCCGTTGGGCAACCCGTGTTTTAAAACTTGTTGCGCAATAGTTTTTACGTACGGTTTTGAAGCTTCAAAATTGGCATTCCAACCGTAATCGAGCAACGAAAACCCAATAGCGGGAATCCCCTCAATACCTGCTTCAATGGCAGCGCTCATCGTGCCCGAATAGATTACGTTAATGGATGAGTTGGAGCCATGGTTGATGCCCGAAACGCAAAGGTTGGGCGTGCGGCCCAAAATTTCCCTAATGGCTATTTTTACACAATCGGCCGGCGTTCCGGAACAGCTGTACTCCTTTTGCGGGCCATCGTCCAAACGGATTTCCTCGGCAAAAAGCGTCGAGTTTAAAGTAATGGCGTGCCCCATGCCACTTTGGGGGCTGTCTGGAGCCACGACCACTACATCGCCAATGGCGTTCATTACACTAATTAACGCCCGTACGCCCGGAGCGCTAATGCCGTCATCGTTGGTTACTAAAATAAGTGGTTTTTTTGTCATGAATTATTTTCAGTAAATCATCGCTAAAATACATAATTTACTCAGTAAATATCCAATTTCCTGCCTTTAACAAAAAATTAGCGGGCGTAACCTGTGTTGGCACAGTTTTTTCTTTATTTTAGTGAAAAATATGTCGTGCTCAGAGACTGTTTGTGAAATTGTGATTGGAATTTTTAAAGGCTGTTTTTTTAGTGTAGTTTTAAACGAAATTTTTAGGCATAGCGCAAAACTGCGCAGCTATCGGGATAACGAAAAATACGCAAAAAGAGGCATGAAAAATAATTGGCAAGTTTAAAAATGGGCTTTTATTAGGAGCAATTAAAATTGATTAGATGAGAAATATTATGAAAAGGAATTATAAAGCGTTGCTGCTCTTGCTGTTGCTGGCTTTCGCTTCTTGCAGTTTTACCACCAAAAAGTTTAGCAATCCGGATAAAGACAAATTATTGGTTCAAATCATCACCTTTGTTTTAGAACAGGGGCATTACGACCCCGTAGAGTTTAACGATGCGTTTTCAGAGGAATTGTTCAACGATTATATTGAAGTGGTCGATCCGGTAAAACGATATTTTTACGAATCGGATTATAAGGATTTTGAAAAATTCAAACGGGATATTGACGACCAATTAAAAGCAACCGATATCACCTTTTTTAATGTGGTGCACGAGCGTTTGGTAAAGCGTATTGCCGAAGCCAAAGAAATTTACAGAGAAGTGCTGTCGCAACCCTTCGATTATACCATTGATGAGGAGTTCGATACCGATTACGATAATAGTGCCTTCGTAAAAAACAAAAAGGAAATGAAGGACCGTTGGAGAAAACAACTGAAATTTTCTACGCTTTCCAATTACGATGATTTGATGAAGCAGGAAAAACAAGCCAAGGAAAAAGACCCGAGCTATGTTATGAAAACCGAGGTCGAGATGGAAAAAGAGGCCAGAGAAGCCACGTTAAATTCCATCGATATTTATTTTAACGATAGTTTGGATGATTTAAAGCGCGAAGACTGGTTTGCCATTTACGTGAATACTATCGTAGAAGAGTTCGATCCACACACTTACTATTTGGCGCCACGTAATAAGGAAGATTTCGATCAACGTATGTCCGGAAAACTGGAAGGTATTGGTGCCAGACTGCAAAAACGTATGGATTACATAAAAGTAGTGGAACTAATCTCCGGAGGGCCAGCTTGGCGAGGTAAAGAGCTTGATGTGGAAGATGTCATCTTAAAAGTGAAGCAGGAGGATGAAGAATTTCCGGTAAGTATTGTGGGGATGCGTATTAACGATGCCATTAAATACATAAAAGGGCCAAAAGGAACTAAAGTGACGCTTACCATTAAAAAAGTGGATGGTACAATAAAAGACATTACCATTACCCGCGATGTGGTAGAATTGGTAGAAACTTATGCAAAATCATCCATTGTTGAAAAAGAAGGTCAAAAGTTTGGCGTAATCAACCTACCGGCGTTTTATGTCGATTTTAAAGATTACAAAAATGTTAATGCGGCCAAAGATGTTAAGGAAGAAATAGAGCGATTGAAGGCCGAAGGTATGGAAGGTTTAGTCCTGGATTTAAGAAACAACGGTGGCGGTTCGCTGCCCACGGTAGTCGATATGGCCGGATTGTTTATTGAGGAAGGCCCCATTGTACAGGTGCGCTCAACAGGAAAAGCTAAAGAAGTGCTTAACGACCGCGATAAATCCATAAGTTGGGATGGGCCGTTGGTTATTTTAGTAAACGAAATATCGGCTTCGGCTTCCGAAATTATGGCCGCCGCCATGCAAGATTACAAACGAGCCATTATTATAGGCAGCAAACAAACCTATGGAAAAGGAACCGTACAAAACGTAATTAATTTGAACAATATGCTACGTAATAATACCAGTGGTGATTTAGGCGCTTTGGCATTAACCACCCAGAAATATTACAGGATCAATGGCGGATCGGTACAGTTGGAAGGTGTAAAAAGCGACGTTAAGGTACCTGGGCGTTTCAGCTTTATTGACGTGGGAGAGAAGGATAAAGAGAACCCACTGCCGTACGATGAAATTGATGCAGCAAATTATAAACCCTGGGAAAATTATTTTGATTACGATGCCACGGTTGAAAAAAGTAAACGGCGCATGGCCAACAACGAACAATTAAAGTTGATTGAAGAAAATGCCAAATGGGTAAAAAGTAAAATAGACGAAACCGTTTATTCGTTAAATTACAAAACCTATAGGGCGCAAATTGAAGCCAATGAAGCCGAAGCGAAAAAGTTTGATGCTATTTCAGATTATCAAAACCATTTAAGTTTTGATTCCACCAGCTTTGAAAAACAACTGTTTACCCAAGATACTACCGATTTAAAGGAAAAACGCGAACGTTGGCACGAAAGCCTTAGCCAAGACGTGTACATCGAGGAAGCTTTAAATGTACTTGAAGATTTAAGAATGGCCTACCCCCTTAAAAATGTGGCGGCCACAAAAGCCAACGTAAAAAATTAAGCCCGATAATTTTATGGGTCAATCCAATTCGTTGAAACACTTGGCGCTCCAAAAGTTTAAAACCAACTTTTGGGGCGTTTTTAGTTTCTTTTTTATCATTTTAGTGGGGGTTGTTTCGGTGTTTGCTTATATGTTTGCGCCCGACGATTCGCAGTATGCCAACCAAATGCACCTGTCTATCCATTCCCAAAAACCGGGGTTTGCGGTAAGCATGTTAACCATTCCGTCAAAACTGGAAGGCGAGCAGTCTTGGTTCGATAAAATGTTCTTCGGAAAGAAAAACGCCTCTACCGAAATTCCTATTTCAGATTACAATATCGAAAACGAAACATTAACCTATACCGAATATGCTGCCGATGGATTGGAAGGAGCCGAAAAAACCATCGAACTATCGGCTTTCCCAAATCAGGATGCAGAGGCTTTTATAGCTGAAAAAACCTTTTTGTTCGGTACCGATAAATATGGTCGCGATTTGTTGAGTCGGGTGTTGGTGGGTGCCAGAATATCATTTTTTATCGGTTTTGTGGCGGTGTTTATTTCATTGATTATTGGTGTTTTAATGGGCAGTTTGGCGGGCTATTTCGGCGGAAAGGTAGATGCCGTTATCATGTGGATAATCAACGTTACTTGGTCCATCCCCACCTTGCTTTTGGTGATTGCCATTACATTGGCTTTGGGCAAAGGTTTTTGGCAGGTATTTATTGCCGTAGGATTGACGATGTGGGTGGAGGTGGCGCGTGTGGTACGCGGACAAATAATCAGTACCAAGGAAATGCAATATGTTACCGCAGCCCGAGCTTTGGGCTACACCGATTTTAGAATCATCACCAAACATATTTTGCCCAATATCATGGCACCCGTTATTGTGATTTCGGCTGCCAATTTTGCTGCCGCCATTTTAATTGAAAGCGGACTCAGCTTTTTGGGTATTGGTGCGCAACCGCCCATGGCCAGTTGGGGCGCGATGATTAAAGACCATTACAACTATATTATTTTAGGAAAACCCTATTTGGCCATCATCCCCGGGCTGTGCATTATGAGTTTGGTCATGGCTTTTATGCTTATTGGAAATGCGCTTCGCGATGCTTTGGATGTGAAGGGGTGATTTGTTCACCTTAACTGTTTTATCGGTATTTTGTTTTAAGAATTTTCATCTTTAATGCTGTCATTTGATACTGTCAAATGATAGCATTGTTTTTTAGAAATTATGGGCTTGCGCAACGGTTACTGTTGTTGGTAGTAGGTTTTATTATTCATTCAATTCGTTTAATAGCTCTCTAACCATTATTTCAAAGCAGTCATATAGTTCCTTGAATGTAACAGATTCATCGTGTAAGGTTTCGCAGTCAAACATAACAATAGGGCAATCATTCTGATTCATTCGGTTTGTGTCAAAACAGACAATTCCCCAATCGCTATAGTCTGCAAAAGGAATAACCCCTTTTTTTTATTAATTCTTCAGGCTCCCAATAGTCAAAATAATATTCCGCTAGATTACTTTTCCAATCTCTAACGCAATGTTTAAAGAAAGTCATCTCTGCAACATTTTCTAATTCATAAAAATGGTTGTATTTCAAAAAGTCTTTATAAAGCTCTGGATATTCTAGCTCTATCTGATTTTCCAGTTCAAGAATATCTTTGTCGGTTACTTTGCTTGAAACTGCTTTCCAAGGAATCCAGTCACTCAATCATTTCAGTCGGTATATTAGGGTGAGGACGAAACATTAAATCGGCCTTTTTTAGACTTAATAATGATTTGTCTACATATTTATAAATTTCTTTTCCGTTCATAACTTTCACAAGTTACTGCCAACGGATTTGTGTATGGCTCGTTGCGGGAAATCTGCGAAGATTTTCCGCCGTAAACCGAAGATAGCAAATTGCAATGAATTCCGATTAAGGAATTCAGCCGCAATGAGCTATA